>CAJOGK010000090.1 GCA_905234145.1 uncultured Prevotella sp. | reverse complement strand
TGGTCGGTCGGATTACACGCTTGTATGGCTAAAAACAGACAGACATGTCTCAAATGGCGGCAAAATTAGACCTTTGAAAATTATCTGCGGATTTTAGGTGTAAGAGATTTACTGCCACACTGCCACAATCTCTTTGAAGTACCCATAAATACAGGCATTCATAGGTTGTGGCAGATGTGTGGCAGGTGGCAGTAAATAGGCGAATTAAGCCTTTTTGTATTTTACAAGGTACACTGTTCCGTATCTTTTCTCATCTTTTTTGAGGTCTGGCATGTTTGAAAGCTTGCGCCCAAAGGCGGCGACTGATGTCGGTTTCAGCAAACTTACGCCTACTTTTTCCTTCAGATAGTTAAAAATGGCCGTTGTTGTCATCCATTCCCCCTCCGATTCATCTTTTGCAGGTTCAAAGTAGTCGAAGAAGAATTGTTCTGCAGCTGTCTTCACACTAAACCTGCGATTCGACTCCATAATCTGCTGTACCTCGGAGGGGCCGAAGTAGTAAGACTCATGCTGATGGAGCGCCTGCATCGCCTGGGCAAAAAGCTGTTCGTGGTTTGGAGGCGTGCTTACATCAATGGGCCCAGTGAGTTCTACTCCCAAGAAACGGCGATTGCCAGTGGGATCCGCCAGCACATCAGCCTGATTCGTCGTGGCAATAAATGAGGCGCGACGAGGGAAATCCTCAACATGTCGTCCGTATGGACGCTTGATCTTCACAGACGTTCAGGAATCCCTGTTGTGTATGAGGCGATATCTGGTTAAACTCGTCGAGGTTGATGAGCAACATCTGCGCAATCTGTTGGAGCACCTGCTTCTTATTGTCCATCTGCAAATTGCCTGTATAACCCCAACTCAATTCTGGCGGCAGAAGCTGTTCGCAAAAGGTAGTCTTGTTCCATCCCTGCGTAGAGATAAGCAAGGGTACAGCCTGATTGCCATACTTGGCGAGATTTGTCACCTGCCATTGGCGCACCATCCCCAGAAACCAGGTATAGAACCAATCCTCCCAATAAGGATTCTTCGTGGGTACCGTTCTTGCCAGTTTTCGAATATGGTCTTTCCCATCCCACTTGTCGTATTGTTCCCAAAGATAATCGCTAATGGGATCATAGGAACGTATCATGTCTGACTGCACATAACGACGTACATCATTATCGCGTGCATCGATGCCACCAAGGCGCACCTTCATCGTCAAGCCCTTAAGTGCACGGTCATCCACTGGTTGCCAAACACAATAATGATGACTCTTATCCCTATACTCCGTATAGCCCATGATGGTGTTAAAACGGAAGTCATAGCGAACATTGAGGAAATCGATGAGTCGCTGGGTTTCAAGACTCACTTCCTCGGACTCTGAATCTTGAGGACTGTTCGCTTGATTTTGGTCTGAGTTCAAATCATGGCTCTGTCCCCACGATTCAGGTTTTTCGCTTACAGGCAGCGATGCGGCCTTTGGATTATAATAAGGATGAGGATCAAGCGGCATGTGGAAACAGCTACGCACAGATATCGTTTCCTTGCGAATAGGCTTTGGCAGGATGCCCTGATAGATGGCAGATGCCAGTTGCCATCCATTCCGACAAATTACGTCTGCCTCTTCCTCAGAATAAGTGGCTTCCGCTTTCGCAATACGAACAAGTATAATCACCTCCTTTCCAGAAGGACCAGTAAAAGCAGCCAGCGTATAGTTCAAGATACGGGCTGCTTGTTTTGCAGCCTCTATTTCTGCGGCATTCTGCAGATTGTCTATCGTAAGCGTCACAACCCCATTGAAAATCTTCATGCGCAGATTATCGTTGCTGTCCTTCTCAAACTCTGCAGAGGGATAGACAAGGTGCGAGGGGAACTGGCGGTCGTAACTGTCGATGGCATCTGGGTGCCAAAATTGTTCACGTCGACGACCTACGGCTCGATCTTTAGTATCTGTCTTGATGCGCTCCACAAAACTCTCGATGGTCTTTGTCGAGAGCTTCAGCGCGTTCTTTTTATCTCTTAGTACAAATGTCAGTTTCATGTCTTTTGTCTGTAGTTGATGATAAGAATGGTATTTTTGTGCGTTTTCTAAGTAAGAAAACATCGTTTTCTCTAACAGAAAATATGCTTTTCCATTTAAAAAAACAGTATATTCTCACACAGAAACTACCATTTTCTGATTTGGAAAACAGCATTTCTAGCGTTATTTACTGACGGCTTAAAGCTAGGTGATGGTAGACGTAAGCCTCAAAGTAGCCGTCAAATTCCACTTCCCATTCGTAGCCCAGGCTCTTCACGTAGTCCTTTATCCATTGCTGTTGCTCTGGAGAAAGCGGTCGTTCGCCTCGCATATACTCATAGTACATTTTGGCACCATGCAGGTAGCGGGTAATGGTTGTTGTTACAGAGCACG
Source organism: uncultured Prevotella sp. (assembly GCA_905234145.1). GTDB lineage: Bacteria > Bacteroidota > Bacteroidia > Bacteroidales > Bacteroidaceae > Prevotella. The sequence goes on along the minus strand of CAJOGK010000090.1, from coordinate 5,256 downwards.
TACCAGTTGGGCACGTCTGCAAAGTTAAACTCATGACTGAGTTTCTTGATTTCTTTATTCATTTCCATATTATATGTTTTTTGAGTAATCCATAATACTCGATTCCGGCTTGCAAAGATACAACATTTTAAGGCGTTTTCCAAATTTTAAGCTCAAAAAATGATAACAAAAGACACTCTTCCTCATCTTACTGCCACCTACCATACATCTGCCACAACCTCAGAATACCTGTATTTAAAGGCAATTCCAAGAGATTGTGGCAGCGTGGCAGTAGATTCAGACAAAATATAAATTGTACAGGTCAAATATTCACAAGGCCTCGCCGTAGCGCTCGCGGGTGATTTGCTCCAAAGATTTTCCTCGGGTATTAGGCATACCAAGCAGACCCACGATGAGCGAGGTAAGCAGAAGTGCTACCATACAATAGGCTGCCAAGGTGAAACCCTCGCCGTTTTCACCATAGATAAAGGTGAAGACCAGTCCCCATACAGCCGACAGGCCACGCACGATGAAGAACATCAGTCCCTGAGCACCAGCACGGAACTTGGCAGGGAACAGCTCTGAGCCCCAAAGCGCATAAAACACCTGGACAGAGCTGCCGTTGTTGATGCCCCAGAGAATCGTGAACACCCAGATACCAGCGATAGTAGATACACCGCCACCGATAATCAATATCCATGCCGTGAGGGCCGCTACAAGTCCGAACACATAGAAGAAGCGGTGAGCCACCTTATCAACCATGAACGAGATGATAAAGGTGGTCACGACTACAAACACCCAACTAATGCAGCTCAGCATATTAGCAGCCTCGTTGCTCAGACCACCAGCCGTCTCATAGATATGTGGCATGAAGAAGCCCATTACCGAGGCCACGAGATTCCACGTCAGATAGATGGCAGCCAAGAAAGCAACCGTCTTAACCGCAATCTTGTTGGTAAACAGCAGTTTGATGTTATCCACAATACTGCTCTTATCCTTGGCCTTGTTGGCCGTGAATTCAGCACTTTCTTCAAGCTGTCGCTGCAGGTTCCAGGCAATAAACGCCACGATAAAAAGCGTACAGAACACCACACGGGAACTGAACACCTCTATTGTCGCCTGTGAGGCATCAGCACCCACGATACTGTGAGCCAGCGACTCTACTGGTCCATAGAGATAACCGCCTGGTGCAAACAACATGCCGAATAACAGGATAACCATCGGACCTACGCCCCATGACATCTGCGAGATACAGATATTGCGGCCACGATTGTTCACCTCAGAACTCTCAGAGATGTAGGTCCACGAGGCAGGCACACCGATACCTACAGAGATACCTGTAATCATGAAACCAGCCAGCAACATGGGATAATTGAAAGCAAACATCACAATCAATACACCCGTCATATAGACCAACAGGTTGTAGGTAAAGATAAACTTACGTCCGAACTTATCAGCCAGGAATCCTCCGATGATGGCACCAATAGCGGCACCCAGTGCATTGGCACTCAGGGCATTGAGCCAGCCCAGATGCATCTCTGATAGTCCGAGATAGTTCTGCCACAGGGTCACACCACTGGCACCAGCCACAATAGCTCCCGCGTCGAGATAATTATTCAGAGACACGGCCAGCGTGCTCTTTAAACTTCCACCTTTTGCCATTTTTTACCTTTTTACTTTTTTACCTTTCAACGACAGACGATGTCACACTCAATATTGAAAATCTTAGCCACCTTCAGGATGGTGTCGATATGATGACCTACGGCAGCTGCCATGTGATGGGTAGGACCGGCCTCGCTCCACTTGTTCACGAACTCACGACACGGCAATGAGAACTTCGTGCGCATATTGGTATCGCCGAAGGTAAAGATCTCGCCGTCCTCGTTGATGCCCTCTGCCACCACGAATTTGAACACACCGTTCTTGTCCTGGGTAATAGCCAGATAGGTAACTGGTCCTGTAGGGGGATAGAACTGGGTGAGATAGCCACCACCAGCCTTGCCGTGGAATACAGGCACAATCTTCATCGTAGGCTTCTTGGCCTGAGAGATGTCGAAGTCGCCAGAACCTGAATGGCCGATGATACAGATATCCTTGGGGAAGTCGATGGAGTACATCTCTGCCAGTGTTCCCGTGCCAGAGATGGTCTTCAAGATCGACATCGCCATAGCCACTTTCATGTCACCTTCTACGGCACAGGCAGTATGCTGCTTGATCAGCATCGAGAAAGCAGGAATCAGCATGGAGTCGAGCTTGCCTGCAACACCTTTGGCGAAACCGTCATAGTGAGAGGCAATCATGCCGAGTTGCTCGTCCTTTACCCACTGCTCGAAGGCTACGACATACTTGGCCATATCCCATACCTTCTCGATGGTGCCACCACCCTCGATGTCGAAGGTAGCCAGAATATCCTCTGCCTTGGCCTTGATAGCTGCCTCATCGGTAATATTGTCGGCAATCGCCCACATCTTCTCCCAGTCGAATTGCTTGGTATAAACGAACATGCGGTGATAGAGGTTGGTCTCGTCGATGTAGAGGTCCATCATGCCAGGATATGGACGTCCGATTTGTGCGATGTTGGTATCACGGAAACGACGACGCACCTGAGCGGCACGGCACCAGTCCTCGATCTCTGCCTGACAAGCTGGGTCGCCACCTTCAACCACGCCAGTGATGACTGCAGAGCGCTTACCAGCACGGTTCAGGTCGGCTACCATCTCACCAATGGCACCACAGGCATAAAGCTCACCCAACCAGGTAGGAATGTCAGTCTTGGCATAGTCTGGAGCGAGTTTCTTCTGCAGGTTCACAATCACAACAGGCACGTCGAGGTCACGAACAGCAGGCAACATATTATAAGAGGTGCAGTAAGTCAACATCTGCAGGATGACGAGGTCGACATCGGCGGCACGGAACTTATCACCGGCAGCCATCGACTGTTCCTTACTGGTGACCATACCACCATCAATAATCTCGATGCTGTCGGGCAACGTTTTCTTGAACGCTTCATACTGAGCCTCAAACTCAGGAACGAGTTGAGGGAACTGTGGCAGGTATGCCTGCAGGGCTATACTGAATACACCTACCTTTGCTTTGGTTTCAACTAATGCTTTACTCATAATTGTTTCATTTATTAATTATATCTAATTATTCATAAACTATATTTTGAGAATCTTTATCTTCAACAGGATTTTTTGCAAAACCCAAGGGTTTACCATCGATGGTAAAATCCACGAGCTCATATTTGTCTGATGTCTTCACATCGTATTGTGTTTCAACACCCACCTGTATGTTACGCATCATAATGTTATTACACCTACTCAATGACATATCATCACGCTGCTCTGGTTTAAAGAACTGCGACCAGGGATGGATGAACAGGAAGCGCTTGCAATGACCCGTGATATTCTCAACCAAGACATACTCATAGTGCTGAGGCGTATCAGGACGCATTTTCAGCCATAGCACACGATCAGCTCTTTCTGTATAGCAGTTGCGCAGAATGATATTCCGATCGTGTAGCGATTCCGAACCTAACGTCAGGCAACCGTGTACCTTTCCATAACGGCAGTTCTGAATCAGTATGCGTTCGCAATCGCCGTTGGTCTCGTCTTTGTCAGCCCAAGTACCCTTGCCACCTTTCAACACCACAGCATCGTCGTTCACATGCATAAAACAACCGTTGATCAGCACATCGGTACAAGCATCGATATCAATGGCATCGCTCGAAGGCGCACCACGTGTAGGGTCTGGCTCCCAAATCTTTTCAGTTGGCGCATAAATATAGCAATCCAGGTAACGCACATGGTCGCTCTTATAGACGTGGTTCGTCCAGAAAGGAGAGTTAATCAAGTGTACATCCTGAATGGTGACGTTCTTCGAGTTCGACACATAGGTGAGTCGTGGACGCTGGGCATCCTTGTTCGTACACTGGGGATTCCACTTACGGCGCATCCAGAACTCCTGCCAGTAGTTCAGTCCGTTTCCATCGATGGTTCCATTGCCACTGATGGTAAAGCCATCCAGTCCGTCAGCATTGATAAGTGCAGCAAAATACTTGCAGGTTTCACCCTCTATGCGAGTCGTCAGTATGGGGAAGTCTGCAATGCGGTCTGATCCTTTCAGATGACCCTTCACGTGCAGGTGCGTACCTTGTTTAAAGAATAAGGCACCAGTCAGATAGGTTCCCTCAGGGATAACGACAACCCCGCCCCCAGCATTCGCAGCACGGTCGATGACTGCTTGTATGGCGGATGTCTGAACAAGGGTCGAGTCGTTACTGACACTATAGTCGGTTATCACATACTGACGCCCGAGTGTGGTAATATCCACTTTAGTAGTATCCTTGAACCATGCATCCATAACGGTACCATCAGGCCAGACTTCTACTGGAGCCTTTTTCTTAGTCTTTGCAGCTCCCACCGACACCACCATCATCAGCAGGAGCGACATCATACAAATCTTTTTCATCACCATTCCTATTTTTTATTTCTTCTTTAGATAATCAGCCAATGAACTTTTATTGGCTTTCAGGCCTTGGGCCACACACTGGGCATTGGTCTTAGCACCCAACAAGGAGGTATGGGTGTGATCACGCTTAAAGTACTTATCTGCCTTAGCTTTACTGCCACATTTCTTGTCGTAGAAGTCGGCAGCCAGATTGTGCAGATCTACAAACTCCACACCTGTTTCCTTTACTACTTGACGATACCAAGCACCATACGAGTCGTTGCGACGCTCAATCTTACCGTTCTCCCATTCATTACGTGGCGTTAACGATACTAAAATCGGTGTAGCACCTTTTTCGCGCACATCCTGAATAAACTTCTTCAGATACCAGCCAAAGCTATAAACCACCTCGTAAGACCCTACCATCGTATTCGACTTCAGCGTTTGGTCAATGATGTTCTGCTTGGTCAGATCTTCCTTGGCAGCTTTCATCTGATACACATGACAGGAATCCAGTCCAGTAGCGATGGCACCACGATATTTGGGCGCATCAATGGCTCCAATATCGTTATGACCGAACTGGATCAACACATAGTCACCAGGCTGCAACGAGTTATACACCTTGTCCCATCTGCCTTCGTTCAGATAGGTACGACAGCTGCGACCAGCCATAGCAGCATTCACGATACTGATTCTGTTTTCATCGAACACTGTGCCTGCTACAGCACCCCAACCCCACATACCATCAGTATCCTGATCCTCATTCTTCACAGTACTGTCGCCAGTAATAAACACCACGGGCTTGCCATCCGTACGATCCACCTGCCA
>CAJOGK010000089.1 GCA_905234145.1 uncultured Prevotella sp. | reverse complement strand
AAAAGGTGGTGGCTTCGGATTTATCATGAATCTGGTGCTGGGTCTGTTTGGTGGTGTGCTTGGAGGTTGGCTGTTTGAGCAGTTGGGTATCCAGTGGGGCGGACTTTTAGGTCAGCTCGGTACAGCCATTATCGGTGCTGTTGCTATCCTGTGGGTTGCCTCGCTGATTAAGAAATAAGTCGCAGAGACACCAAATCAAATATATAGATGGCAGGAAAATGGATTGGTGGTTTTATCGGATGGATGGCTGGAGGCCCGTTGGGTGCTTTGGCCGGCTATCTGGTGGGATCACTTTTTGATAATATGCTCGATGGCGTAAATACGCCTCATCAGCAATCTTATCAGGATTACAATCAGGCTTATCAGCAGGCCTATCGCCAACGTCAGCAACAGGGTGAGCGCAACAGCTTCCTCTTTTCATTGCTGGTGCTTTCTTCGTATATCATCAAGGCTGATGGTAAGGCGATGCACTCAGAAATGGAACTGGTGCGCCAGATGTTGCGCCAGAATTTCGGCGAGAGTGCCGTCAATCAGGGCAATGAGATACTGAACAGACTCTTTGATGAGCAGAAGCGCGAGGGCTGGCAGCAGTTTAAATCGACTGTTCGTCAGTGTTGCAGTCAGATTAACCAGCAGATGGACTACTCTCAGCGGTTGCAGTTGCTCAACTATCTGGTGATGGTGGCAAAGGCTGATGGTAGTGTGCCTCAGAGTGAAATCAATGCCCTGAAAGAGTGTGCTCAGTGGATGGGACTTCGGACGAGTGAGGTCGACTCGATGTTACACCTCGAAGGCAATACGCTCGAAGATGCCTATAAAGTATTAGGTGTAGATCCGAATGCCACTGACGATGAGGTGAAGAAGGCCTATCGTAAGCTGGCCCTCGAACATCATCCTGATAAGGTGGCAGCTTTGGGCGAAGATGTGCGGAGAGCTGCAGAAAAGAAGTTCCAGGAGATTAATGCTGCGAAGGATCGTATCTGGAAGGCGAGGGGACTTTAAACATTGAACATTGAAAATTGAAAATTGAAACAGCCGGCGATTATAGTACCAGAGGGATGTAAGGAGGTGTTGCTGCATGCTTGTTGTGCACCGTGTTCTTCGGCCATCGTAGAATGGTTGGTTCAGCACGATATCCGTCCCACCATCTTTTACTATAATCCCAATATCTTCCCTCGGGAGGAATACGACATTCGCAAGAATGAAAGCAAGCGCCATGCTGAGAGCCTCGGACTTACTTGGATTGATGGCGATTACGATCATGAGCAGTGGCAAAAGGATGTGTGTGGCCTAGAAGGCGAGCCAGAACGAGGGCAACGTTGCGAGTTGTGTTTTACACTTCGATTGACAGAGGCTGCTAAAAAAGCAAAAGCGCTTGGCATTCAGTATTTTACAACCACCTTGGCCTCAAGTCGCTGGAAAAGTCTGGAGCAGATAGAATGTGCTGGTCATCTGGCAGAACAGATGGTTGAGGGCACTACCTTTTGGGCTCAGAACTGGCGAAAAGGTGGACTCTATGAACGACGAAACCAACTATTGAAGGAGTATAATTTTTATAACCAACAATACTGCGGCTGTGAATTCAGCCAAAGAACAAAAGAAACAACCTATGAAGAAAAAACTACTATCGACGATGGCCTTAGTGCTCAGCAGCCTATGGCAAACAACGCAAGGACAGACCAGGGATGACTATGTGAACTTCCTTTATCAGTACATGCCGTTGCCTGATAAGACGGACTATCCCCTTGAGTTCTATCAGCAGAATGTATCACTTTCGCTGACAGCAAGGGCTGCGATGCCTTGGGGAGAGGATGTGCCAGAGCGAGAGTTCAAACATTTTGTGGTGCCAGTACGTGTGAATAACGAGAATCTCGACATGAGTCGTGAGGTGTTTTACAAGGCGTTAAAGCCTCGAGTGGAGAACCTGAGCATGAAGGATGCTATCCTAGAGGTAAACCATTGGTGCCACGAACATGTGACTTATCGCCCCTCGGATGCCAGAACCAGTAGTCCGCTGGCTACGCTTAAAACAGCTTATGGCCGTTGTGGCGAACAGTCTACCTTTACCGTAGCTGCTCTTAGAGCTGTGGGTATTCCAGCACGCCAGGTTTATACCCCTCGTTGGGCGCATACCGACGATAACCACGCTTGGGTAGAGGCTTGGGCCGATGGCAAGTGGTACTTCCTGGGTGCTTGTGAACCAGAACCTGTGCTGAATCTGGGATGGTTTAATGAGAGTGCCTCGCGAGGCATGCTGATGCACACGAAAGCCTTTGGCGACTACGACGGACCAGAGGAGGTGATGAGTCGTACACCTTGTTATACAGAGATTAATGTGATCGACAACTATGCGCCTACATCTGAATTACAGGTTCAGGTCGTTGATGATAAGGGCCATGCGGTGCCAGATGCCTTGGTGGAGTTTAAGCTATACAACTATGCTGAATTCTATACGGTAGCCAAGAAAAACACCGATCAGAATGGTCGCACTTTCCTGACTGCTGGTAAGGGCGATATGTTGCTGTGGGTAACAAAGCAGGGAAAGGTAGCCGTTAAACAGGTATCTTTTGGTAAAGACCAGTTTGTTACTGTAAAACTGGATGATACGCCATTGCCAGAAGTGATGGATTTTGATATCGTTCCACCGCCTGTCAGTGCTGCTTTACCTCCTGTAACAGAGGCTCAGCGAGCTGAGAATAATCGCCGTATGGCCTACGAAGATAGCATTCGTCAGGCTTACGAGGCTACGATGCCTGTAGAAGATTGGCGAGGTAATCATCAGGTAATCAAGCAGTTCTTGTCGGAAGCTAAAGAAAAGAATCTGGCAGAACGATTGCTTGCTGTGCTTTCAAAGAAGGACTTGAGAGACATCACCCTTGAAGTTTTGAAAGACAATGAAGTAGCTCCAAAAGAAGCCACCCTTCTCTATGATAAATATGTGCTTTCTCCTAGAGTAGAAAATGAATGGCTTACACCTTACAAGGCTTTCTTCCGTGAAAAGATGGCTTTCATCAAGTCGCCAAAGCAGTTGGAGCAGTGGTGCAATCAGAACATCCGTCTCGACAAGGATCATAATCCTCAGCAACTCCGTATGTTGCCGATGAGTGTGTATCGCGAAAAACTGACGGATGAGCTTGGGCGCAATATCTTCTTCGTTTCTGTGGCTCGCAGTTTGGATATGCCTGCCCGTATTAATGAGGTGAATGGTAAGCCCCAGTATTATGCTGACGGCAAGTGGTTCGACGTCTTTGCTTCCTCTGCTAAAGCCCAGAATCCTCAAGCCCAGATTACGCTTGATTACAAGGAGGCTGCTCATAACGATAATCCGAAGTATTACATCCACTTTACGCTGAGCAAGTTAGACGATGGTCGTTTGGATTTGCAGACATTCCCTGAAGAGGCGACCTGGAAGGATGATTTCGCAAAGGGTCAGGCGATGGATACAGGCGAATATGTACTGACAACTGGTACTCGAATGGCCAGTGGCAAGGTGTTGGCGCATTTGCAGCGTATTCATCTTGATAAAGACCAAACAGTAGCCTTTACGCTGCGCGAGAGTCAGGAAGATGTGCAGGTGATTGGTTCTCTGAATGCAGAGGATATCTATCACGACAAGCAACTGAATGCGGATAAGAGTCTGCTTTCTACCACAGGTCGCGGTTATTACGTGCTTGCTATTGTGGCTCCAAATCAGGAACCTACCAATCATGCCCTTCGTGACATCTCTGTCTATAAGAACGAGTTCGAGAAATGGGGGCGCAAGATGATTTTCCTCTTCCAGAACGACGATGAAGCGCAACGATTTAATTTCGCTGAGTTCAATCAGTTGCCTGAGACTGTGGTTTGGGGCACAGATGTAGACGGAAAAATCCGACAGGAGGTATGGGAGCAAATGAAGCTCACCAGTCCTTCGCTGCCGGTATTCCTGGTTTGTGATACGTTTAATCGCGTGGTGTTCTGTCTGCAGGGTTACACCATTAATCTTGGTGAACAGTTGCTGAAGGTTATCCGCCAATTATAGCTTTCACCTGACTGACACGCTCTGCAGAGGTAATGCCACTGCCTGAAGAGCAAGAGCCGTGAATCTCCATACAGCCCGTTTGGTCGAGTATCAGACGGGCATTTTTTTCGTTTACGCCACCACCTGGCATGATAATGATGCGACCATTGGCTTGCTTGTTGAGTTCATGGAGTAGGGGGATGCCTTGCTCTGCCGATGGTTGTTGTCCGGAAGTCAGGATGCGCTTACAGCCTGCATCGATAATTTGTTCCAAGGCCTCTTGAGGATTTCTGCATTTATCGAAAGCACGATGGAAGGTAAAAGGCTTTCCTTCAGAGGCTTCCACCATCAAGCGCAGGGCTTCTGTATCGATATCGCCCTCAGGCGTGAGTGCCCCACATACGATGCCGTCAGCATAGGCTGATGCCTCATGAATATCAAGCAGCATTGTCTCCAGATCATCTTTGCTATATACAAAACCGCCTTCACAGGAACGTATCAATACATGGATTTTTAATTGTGGATAGGTCTGGCGCACATATTTCAGCAGTCCTATCGATGGTGTCAAACCGTCGAGCGAAAGGGCTGAACATAACTCAATGCGCTCTGCACCACCTTTAACGGCGGCGATTACACTCGCTAAATTGCCTGTACAAACTTCTAATAATCGTTTCATCTTGTCGTTTCTCCTTTTAAAATCGATGCGGCAAAATTATGAAAAAAACGCCATATCACCAAATACTTACACCATTTTTATAAAAAACGGGGTTCTTCGCCGAAAATACTTTCGTTCGGAAAAATAAAAGAAAAAGCGATTTTCTTTTGGTTTTTCGCTCACTTATTCGTATCTTTGCACCCCGAAATATATAAGGTATTATGTTTGAGAACTTATCAGATAGACTAGAAAGATCATTTAAGATACTGAAAGGTGAGGGTAAAATCACCGAAATCAATGTAGCAGAAACATTAAAGGATGTGCGTCGCGCCCTGTTGGATGCCGACGTTAACTTTAAGGTTGCCAAGCAGTTTACCGACACAGTGAAGCAGAAGGCGATGGGTATGAATGTGCTCACTGCCGTTAAGCCCAGTCAGTTGATGGTGAAGATTGTTCACGACGAACTGGCTGAACTTATGGGTGGTAAGGCTGTTGAGTTGAAAGTTGAAGGTCGCGCCGGCGCGCCTGCGATTATCCTGATGTCAGGTTTGCAGGGTTCAGGTAAGACAACTTTCAGTGGAAAATTGGCTAATTTGCTGAAGACGCGCCACCACAAGAAGCCACTCTTGGTAGCTTGCGACGTTTATCGTCCTGCAGCTATCCAGCAGTTGCATGTAGTAGGTGAGAGCGTTGGTGTGCCCGTCTATTCAGAACCAGAGAATAAAAACGTTATCGAGATAGCCAATCATGCCATTCAGGAGGCTAGGGCCAAAGCGAACGATGTAGTGATTATCGATACCGCTGGTCGTCTGGCTGTCGATGAAGAGATGATGAATGAGATTGAGGCACTGAAGAATGCCGTTCATCCAAATGAGACCCTCTTTGTCGTTGACTCGATGACTGGTCAGGATGCTGTGAATACCGCTAAGGAGTTTAATGATCGTTTGGACTTTGATGGCGTTGTACTTACCAAGCTCGATGGCGATACCCGTGGTGGTGCTGCTCTTTCTATCCGTACTGTCGTTACCAAGCCTATCAAGTTTGTAGGTACTGGTGAGAAGATGGAGGCGATTGATGTGTTCCATCCTGATCGTATGGCCGACCGCATCCTCGGTATGGGTGATATCGTTTCGCTGGTAGAGCGTGCCCAGCAGCAGTACGATGAGGAAGAAGCCAAGCGCCTGGAGAAGAAGATCCGTAAGAACAAGTTCGACTTCGATGACTTCATGGGTCAGATTCAGCAGATTAAGAAGATGGGTAACGTGAAAGACCTGGCAGCAATGATTCCTGGCGTAGGCAAGCAGATAAAGGATCTGGATATCGATGACAATGCCTTTAAGGGTATCGAGGCCATCATTAATTCGATGACCCCCAAGGAGCGTGCTAATCCTGATATCATCAATCAGAGTCGTCGTCGCAGAATTGCCGCTGGTTCAGGCACCAAACTTGAAGATGTAAACCGCCTGATGAAACAGTTCGACCAGACACGTAAGATGATGCGTATGATTACGGGTATGGGTTCATCGAAAATGGCACAGATGGCCAATGCGATGAAAGCCATGAAGGGTGGTATGCCAAAATTCTAAAAAATATGGAGTTAATAGACGGAAAAGCAACAGCGGCAGCTATTAAGGCTGAGATTGCTGAAGAGGTGAAGGAGATTGTTGCCCGTGGTGGTAAGCAACCTCATCTGGCCGCAGTATTGGTGGGTCATGATGGCGGCTCTGAAACCTATGTTAAGAATAAGGTGTTGGCTTGTGAGGCCTGTGGTTTTAAGAGTACACTCATCCGTTTTGAGGATAACATCACGGAGGATGAACTTCTGGATTGTGTCGACAAACTCAATAAGGACGACGATGTAGATGGTTTCATCGTACAGTTGCCTCTTCCAAAGCATATTGACGAGCAGAAGATTATCGAGGCTATTGATTACCGCAAGGATGTAGATGGATTCCATCCCATCAATGTGGGTCGTATGGCCATTGGTCTGCCTTGCTTTATCTCAGCTACCCCTCTAGGAATCATTACGTTGCTGAAACGCTACAATATCGAGACCTGTGGTAAGAAATGTGTCATCTTAGGTCGCTCGAACATCGTGGGTAAGCCCATGGCTCAGCTGATGATGCAGAAGCAGTATGGCGATGCGACTGTTACTGTATGTCATTCGCGTTCAAAGACCTTGAAGGAGGAGTGCCGTGCAGCAGATATTATTATTGCTGCCATCGGTCAGCCTGATTTTGTGACTGCCGATATGGTGAAGGAGGGTGCAGTCATCGTCGATGTTGGTACCACTCGCGTGCCTGATGCCACGCGCAAGAGTGGCTTCCGTCTGAATGGTGATGTGAAGTTCGACGAGGTGGCTCCCAAGTGCTCTTACATCACGCCTGTTCCTGGTGGCGTTGGTCCGATGACCATCTGCTCCCTGATGAAGAATACCCTTGCTGCAGGTAAACGCGAATACTATCGCTAAGGATTCTATAATGACTAAGGATAATTTATTGTCTAAGGAATCAAGGAATCAAGGAAGGCTAGCGCTAAAAATTCCTGAATTCCTATATTCCTTAGAATAAAAAATAGAATATGAATTCCGAAGAGTATTACCAGAAAGGCAATGAGGCCCGTAAGCAGGGCTTATGGCATGAGGCGATAAATTGCTATATCCAGGCTATAGAACTCGACCCGAATAGTCCTGCTGTCGAGGCCAAGCGCATGCTCGATGATATCATGGCCTTCTATTGCAAAGATATGTATAATCCATAATAAAACTAAATAAGTATGGCAAAATTAAAAGGCGCCATTGAGGTGAACACGGAAAGGTGTAAGGGATGCAGTCTCTGTATTATCGCTTGCCCTCAGAAGGTTATCGCTCTGGCAAACAAAGTGAATCTGCACGGCTACCCCTACGTGGAGGCTGTCAACGAGGAGGCCTGTGTAGGCTGTGCTTCGTGTGGCATCGTCTGCCCCGACGGCTGTATTACCGTGTATCGTAAAAAAGTGGAGGAATAAGCTATGGCAGAAGAGAAAGAAGTTGTGTTGATGAAAGGCAACGAGGCGATTGCCCACGCTGCTATTCGTTGCGGATGCGATGGCTATTTCGGCTATCCTATTACTCCGCAGAGTGAAGTGATTGAGACGCTGGCAGAGCTGAAACCTTGGGAGACTACTGGTATGCAGGTGGTTCAGGCAGAGAGTGAGCTGGCTTCGATTTACATGGTCTATGGTGCTGCCGGTGCTGGTAAGCGTGCGATGACTTCATCGTCGAGTCCTGGTATCGCCCTGATGCAGGAGGGCATCACTTATATGGCTGGTGCCGAGGTGCCTGGCGTGTTTGTGAATGTTCAGCGTGGCGGTCCTGGTCTGGGAACTATCCAGCCTTCACAGGGTGACTATTTCCAGGCTACCCGTGGTGGTGGTAATGGTGACTATAAGGTGATTGTGCTGGCTCCGTCTTCTGTTCAGGAGATGGCTGATTTCGTTGACCTGGCTTTCGAGTTGGCATTCAAGTATCGCAACCCTGCTATGATTCTGAGCGATGGTGTGATTGGTCAGATGATGGAGAAGGTTGTTCTGCCACCGTTCAAGCCCCGTCGTACCGATGAAGAGGTGATTAAGCAGTGTCCTTGGGCTTCTACAGGTAAGCCTAAGAACCGTGAGCGCGTGGTGATTACCTCGCTGGAGCTGAAGCCTGAGATCATGGAGCAGCGTAACATCGCCCTCCAGGAGAAATATGCTAAGATTCAGGAGAATGAGGTTCGCTTTGAGGAGCAACTGATGGACGATGCTGAGTATGCTATCGTAGCCTTTGGCTCTGCTGCCCGTATCGCTGAGAAGAGTGTTGAGATTGCCCGTGAGCAGGGATTTAAGGTTGGTTTGTTCCGTCCTATCACACTGTTCCCCTTCCCGATTAAGCAGATTGCTGCACTCTCGAAGAAGGTAAAGGGTATCCTCGTGGCTGAGATTAATGCCGGACAGATGGTACAGGATGTTCGCCTGGCTGTGAATGGTGCTGTGCCTGTAGAGCAGTTCGGACGCTTAGGAGGTATCGTTCCTGATCCTGAGGAAATTGTAGAAGCGCTAAAGAGTAAAGTGATGAATGTCTAAGGAGATTTATAGTCTAAGGAATATTGGAATTAAGGAATTATTCGATTCTTGCATTGAGTAAAATCCTATATTCCTAAATTCCTTAGAAAAAAATAAAAAATCCATAGGAAATGAATAGAGAAGAAATAATTACGTCTGCAAGAAGCCGACGCTGATGAACGACAACAATATGCACTACTGCCCAGGCTGTAGTCATGGTGTGGTGCATAAGCTCATTGCCGAAGTCATCGAAGAGATGGGTATGGAAGACAAAGCCGTTGGTGTATCGCCTGTAGGCTGTGCCGTCTTCGCGTACAATTATATAGATATAGACTGGCAGGAGGCTGCCCATGGTCGTGCACCCGCACTGGCAACAGGTATCAAGCGCTGCTGGCCCGATCGTCTGGTATTTACCTATCAGGGTGATGGTGACCTAGCTTGTATCGGTACTTGTGAGACCATCCACGCCCTGAACCGTGGTGAAAACATCGTGATTATCTTCGTCAACAATGCCATCTATGGTATGACGGGTGGTCAGATGGCTCCTACCACACTGATTGGTCAGAAGACCTCTACTTGTCCATATGGCCGTGATCCTCAGTTGCACGGCTATCCTTTGAAGATGGCTGATATCGCTGCAGGTCTGGAGGGTACTTGTTATGTGACTCGTCAGAGTGTAGAGAGTGTGGCCTCTATCCTGAAAGCTAAGAAGGCTTTGCGGAAGGCTTTCGAGGCTTCGATGGCTGGTAAGGGTTCAAGTCTCGTGGAGTTTGTCTCTACCTGTAACAGCGGTTGGAAGCTGACACCTGCTAAGGCTAATGAATGGATGAAGGAGAACATGTTCCCCTTCTATCCAAAGGGAGATTTAAAGGATACTACGAAGTAGTTAAGAAGTTAAAGAAGTTAAGAAGTTAAGCCGAATGTCTGACAGCAGAATAAGTGGATGATGTAATGGCTTAACTACTCAGCGCGAAAGCGCGATAATACTTAACTTCTATAACTACCAAAAGAAGAAAATTATGAAGAAAGAGATAATAATTTCAGGTTTTGGAGGTCAGGGCGTGCTCTCAATGGGTAAGATTCTGGCCTATTCAGGACTGATGGAGGATAAAGAGGTTACTTGGATGCCTGCATACGGTCCTGAGCAGCGTGGAGGTACAGCCAACGTTACTGTGATTGTTAGCGACGAGCGTATCTCTTCGCCCATCCTCAGTAAATACGACATTGCCGTGGTGCTTAACCAGCCTTCACTCGAGAAGTTCGAACCGAAGATCAAGCCTGGTGGCATTCTGATCTATGATGGTTTTGGTATCATCAACAAGCCTACTCGTAAGGATATTACTATTTATGAGATCAATGCGATGGACAAGGCTGCCGAGATGAAAAACGGTAAGGTGTTTAACATGATCGTGTTGGGTGGTCTGCTTAAGGTAGCCCCAGTCGTTAGCGACAAGGGTGTTGAGAAGGCCCTGAAGAAGACACTGCCTGAGCGCCATCACGGTTTGATACCTCTGAACATGGAGGCACTGAAAGAAGGCGCCAAGATCATCGAAGAGATGAAATAAAATAAAAAAACCTCGCCTAGCGGCGGGGTTTTTTATTGACAGGCCGTTTAACGGTCTTTTTTGTTGTTACTTTTGGCTTAGGTGGCTCGGGCATGTCCTTTGTAACAGTGGCTTTCAGGATGCGGATATCCTCCAGAGGTCGGTCATTCTTATCCGTCTCTACCATTTGCATTTTCTCTATCAGATTCATGCCCTCAGTAACCTCGCCGAAAACCGTGTATTGACCATCCAGATGTGGGGTGCCACCGATGGTCTTGTAAACCTCACGCATTTCTGGTGTGAGCTGAACTTCGCCATTGGTTATCGAGTCGAGTTTCATCTGGGTATAATCCAATCGTCTG
>CAJOGK010000088.1 GCA_905234145.1 uncultured Prevotella sp. | reverse complement strand
TGCAGGTGCTACAGGTACAGGAAAAACCGTCACCCTTCAGGTGATGGCAGAAACCTTCTGTCAAGCTGGTGTACCTTGTTTTATGGCTGATATGAAAGGTGACTTGTCTGGTATCTCACAAGTGGGAAAACTGAGTGGTTTTATTGAGAAGCGTATGCCCGAATTTGGCATCGAGAATCCCGAGTTCCAAAGCTGTCCCGTTCGCTTTTTCGATGTGTTTGGTGAGCAAGGCCATCCCATGCGTGCCACTATCTCGCAGATGGGGCCTCAGCTCTTGTCGCGCCTCATGCAACTTAACGAAACCCAGGATGGTGTGCTTAACATCGTGTTCCGTATCGCCGATGAGCGTGGTTTACTCTTAATCGACCTGAAGGACTTGCGCGCCATGCTCGACTGGGTATCTCAGCATGCCAAGGAGTACACCACTAAATATGGTAACATCTCTACCGCCACCGTTGGTGCTATTCAGCGCGCCCTCTTGCAACTCGAGAATCAGGGTGCTGATAAGTTCTTTGGCGAGCCTGCTTTCGACATCTACGACCTTATGCAGACAGAGGGTGGCAAGGGTGTGATGAATGTGCTTGCAGCTGATAAACTGATGATGCAACCCAAGCTCTATTCCACCTTCCTGTTGTGGCTTTTGAGTGAACTCTACTCTACCCTGCCAGAAGTAAGCTTGTATTCTTCTTTGACGAGGCTCACATGCTTTTCGATGGCACCAGCAAGGCCCTACTCGACAAGATTGAGCAAGTGATTCGTCTGATTCGTTCTAAGGGCGTGGGTATCTATTTTATCACCCAGAGTCCTACAGATATTCCTGAAAATATCCTTGGCCAACTTGGAAACCGTGTTCAGCATGCCCTGCGTGCTTATACACCAAAAGACCAGAAGGCCGTAAAGACAGCTGCAGACACCTTCCGTCCGAACCCTGCTTTCAAGACCGATGAAACGATCATGAATCTTGAAACCGGTGAGGCGCTCGTCAGTTTCCTCGACGAAAAAGGCGCTCCAAGCATCGTAGAACGTGCCAAGATTCTGTTCCCACTCTCTCAGATCGGAGCTGTAACAGAAGGTCAGCGATTGGATATCATTAAGCAGAGTCGTGTTTATGGCAAATACGATACGCCAATAGATCGCGAGAGTGCTTTCGAGGTGTTGATGGCTGATGCGGAAAAACAACTTGCAGAGCGCGAGCTACAAGAGGCAGAGATTGCCGTTCCAAAGCCAACAGGAGGTGCAAAGGAAGAGAAGAAAAAGCCTGGTATGATGTCGAAAGTACTTAAAGCCGTCCTCACTGCCGTCACCTCTACCCTCGCTACAATCCTCGGCACTTACGTCAGTGACAAGGTAACGGGCAAGAAGACCAAGTCGAAGACTTCAACCACAGGTAGAGTGGCCAAGAATGCCACGAGTGCAGCCACACGTACCATTACCAAAGAACTCACGCGTGATATCCTCGGTAACTTGATTAAATAAGATTTTCACATATTGTATAGATATACCGCTGTTTATCGACAGTGGTATATTTATATTTGGTGGTATCGATTACCGTTTTCATATCGTTGCTGATGCCAGTACCTATCAGTTTCATCGTTGCCTCCTTCATCGTCCACAATCTGATAAAATCTGATGCAGGATTCTCCGCCTTCTGAATCTCTGCGATTTCAGCCTCGTTCATGGTATAATTAACCAAACGCTCTTTATACTCACGAATGCTCTCTATATCCACGCCAATAGGCTGGTCGCTGATCACGCAAATCACCGCCTCCTTACAATGGCTCAGATTGAAATAGATATCAGGATGACTTTCGATAGAGGGCTTGCCATGTTCATTATAAGTAAAAATAGGATTCTCCGTGATGCCATAGTTTTCTCGCAAGCCCTGTTTCAGTAGCTGATAAGCCAGCACACAGAGTCGCTGACCTTGTTCAAACTTAAACTTCAGCGCCTGTTCCCTCCGTTGCTGAGAGATTTCGCCTAACGCTACAGAGAGATCGAAATCCCATATCTTCTCCGATACCAGAGTCATCATAACTATCAACTATAAACTATCCGTTATTCACTACTCCAGTCCAATTTCAGGCATCGGTATTTTCCGATTAGCATTTTCCTTCGCGCCCAAGTCTACCAATTCGCGACCTTTCTGAGCCACGCTTTGCCTACCGCTGATCAGTTTATTATTCGCATTATCGTAAGCATCCTGAGCCTTACGCAATTTTTCGCCAAGGTCATTGTAGCGTTGCACGAAGTCGCCAAGACGATCCAAAAGTTGCTCTGCCAAGCCAAACACTTTTTCCTGATTCTCTGCCTGCTGATTCTGTACCCATGCGATATGAATCATGTGCAAGATGCCCAACAGATTCTGCTCACCCGTTACAAATACCTTTTTTTCAAAAGCCTCGCGCCAGAGCGTAGGGTCGTTGGCAAGCGCCAATTGCAACGACGATTCGAAGGGCACAAACATAATCACGAAATCCACCGTCTCGCGCCCGTTCTTGATATATTTAGAATAGTCCTTGCGTGCCAACTCGTTTACGTGACTACGTACGCTCTTGATATGCTCCTGCAAGTAGCGTTCTTTCTCTTCTGGGGCTTCGGCATTCACATATTTCTCGTAAGCCACGAGCGACACTTTCGAATCGACGATGGCATCCTGCCCCTGCGGATAATGCAAAATCACGTCGGGTTGCATTTCCTTACCCGTTTCGTCATGCTTCAATGGGCGTCCCAATTCGTCACGAAGGCGAGCCTGTACCTCATAATGGATGCCCTCTGTCAAACCCTGACTAGCCAACAAATCGCCCAAGATGATTTCACCCATGTTGCCACTTACCTTATTGTCTCTGCGCAACACGTTCGTCAAGCTATCCGTTTTCTCGCCCAATTGCTGGGTCTGTTGCAACATCTGCTGTATCTGTTCCCTAAACGAGGCAGAGCGTGCGGCTCCGTCCTTCTGACTCTCATTGATGGCCTTCTGCATATTCTCCATCGCGTCTTTCAGCGGTTGGGTAATGCCCGTCATCGTTTCCTTATTCTGCTCCTTCAGCTTTGTAGCGCTCTGTTCCAGTACTTGTTGCGCCATGGTCATAAACTGGGCATCGCGCTTTTTCTGTTCCTCCTGTTTCTCGTCCTTTATCGTATCAATCTGTTGTCTAACCAATTCCAGTTCCCTGCCCTGGCTCTCTGCCTTGGCGTGTAGCGATTTATTTTCTTCCTCCAGATGGCGCACACGACTTGTCGCCTCAGCCAATTGTTCTCCCTTCATCGAGAGTTCAATAGCTTTCTTACCACCCTCAATGCGGAGCACATCCATTTTGCGATCCATGAGCAGATAGAGCACCACTGCCCCCACCACTACACCTATTAATATATATAAGACGATCATCATGAGATTTACGATTTTCGTGCAAAGATACAAAAAATAACTAAAATAATTGCATTTCTCGATTATTTTATCTATATTTGCAGCAATAATATTCACCATTAACTTCAAACTTTTAAATTATGGATTACAAAATTATCGACATCGAAGGTGTAGGCGACGTTTATGCAGAGAAGCTGGTTGCCGCAGGTATCAACAAAGTAAGTGAGTTGCTCGAAAAATGTGCTGCTCCTAAAGGACGTAAAGAGTTGGCAGAGGCCACTGGTATCAGCGAAAAGCTGATTCTCCGTTGGACTAACCACGCTGATCTGTTCCGTATCAATGGTGTAGGACCTCAGTTTGCCGAGTTGCTCGAGAAAGCTGGTGTTGACACCGTAAAGGAGTTCCGTCATCGTGTAGCCGAGAACTTGCAGCCCAAACTCGTAGAAATCAACGAGCAGTTCAACATCTGCGGACGAGTTCCTGCTGTTAGTGAAGTTCAGAAGATGGTTGATCAAGCCAAAGAGCTTGAGCCAAAGATGACTTACTAAATCACCTGAGTTTTAGGCCAGTTGACGAGGTAGAGTTTTTCGGTGGCACGGGTGAAGGCGGTATAGAGCCAGTGGATATAATCGTCACTGAGCATATCATCCGTCATGTAACCTTGGTCGAGATAGACATGCGACCACTGACCACCTTGGGCTTTATGACAAGTTACGGCATAGGCAAACTTAATCTGAAGGGCATTGTAATAACGATCGCTCTTCAGTTTTTTTATGCGATCAGCCTTGTAAGGGATATCAGCATAATCTTCGAGCACGGCATTGTATAGTTGTTCTTGTTGTTCGTGGGTAAGTGCTGGGGCCTCGGTAGTGAGCGAATCGAGGATGACTGTAGCGGTAAGCTCGTAATCATCGTAATCGGGAAACTGCATCGTAACCTCAGCAAAGCGAAAACCGTATTGTTCATGGACATGGCGCACACGCTGAACGATAGCACGATCGCCATTAGCGAGAAAAGAGATTTCTTTTTCGCCTTCAGTCCAGTAATAGTTATTCTTCACAATCATCAGGAGGTCGCCACGACAGAGTTCGTCATCGCGATCGAGCACGGTATTGCGGATGCCCTGATTGTAGATGTTAGCACGCTTGTTGCTACGGGTAATAACCATCGTGTCGTCAATACCCACATGGCTATAACTGCTACTGAGCGATTCGATAAGTTCATCGCCTGGAACGATCTGAATATCCGCAAAACCATCGACTTTTATTTGTGGAAGGTGGAATGTGGCGCTCGAAAATATCTCTCGGATCCTCGTAGCATTCCAAAGGATGCCAGAGGATTCGCTCTGACGGAGCACCTGATTAAGGTCGCACTCATACACCTGCATGCCATAACCCCGCAACACATCGGCTATGAGCGCAGGACTCTCATCCTCGCCCACTGGAGGCAACTGAGCTTTATCGCCAATAAGCATCATGCGACAATTCTGTCCGTTATACACGAAGCGCATCAGGTCGTCGAGCAAGAAACCGCTTCCAAAAGACGATTCGCCATAACCCTGATTGGAGATCATCGAGGCCTCATCGACCAAAAACAACGTATCGCGATTAAGATTATCGTTCAGACTGAAAGAAGACAAGTCACCTGCAGACTTCTGACGATAGATACGACGATGGATAGTATAGGCAGCATGACCTGCATTAAGCGAGAACACCTTTGCCGCACGACCCGTGGGCGCCATAAGAATCATCTTCTGCTTCAAAGATACAAGGGCCTTGACAATAGCTCCAGCTAACGTGGTCTTTCCAGTACCGGCAGAGCCCCGGAGAATCATCACCACATGCTCATGCCTATCGGAAAGAAACATCGAAAACACCTCAATAGCATGCGCTTGCTCCACTGTAGGCACAAAACCAAGCGACTGATGAATCCTGTATTTTAGTTCTTCGCTAATCATATCGCTTACAAAGGTACAAATAAATCTTAATTTCAGTCTTTCATTTCTTCATTTTTTCATTTTTTTATTACCTTTGCAGCCGAATATGCAAATAAACGACAAGCAGACAAATATTATCCTGGCACTTATAGCCGCAGGATTATTAGCGATATGTGTCGCAACTATATGTAGATAATGGACCAGAGGAAGATGATTATCCGCATCGGAAAGCACTCGCTTTCCTTTACCCAGCAGGACGCTACCAACAAGCAGCGCCCCATCGTTTTCGAGCCCTATGTCGCGAAGAGTGGTGTTACCATGGCGGTGAACTTGCGCGAGTCCTTAAAGAGTAACTTCGTGCCTGCTGAGATTCGCTCAGCCCAGGTTCTAATCGACACGCCCTCGGTGCTGGTGCCCATTGAGCAATTTGAAGAAAGCGAGATGGAGGCTATCTACAACTACACTTTCCCCACCAAAGAGGAACAGCGTACAATATTATATAATGTGTTGCCCAACCTGAAGTCTGTATCTTTGTTTGCTATCAACAAGGATTTGCATGGCGTGCTTACCGATCGTTTCGACGAGGTGCAGTTTATCCTAGCCATTCAGCCCGTGTGGCATCACCTGCATCAGCGTAGCTTTACGGGGCATCGCAGCAAGTTGTATGGCTACTTCCACGGCAAGTCGCTCAGCATTTTCAGTTTCCAGCAAAACCGTTTTAAGTTCTGCAACACGTTTGAGGCCAGTCACACCAACGATGCGCTCTATTTCCTTCTATACGTATGGAAGCAGTTGCGATTAGAGGCAGAACACGACGAACTGCATATCGTGGGCGATTTCCCTGAACAGGACGAACTCATCAAAGAACTGAAGCGTTATCTGCAGAATGCTTATATCATTAATCCAAAGGCTGATTTCCTGCAGGCGCCTGCTACAAAGGTAGAGGGATTGCCTTACGACCTCATGACGCTATTAGTGAAAGGAAGATGAGAATCATCACGGGACAATATAAGGGACGGCACTTCGATATTCCAAGAAGTTTCAAGGCAAGACCCACCACGGATTTTGCCAAGGAGAATATCTTTAATGTGCTCAACAGCTATATTGATTTCGAGGATGCCACCGCTCTCGACCTCTTTTCTGGCACCGGCAGCATCTCGCTCGAACTAGCCTCACGTGGGTGTGCCAATGTCATTAGTGTAGAGATGGACCGCGATCATCACCATTTCATCCAGGAATGCTTCCGCAAGCTTCAGGGAAATAATGTTCAATCTTCAATGTTTAATGTTCAATGCATCCGTGGCGATGTATTCCGCTTTATCAAGTCGTGCAAGATGCAGTTTGATTTCATCTTTGCCGACCCTCCTTACGCGCTGAAAGAACTACCTACCATCCCAACACTCATCTTTGAGAAAAATCTGCTAAAGGCCGATGGCGTATTCGTGTTTGAGCATGGCAAGGATTACGATTTCTCTGACGATCCTCATTTTATAGAGCATCGCAGCTATGGCAGTGTAAACTTCTCGATTTTCAGAACAACGGAGAAAGCATCCGAGTAAGACTCTCCCACAAACGCGTGAGAATCTTCCGATTCGTCCATTCGGGCGTATCTTTCAGCAATACCGACTGAGTCTCGTCTTCCAGGAACACATCTTTTATGCGCAAAGCCAAATCCTGATCATAGAAAAAGATATTTGCTTCAAAATTATTATCGAAACTCCTGAAATCAACATTCGTAGAACCACAAGTAGATACCATATCATCGCACACCATGAGCTTGGAGTGCAAGAAACCTGTCTCATAAAGCATCACCTTTACACCAGCCTCCATCACTTCGCGCAGATAACTACGACTCGCCCACTCCACAAACTTGGCATCGCTCTGACGCGGACAAATTACCCTGACATCTACCCCTGCCATCGCTGCTGTTTTCAGGGCGAAAAGCACGGATTCGTTGGGCAAAAAATAGGGCGTTTCGAGATACAGGTAATTCTTGGCACCTGTGATAATACGTACATAGCCCTGCATGATTTCAGGGTAGGGCGTAACGGGGGCGCTCGTCACTACCTGAGCCAAACAATTATTGGATTCACCCGAGATATTGTTAGGATAATACTTACGATCGGAGAGCAACGTGCGATCTACAAAATACCAATCCATGAGGAACGAGCGTTGCAAGGCATACACCGCCCCGCCCCTTACTCGCAACATGGTATCGCGCCAAGATTGTTTGCCCGTGCCCTGTACATAGCGCAAGGCAATATTCATACCACCGATAAAACCCACCTTACCATCGATGACAATGATCTTGCGGTGGTTGCGATAGTTCACCTTACTCGTAAACGACGGGAACCTTACGGGCATAAACGAGCGCACTTCGATACCCTCTTCACGCATGCGTTCAAAGAAACGGTGCTTGACATTCCAACACCCCACATCGTCGTAGATCAGTCGCACTTCTATGCCCTCACGCGCCTTGTCGATCAAGGCATCGGCAATCAGTTCGCCCAGAGCATCATCAGCTATGATATACATATCAATATGGATATGGTTTTGGGCCAGACGGATATCAGCAAGCAAATGATGAATAAACTGATATCCATCGGTAAGGATATCCACTTGGTTATCCTTAAATGGCAGGGAGAGATTCTGATTGATAAAAAGGTCTATCAGGGGCTTGTGCTTCTCGGGCAATTGTAAGTCCTGCTGTTCTGCAAACTCCAGCATCGAGCGTTTGGTAAGCTGGTTCATAGAGCAATCGCTGACGTAACGCTCCTTACGGGTGTTGATACCAAAAAACAGGTAGAAAACGATGCCCACCACGGGCACAAAGTAGATCACCATGGTCCAGGCCATCGTCTTGGCTGGCTGACGATTGTCGAGAATCACATGAATCACGGCCAAGATGACAATGATCTTGTAAATGACATATATGATATTCAGCCAAC
>CAJOGK010000087.1 GCA_905234145.1 uncultured Prevotella sp. | reverse complement strand
AAAATAGTCTTTTTTCATATTGAGCTTTTAGTTTTAGATCATACGGTTTAGGTTTTAGTTATTGTTTTGATTAATTGGTTAGTGTAGTAAAGGCTTGCGGGATGCAAGCCTTTACTGCGTATATAACAAAAGAGTCACTTTATTACATGATAAGACTCTTCTTTCCTGAAAAAGAATCATTTTTACGCATAATAATTTGGCCAAGTCGAAAATATGCACTACTTTTGCAGCATTAAAGTTAAACTCTCAAATGTAATGTTATGAATAGCATTGAATCAAACAAAGGCGAAATCGTCATGTATCAGCCTGATGAAACAATCAGGCTAGAGGTAAGAGTAGAAGATGAAACAGTATGGCTGACGCAAGCACAACTTGTCTCATTATTCCAGTCAAGTAAAGCTAACATCAGCGAGCACATCAAGAACATCTACGATCAGGGGGAATTAATAAAGTCGGCAACAGTTCGGAAATTCCGAACAGTTCAACAAGAAGGTCAACGCATGGTTACTAGAACCAAGACATATTATAATCTTGACACCATCATATCAGTTGGGTTTAGAGTTAATACTAAAAAGGGTATCGAATTCAGGCAGTGGGCAAATGGTGTTTTAAGAGCATATATTCTTAGAGGCTATGTTGTCAACGCACGAATTGTAGCATTGGAACAGCATGTAGCAGAACAAGACACGCAGATAAAAGACCTCAAAAATAAGGTAGATTTCTTCGTTCGCTCATCCCTTCCTCCAGTAGAGGGTATTTTCTACGATGGCCAGATTTTTGATGCCTACGTTCAGATTGTCAACCTGATCAAGCAGGCCAGGCAATCCATAGTATTAGTCGATAATTACATTGATGAATCAACACTAACGATGCTAAGCAAGCGCAACATCAATGTACCAGCCACTATCTACACGCGTCAACTCTCACAACAGCAACAACTCGATGTACAGCGCCATAACCAGCAATATCCACCAATTAGTATAATCACGACACAGCGAAATCATGATCGATTCCTGATTATAGATGATGTGGCATACATCTTTGGTGCAAGCCTGAAAGACGCAGGCAAGAAGCTCTTTGCTTACATCAAAATGCAAGAGACATCACCAGCAGAACTACTCAACCATATTAGATAGGCTGTGTGTATCACAGAACCTCATTGTGTTTTTATACTAATCTATCATGATGACTGTACCAGTTTCTTTCATGTCACCTCCGCACTTAGGACATTTCCTCGGAACTTTTTCAGTTTCGATTTCGCCCATCATACCCAAGGCACGACCTTTCCTGGTGCCTGTTATGGTATAGTCACAACCTTTGCACTGATACTCTTTCAATGTTCCCATAATCCTATTACATTTTAACGTGGGCGCGATGAGGCACCTTTGCGCCTTATTGTATATCATCCTTTTCCTACATCAAACCACAACTATGGCAAGGATAATCAAAGCAGACAAGGTGTTGTATATCATCCTTTTCCTACATCAAACCACAACCACACGCGCATGCGCGAGAGCTCTTTAGGGTTGTATATCATCCTTTTCCTACATCAAACCACAACTCATAATGGCCAACTGGTATTCCGCATCTTGTTGTATATCATCCTTTTCCTACATCAAACCACAACTCTGATGTGATAATATAATTAGGCAGCTGCGTTGTATATCATCCTTTTCCTACATCAAACCACAACTTTCACGGTGGATAGCATCTCACTTGGTAAGTTGTATATCATCCTTTTCCTACATCAAACCACAACCTAGGATTATTATTTGCCTGTATTTCAGACTTTTAAGAACATTTTCTTGCCTAAGAAGTGGTTCGAAATGAGGATTTTCGCAGCAAATATACTAAAAAAATTCCAATTGCAAAGGCTCCGACGGGACTTTTTTATTCTTTTCCTTTCCCCAGAAGTTAACTATATCGCCATATTGCTTATCCGTAACACTTAAAATGCTCACCATACCTGCATCTGGTATCATGGATTTCACTCTTTTAATATGTACAACTTGGCTCTCTTTTGATGCGCAATGACGAATATATACAGAAAACTGTAACATAACAAAACCATCCTTCATCAAGTTCTTGCGAAAAGTCGCAGCAATTTTGCGTTCTTTCTTTGTCACTACAGGCAAATCAAAGAATACAAACAGCCACATAATACGATATGCATTTAGTCGATCTTCACTCATGTTATCATAGGCAATGATAGTTTATCTGTTTCACCTTTGTAGATTTTGAGAAGTGATGCTGTAGTGAGAGTCAGAGCATTTTCCAAAGGTCTTGTAATCATATCAACCTCCTTATCTCACCAAGATCATCAATTTCGAAATCCACACCCTGAACAAGAGCATTAAACTGAGTATGGTACAATTTAATGCCTGCACGAAATTCGTCAGAAGCCTTAAATACGCCATTTGTTTGCTTTACCTCAGTACTAGGTCTTGCGACTTGATGATGAACGAGATTAATTGTACCATATACATATTTCTGTATCACCAAAGATGACATTCCAGTCACTTTATACAACCGCTTCTGCAAATTCCTTTTATCCAAGTCCCATACTTCCTCTGGATTGTTCTCATAGAGTAGTACCATCGTACCAATTTTCAGTTTGTATCGCAATTCATAGCCACTTGGGCTAAATAATGGCACAAGCTGATTATCCGTTGGTATACGATCATTGCTTCGACGATAGAAATTGGCAGCAGTGATATTATTAACCAATTCGAACTCTCGTTTTTCTTTGTCCTTTTTGTCATGACCAACATATATTGCCATCATATAGTTGCGGTCGTTCTGTACGTGATACTGGCGTTTATACTCATGTCGAGATTGGTCACGTTGCTGTCGAATGTTTATCGGGCGAGTAACAGAACCTGTGAATATGCGAACCTTCTTTATGGGGATCTGCTTATCTTCATTCATCCAGATTGTTTCTTCCAAAGCCTTCTTCAACGAGCCATGTAGCAAAATAGCATTTTCTACCTTGGATCTAACCTCTTCATCAACGATATTCTTTACATCCTTTTCATCCAGTCCTGCAAGATTCTTACGGACTACATATTTCAAATCACCATCCACCTTTATTGCACCATAATAAGTATCGTTATGTAATGAAGCGCGTGCCGTATCACCTTGCGTCAATATTTTCTTGCCTTTACTATCACGAACATAACGTTTTGAATGTTTGGGTACAATGTCTTTTGAATAATGGGCAATCAGCAACTCGTCTTGAATCTGCTTGATATCACTGACAAACGAAGGCCAGGGCTTTTCAAATACAGGCTTTTCTCCCCTTCCTTGTTTATATTCATCGTATTCGTGATAGAATTGGGCCAACTTGTCGTATTCCGTTTTGTCGATGCATGCAATAGTGATGGCATCTATACAATGATGAACATGGTTCACACGCTCTTTCTTGGTATATTCTTCCTGAATACCCCACATTTTTCTAAAGTCAGAAGTAGCTATACCCTTTACTATATATACTTGCTTGAATACCGATCTGAGATACATTCGGGCATAACGAGAAATAACACTGATGTCTGTGCCTTGACGACGGGAGAAGCCTTCTGGTACCTCCGTCATCGTAAAGCGCTGATATTTACCTCGCCAATAATCTCTTTGCAATGACAACAGATGGCGACGCCGAATCTTTGCGTCTTTCTCTTCTTTCGAAGCAGCTCCCTTAGTACTGTTTTTTCTTATCTGCTTTTCAAGTTCTTCGTATTTCTCTTTCCAATCTTTAATACGCTCCATGATATCATCATGCACAGCCAATTGAGTGGGGAGCTTGGTTTTCTTCTCGTCGCGATTGAACCTACTGCTGCAAAGCGTCAGATTCATCTTAGTACTATCTCCACCTGCACTACGAGGTATAGTATGCTCAATGTCGTATTTAGGATTATCGCCCAAAAAGTCCGTAATACAGATTTCTTCACCCGTATATAAGCACTTATGGCTCTGCTCTTCCCATAGCTGATATTTTAAGATGTCCGTATCTGATGGAGTAGTAATATATTTCTCAATTTCCTTACGATAACGCTCTCGATCTTTCTCATTCTCCCGTTGCCAGGCTTGAATGGCCCAACGTTTGTTGGCATCGTTCAGATCGCGGGAGAATTCTATATGAATCTTTGTGTCTGGATTGATATAACCTTTCTTCAACATCAGATTCACGACCTTACGAAGTCGGAACAGAGAATGCATTGCCATCGGATTTTTTACACTACTTATTCGAGGCGAACCAAGTTGATAAATACTTTCTTCATTGGGTCGCTGGCGAGGATAAAGTTCCATCATAGATGGGTGATAGAGTTTCTTTAGTGCTTCGTCGCTTACCTGATACCGGTCTTTCAAAAAACCTTTAACACAAGTCTCAAGCGTTATACCATCCACGTTATTCTTATCATAAGAATGCATCACATCGATAACATTTTCGATAGCAGCTTCTCGCATCTCTTTGATGCCCCAAATATGCTGAGGCAATATCTCAACAAGATTTGCCAGAAATACGGCTTCCGAATATATCAGATTGTAGTTGCGCATATAAGGTATAATCTTGCGTATGGCCTTTAGACTTAATGCTGCATAATCATTGGGAATAGAGATCTTACTGAATTTCCCGGCATCTTCAGCGCTCAACTGCAGGCGATTCATGGCAAACTCCCTCAGTTTGTCTTCGTCATCAAAGAAAAACAAGGCATGCCAAACGTCATTCATTATCTGGAACCGTGTCTTATCTTTTGCGAGTGTATAAACCTCGCAAACACTTGTTAGCCAATCCTCACCGAAGATATCTTCTAACTGAGCATTGACAGGACTACCAGATACCTGGGTGTCCATCTGATAGTTGAACATGTATGGTTTTTCCTCACCACTCTTATAATAGCTATAGTTATTTTTACCAGCCAATTTCTTTGCTATGTCCTCAAATGGGAACGTACGTTTTGATTTACGTTTAAACAAAGGGATGATCTTCTGTTTTTCTTCATCAGAAAGGTACCTTTCACCTCGTTCAAACATCGTATTAACTTGAACCTTGATATTATTGATAAAGCTATACATCCTGAAATCCTCGTAAAGCGGATGAGATGAAGGACATCGGGATTTTCCTTTTTCGAAAGTACAGGTGCCAACTTGACCCTTTTGTGATTTAAGAGGTCGCTGATCAAAAATGGCATGTTCCAACTTTGATACCAAATCTGCATCAAGTTCCTGCTTGGTGCAGATGGCTTTAAACTCCTTTAGATAGTGTTCTTTGCGAGCGGTATAGTGATTTCTTATCTTCTTACCATCTTGATAAAGGTGATAGAAGTACTCTCCAAGATATTCGCATCCGGCAACTTTCATGTCCTCCGATAAACTGCTTATACCTTCTTTTACAGCACCTTCAGATTCTTTGGTTGATTCTTTGCGATTACTTAGGAAACCACGACGCTGATTTAGATGGTATAATGCACGGCCTAGGATAAAACGCTGAGTAATATCACTTAAATCAAGTTTCTGTGTTAAGCAGATAAATCTAAACTTGTATGGATTTACCTGAGCTTTATCTTCAGTTCGCTGCCATTCCATAAACGTATCATCAGTAGGATACACTTTCTTCAAGCGCCACTGACGAAGTTTATCTTTGTCTAGTCTTGGGCATAAGTCATTATCCGACAAAATGGTTAGTAATCTTATCTTTCTTATTTTTCTACGCCAATAATGTTTTCTTACAGAACGATGATCGGTTCGTTCTGCAGCTTTAGACGATTCTATTCCCTTTTCAATTTTTACTCCTTCAGAGAATATATTCGTACCTTTAGCTACAAGGTGATATGTATTATCGTCTTTATCAACAATAGCCCATCCAAGACTATTAGTGCCCGTATCAATTCCCAATATTCTATCCATAATAGTAATATTTAGTTAAAATTTGCGGTAAAATTACGAATTAATTTTGAAATAACAAAGATTTTCCTTATTTTTGCACTCGTAAGATTCCTACATCTTATCACAATAAGGCCATCATGGCCGAAGGGTAAAACCTATACTCCCGCTTCGGTGGGAGTTTTTTATATTTATCACACAATCACTAGTGTCCACTAAAAATCAATTAATGGGCACGATGGTTCCTGGAACTTCTGAGCCCTCATATTAAAGACCTCAATATAAATTCATTTTGTTAGTATCCCACGAAAATGGATTGTTATTCATCTTGTTTTCAATTGTTGAAAAAGAATTTGTAGCACTAATAATATATTTCTTGGCAAAATATGCTTGAATGAAATTAAAATTATCAATTTGCCATTGTGGCGTGTTATCTATACAAATAATTTCATTTATTTGCAGTCCCTGAGAAATTTGCAGTAAAATATTCTTTGACACAGGAAAAACTATATGTAGCTTGCCTTTATCTGAAGGGCCGTCACCGTTTTGTACATTAGGCCTATCTTGTGCTAAACAAACAGGGTTATCGGATGTGTAGAATACATCATTTTGACTGTAATGAAATGTCCATTCAGAGTATGCTAAACTTCGTGCAAGAGTATGAATCGTATCTTTGTTGCCATAAGCATATATAAAATGTTTCATTGAAGGGTCATCTAAAATATCGGGGTTACTCTGCACAAGTCGCAGGTAATCTTCAGTCAATCTGAAATAGGGTATTTCCTCATTACTTTCACATAAACATTTTATGATTGGATCTCTCAAATATTGTATCGCAATGAACTTTGACAGCTGTTCCTTTTGTTCTCCCCTAAATTTTCTTTGTCAATATGGGAGAATATGTTTGCTCAATATCGTGTAAATAATGAGATTCAAAGAAAGTTTCTTTATCCTTAATGGAATCATTGATTACTGATTCACTTTCGCTTTTAATGCTATACAATCTAGGGCTAAAGCACATACTTTTTATCCCCTTAAATTCTGCACATTTAGACAATTTATCATACCGCCATGCTCTGGGATTCCTTTTTCTATTAACTTGTTCGGAATCATCACAAAAATTCCTTAAGTAGCAAACAGGAACAAAGTGTTGATCTTTGGTAATATTTTGCAAAATCAATTCCATCTTTATATTTGTTTTCATCTGTCAAAGCCCAATTACCTACTGGTTTATTTAAACAACTCGCCCTCCACAAATTTGATTTTTAATTGAGGCTGCTTGCTGGTAATGCTATTTACTCGCTTATTCGCATTTAGTTCCTCGATCGAGAAACGAATGGTTGGCACAATGTCCTGAGAAGGGGCTGGTTCAACGGTTTGCAGTAACATTTTGTGACCGCAAGCGCACGATGTCTTATCACACACATACTCAGCCAATAGAAACAACTTGGTCATCATCAAATCTATCAGCACATCCATCGAAAAATACTTTTTTGCAATCATAACACTATAATTTTAAGTTTCTGACTGCAAAGTAAAATGCAAGGTGTCCCAAAAGTCAGGACACCCTACTGAATTTTAATATCTTTTAAGAGTTTCGGCTATTATTTCCCTCACAGAGTGTCAGATCCCTTGTGAACTTTACAGTTCTTTAGGTGGTATTTCCCTCAGCTCCATAATGTCGAGCATATGAAACATCACATCATCTATCTCAGCATGCCAACTTTAATGGAAATGGCCATGTGTAACATCAGGACGGTTCTTTCGTTATAACAGAAGAACCGTCCCTCTTCTATGAATGAAATCCCCAGCTATTTGCTGTAACAAGCGACAACATTTTAGGCGATTTTGGGTCTTTGTCGCTTTTTGGGATTGTTGTCGCAAGTAGTTGAGGAAGAATTTGGGTTATTACTTGGAATCGATGGAAATGCGTCGTATCTTTGCAACAGAATCAAGAAACAAAGCGTTGTTTTCATAATTGTCTTTTCATATTGAGCTTTTAGTTAGTTGTTTATTGTTTTGGTTTTAGTTATTGTTTTGATTAATTGGTTAGTAATGATCGGTATTGGCTCGCAGAGGATGCGGGCCAATACTGCTTTACAGGAGCCTGAAGGTTCCTCGCTTTTCGTTTTAAATAAAACTCATAATAGCTTGAAGAAGAACAACACAGCGGTGTGCTTAGCTTTGATGCCACTGGCTGTACCAATCCTCATATTGTTATCATTACGCACCGTACCATCTTTCTCAATAGTACCAAGACGCTTATTGTTGTTGTCGCGTACTACGCCATCAGAACTAACAGTGCCTAATCGCATGTTGTTTTTGTCTCGGATGGTACCATCTTTTTCGATCGTACCTACTCTCATGTTGTTCTTATCCCTGATGGTTCCATCATCGAAGATCCTGCCAAGACGCATATTATTGGCGTTGCGAACTGTGCCGTCTGACTCAACTTTGCCAAGCACCTTGTTGTTGTTATCGCGGAAAGTCTGGGCATTCACAACGCTCCCCACGAACATCAACATTAACAATGTAAAAAACACTTTGTACTTCATATTGCAAACAAAATAAGGATTTATTAAAAAAGAAACAAAAAGCGGCAGTGCTCAAACAGAGCTCTGCCGCACGCATTGTTAAAGTGAAATTACACAGCGGTTTTACTTGCTGTCGGCTTCGGCCTGCTTCGTTTCGGGAGCATCCTCGCCGTAGTAGTTGTAGTATGCGTTGTATCGGTTGTAACCCCAGTTGCTCTGCAGACGATCGGGATCGAGCTCCTTAGCCTTGTCGTAGAATACGATAGCCTCCTTGTAGAGTTCCTTCTTCTTAGCGGGATCCTCAGTCTCCTGAGCGAATACGCTATAAGCAGTACCTGCATAAGTAGCAATCATGGCGTTGTCGGACTTAACCTCGAATGCTCTCTTCAAATAGGTTACGGCCTCAGCAGCCTTCTGTGCCTGAAGCAGACCCAGACCCTTATCAGCGAGGGCTACAAAGTTGTTAGGATCAGCAGCAAGCTTCTCGTCGAGAATCTTGTTAGCCTCATCAGCCTGACCCAGTCCGAGCAGAGTATTGTAAAGCTTCTCCATCACGCCATCAGTCTGATGGTCAGCATAGAGTTCCTTCAGCTTATTAACGTAGTTTACTGAATCCTCCTTAGTCTTGAGCTCACCACCCAGGATTTCGAGCTTCAGGTTGAGGGCGTTGTCTTTCTCCTCAGGATCCTTCATGGCGATATCGGCCAGTTCGAGGGCCTTATCCATATCCTTATCCTGGAAAGCGAAGATGGCTGCAAAGCGAGCTACCTGACCAAAGAAAGGCTTCTGGGGCTCACGGTCGCAATCCTTGAAGAAGGGGAAATTATCGCTCTCTACGAACAGCTGCCAGTACTTACGTGCAGAAGCGTTATCGCGATTGCTGAGGGCACTCTGACCAGCATTTACCAGCTGGTTACGAGGTGCTGTCCACAGACGCTGAGCGTTCTTCTTATCAAAAGCAGGCTTTACCTTACCCTTTTCGTTGGGCTCCTGATCGTACTTGTCGCACTCCTTAGCGGCTATCAGGGCATTGTAAGCCATCTGGGTCATCAGTGCCTCGTCTACAGGCTGCTCTTCCTTACCCATCTGCTTTGCTACCTGATTCTCGGTCTGAATCTTGCTCTGAGATTCAAACTGCTCCATAGCCAGATCAACAAGCTTGTTGTAAGCCTTAGCCTTCTCCTGAGCGTTAGCAAGCTGACTGAGACTGCTGTTTAACAGGGTTTCAGCCTCTGTCTTTGCCTTGAGGATAGCCTTCAAAGCGTCACTGTCACCGGCAAATGCTGTAGCACTAGCTACGAACATCACTGCCATCATCATTAATTTTTTCATAAGCTTAAAATTTAGATGTACTAATTTACGAGTTAGTTTCTTATTTAATTATTCTCTGGTGTCTCTATCAATGGGGCATCGTTTATATCGGATACCTCTTCGTTAAGAACCTCTGCCTCTTCGATATCGTCGTCTTCATCCTCGGTATGCTGAACCTTGCAAACGCTGGCGATCACATCGTTCTTCTTAGCGAGGTTGATAAGGCGAACGCCCTGAGTGGCGCGGCCCATCACACGTACGTCGGCTACCTTGAGTCGAATCAGAATACCGCTCTTATTAATAATCATAAGGTCGTTTTCATCGGTTACAACCTTGATGGCAACCAAGCGACCAGTCTTCTCGGTTACAGCGAGGGTCTTTACACCCTTGGCACCACGGGCGGTCTTGCGGTAATCCTCAACCTCGGAGCGCTTGCCATAACCATTCTCGCTCACTACCATGATGGTCTCAGTCTGAGGATCGTTTACGCAAACCATGCCTACTACCTCATCGTCGCCACCATCGAGGCGCATACCTATCACACCTGTAGATACACGACCCATGGTACGAACATCGTTCTCGTCGAAGCGAACGGCACGGCCATTGCGATTAGCGAGCAGAATCTCGTTATGACCATTCGTCAAGCGAACGCCTACTACCTGGTCGCCCTCGTTGATATTGATGGCTATCACACCGTTAGCACGTGGGCGCGAGTAAGCCTCAAGGCAGGTCTTCTTGATGATACCCTGCTTGGTAGCGAACATCACGTAGTGGGAATTGATAAACTCGCTGTCGTTGAAGTTCTTGATACGCAGAACGGCATTGATGGCATCATCGGGCTCGATATTGAGCATATTCTGGATTGCGCGACCCTTTGAGTTCTTGTCGCCCTCAGGAATCTCGTAACACTTCTGCCAGTAGCAGCGTCCCTTCTGAGTGAAGAAGAGCAAGGTATTATGCATCGTGGCAGGATAGATATACTCTGTGAAGTCGTTGTCGCGATGACGGGCAGCCTTGGCGCCTACACCGCCACGACCCTGCTCATGGAACTCATTGAGCGGCGTACGCTTGATATAGCCCATGTGGCTAATGGTAATCACAACAGGATCGTCGGGATAGAAGTCTTCTGCATTGAACTCGTGGTCGAAAGGAATAATCTCTGTACGACGCTCGTCACCATACTTCTCCTTTACCTCGAGCAAATCCTGCTTCATCACTTCCTTACAGCGCTCAGGATTGTCGAGGATCTCCTGCAAATCGGCAATGAGCTTCTGCAAATCCTCAAACTCCTGATGGAGCTGATCGACACGCAGACCTGTGAGCTGAGAGAGGCGCATATCGACGATGGCCTTCGATTGGAGCTCATCGAGATTGAAGCGTGCCTCCAAATTACGCTGGGCATCGGAAGGTGTTTCGCTATTGCGGATAATCTTAACCACCTCGTCGATATTATTCACAGCGATAATCAAGCCCTCAAGGATATGGGCGCGCTCCTGTGCTTTCTTCAGGTCGTACTTGGTGCGACGAATGGTTACATCGTGACGATGCTCTACGAAGTACTTGACGCACTCCTTGAGCGAGAGCAGACGTGGGCGACCTTTTACCAGAGCGATATTATTCACTGAGAATGAGCTCTGAAGGGCAGTCATCTTAAAGAGCTTGT
Organism: uncultured Prevotella sp.; assembly: GCA_905234145.1. Lineage (GTDB taxonomy): Bacteria > Bacteroidota > Bacteroidia > Bacteroidales > Bacteroidaceae > Prevotella. Next base: position 6,736 of record CAJOGK010000087.1, on the reverse strand, counting down.
TGAGCAGCACATTGGCATTGGCATCGCGCTTGCAATCTACCACGATACGCATACCCTGGCGACCTGACTCATCGTTGACATTGGCCACACCCTCAACCTTATGCTGGTTAGCGAGGTCGGCAATATAAGCTACGAGGTCGGCCTTGTTCACACCATAAGGAATCTCTGTTACAACAATCTTATCGTTGGTCTCGCCTGTCTCAATCTCAGCCTTTGCACGCATAACGATGCGGCCACGACCTGTTTCGTAAGCATCGCGCACACCCTGCAGGCCATAAATGTAAGCGCCTGTTGGGAAGTCAGGCCCTGGGATATATTGCATCAATCCATCGGTATCGATATCGGGATTGTCGATATAGGCACAGCAACCATCGATGACCTCAGCGAGATTGTGGGTAGGCATGTTGGTAGCCATACCTACGGCGATACCGTTACCACCATTCACCAGAAGGTTTGGAATCTTGGTAGGCATAACGGTGGGCTCTTCGAGCGAGTCGTCGAAGTTGTTCATCATGTCAACGGTATCTTTCTCAAGGTCGTCCATGATGTGCTCTCCCATCTTAGAGAGGCGGCACTCCGTATATCGCATGGCAGCGGGTGAGTCACCATCCACTGAACCATAGTTACCCTGACCGTCAACCAGCGTATAGCGCATGTTCCAGTCCTGTGCCATACGAACGAGGGCACCATAGACAGAGCTGTCGCCATGAGGGTGGTACTTACCAAGCACCTCACCTACTACGCGCGCACATTTTTTATAAGGTTGGGTTGAAACATTATTGATGCCCATCATACCGTAAAGAATACGGCGATGAACGGGTTTGAAGCCATCGCGCACATCTGGAAGCGCACGCGCTACAATCACTGACATAGAGTAGTCGATGTAGCTCGATTTCATTTCTTCCTCGATGTTGATCTTAATAATTCTGTCGTTGTCGAATGTCTGATCCATCTTGTTTATTTACAATTTTACTATTTACGATTTATAGATTTTTGCGTTTAAGGGCATTTTTAAGCCCGCTGACGCGTTTTTAACCGTGCAAAGGTAGGAAAAATTTTCCACCCTGCCAAACCTTTTAAGCTATTTTATGGGAAAATTATTGGTTTTTGTGGCACGAAGTTTGCAGAATTATTTGTAACTTTGCCCTCAGAATGGTAAAATAGTTAGTAATATACAAATTGAGAATCAGTAAAGAGTAAAGAATAGATGACATCACAGTTTTCGCCAAAAGTATCTGAAATACTTGCATTTTCACGCGAAGAGGCGGCTCGTCTTGCCAGTCGTAGTGTAGGGCCAGAGCACTTGCTGCTGGGAATACTGCGCAGTAAAGACGGGCCCGTGATAGATTTGTTTCATCGCCTGCATCTGAACATTCAGAATGTAAAGACTGAATTGGAACAGCGCGTACGTGAAGATGAAATTGGCAAACCCATACATACAACAGACCTTGTGCTTAACGAGAAAGCCAGCAATATTTTAAAGTTGGCGGTACTGGAGGCCAGGATACAAAGAACACCTAAAGTAGACGAACAGCACCTGTTGCTCGCCATCCTGCATGATGCAGTGAACAACGGGGCTAAACAAGTATTAGAATTGAACAGTATGAATTATGAAGACGCTATGGCCATGCTACGTGCGCCAAAAAGCAACAGTGAGATAAAAAACGGCATCGGACTACCCGATGAAGATGAGGAGGAATACGAGGAGACTGGCAATGCATCAGGCAAAACCAGATCATCAGGACAATCGGGAACGGTAACCACAGCCCAAAAGAAGCCTGCATCGAAAACGCCTGTGCTCGACACTTTCGGCACAGACCTGACGCAGGCTGCGGTAGAGGGAAAACTAGATCCCTGCGTGGGCAGAGAGAAAGAGATTCAGCGCATTATCGAGATTCTTGGGCGCAGAAAAAAGAACAATCCTATATTAATAGGTGAGCCTGGTGTGGGCAAAAGTGCTATCGTTGAAGGACTGGCCCAGCAGATAGCCGAGCACCATACATCGCCCATGCTCTTTGGCAAGCGCATCTACACGCTTGACATGACGGGCGTAGTAGCAGGCACAAAGTATCGCGGACAGTTTGAGGAGCGACTAAAAGCCCTTATGAAGGAGCTGGAGGCCAATCCCGACGTGATTGTGTTTATCGACGAGATCCATACCATCATCGGCGCAGGATCAACACCTGGATCGATGGACGCTGCTAACATTATGAAACCTGCATTGGCTCGCGGAACCATACAGTGTATCGGTGCTACCACACTCGATGAGTATCGCAACTCAATAGAGAAAGACGGTGCTTTGGAACGTAGATTCCAGAAGGTACAGGTGGAGCCTACCACCAATGAAGAAACCCTACAGATACTGCGCAACATCAAGGATCGTTACGAGAAGCATCACCACGTAAGCTATACTGACGAGGCACTAGTAGCTTGTGTCAAATTGACAGACCGCTATGTAACAGACCGCTTTATGCCAGATAAGGCCATCGATGCGCTGGACGAGACTGGATCGCGCGTACATCTAGGTAATACCCAGATTCCACCCGAGATTATCGAGAAGGAACGTGAGATTGCCGAACTGAAGGAGCGAAAGCAACTGGCAGTAAAGAGCCAGAACTTTGAATTGGCCGCTGGCTATAGAGACCGCCAAGTAGTACTGGAAGAAGAATTGAAGAGACTGAACGAGCGCTGGACCAAAGGCGAAGATGAAGAGCCACAGACGGTAACTGCTGAGCAAGTGGCCGAAGTAATATCGATGATGACGGGCGTGCCTGCCCAGCGTATGGCTGAGGAAGAAGGAATCAGACTGAAGGGCATGGCCCAAGAGCTGAAAGCAGCCGTTATTGCCCAAGATGCAGCCATCGACAAGATGGTAAAGGCTATCCAGCGCAATCGCGTAGGACTGAAAGAGCCCAACCATCCCATTGGCACCTTTATGTTCTTAGGTCCTACGGGTGTGGGTAAGACATATCTGGCCAAGAAACTGGCAGAATTTATGTTTGGCAGCAGCGATGCCCTGATTCGTATCGATATGAGTGAATATACGGAAAGCTTTAACACCTCAAGACTGATTGGCGCACCTCCAGGATACGTAGGCTATGAGGAAGGTGGACAGCTGACGGAACGCGTAAGGCGTCACCCCTACTCGATTGTCTTGCTCGACGAGATTGAGAAAGCGCACGGCAATGTGTTCAACCTGTTGCTGCAAGTATTGGACGAAGGACGACTGACGGATGGTAACGGACGATTCGTGGACTTCCGCAACACAGTGATCATCATGACTTCGAACGCAGGTACGCGTCAGTTGAAGGAATTTGGCAGAGGCGTGGGCTTTGGTGCATCATCAAGCACAGAACTGGCGCTGAACGAAAAAGATAAGCAGCATGCACGCAGTATCGTACAGAAGGCGCTGTCGAAACAGTTCTCACCCGAGTTCCTGAATCGTCTGGATGAAATCATTACTTTCGACCAGTTGGATTTGGAGGCTATCAAACGAATTATAGATGTAGAGCTGAAAGGACTGTATCAGCGCATTGAGCAAGTGGGTTACCACATTGACCTGAGCGAGGAAGCTAAAGCGTTTGTGGCTACAAAGGGCTACGATGTGCAGTTTGGTGCTCGTCCGCTGAAGCGCGCGATACAAAACTATATTGAGGATGGTATCAGCGACTTGATTGTGAATGGCAATCTGGAACCAGGCGCAACGATCCACATTACACTTAAAGAAAATGAGCTAGCGTTTTGCTAGCTCATTTTCTTATAACGTGGCGCACTCATTCAGCCAGAGGGCGCTGGAGGCATCGCTTGGCATGCGCCAATCACCACGGGGCGAAAGACTCACACTTCCGACCTTAGGACCATCGGGCAAGCAACTACGCTTAAACTGCTGATTAAAGAATCGGCGACAGAAGGTAGTGAGCCACTTCTTTATCGTAGTTTCATCATAAAGCTGCTTGCCATCATCTGGATTGCAGAAAGCACGCAAAGCCAAAAGATAGATTTTCTTGGGACTGAAACCATAACGCAGGTAATAATAGATGAAGAAATCGTGAAGCTCGTATGGACCCACCAAGTCTTCAGTCTTCTGTTTGATATTGCCTTGTTCATCGGCAGGAATCAACTCTGGCGAAATCGGTGTATCAATGATGTCGAGCAGGGTTTCTGTAGCCATCTCGCCTGCTACATAACTTACCAGATAGCGGATGAGCGTCTTGGGCACACCAGCATTAACACCATACATTGACATGTGGTCGCCATTATACGTGGCCCAGCCCAGTGCGAGTTCTGAGAGGTCGCCCGTTCCTACCACAATGGCATTCTCTTTATTAGCAACATCCATCAAAATTTGCGTACGCTCGCGAGCCTGAGAGTTCTCGTAGGTAATATCATGAATCTTGGCATCATGCCCGATATCCTCAAAGTGTTGGGTAACGGCTTTGGCAATACTGATTTCACGAATGGTAACACCAAGCGTCTCCATCAGTTTGAGGGCATTATGATAGGTGCGATCAGTCGTACCAAATCCTGGCATCGTGATACCAAGGATGCCCTTACGATCGAGACCAAGTTTATCGAAAGCCTTAACAGTAACAAGCAAGGCAAGCGTGGAATCGAGACCACCACTTATACCTATGACAGCCTTGGTGCCACGAATATGGTGTAAGCGTTTGGCAAGACCAGCTACCTGAATATTCAAAATCTCTTCGCAAGAAGACTGCATGTCGGTATCAGCAGGAATAAAGGGGTGAGGATTGACATAACGTGTCAGTTTGAATTCGTGTGGCGCCACGCTCTTGGTCATAATCTCATTGGCATGCGCTCTTCGCTGAGCATTGATAAACGTGGTATTTTCACGACGCTCTGCACGTAATTTCTCCACATCAATCTGATATGACTTCAGTTGGGGATCGAATGAGAACCTTTTACCCTCAATGAGTAATTTACCATTTTCGAAGATGATTGCATTGCCACCATAAACAACATCTTGAGTAGACTCACCAAAACCGCTGCTGGCATAGACATAACCACTGATAGTACGCGCACTCTGTTGAGCCAAAAGTGACTTGAGATAGGCATGTTTACCAATGAGTTCATCGCTTGCTGAGAGGTTAAAGATGATATCTGCACCCGCCAATGCCAGATTGTTGCTTGGAGGAATAGGTGCCCATACATCTTCACATATCTCAACGCCAAACTTCACGCCATCGCCTGTCACAAAAAGTAATGGATCAGCACTGACATGTATAGGATTTCCTGCAAAATAAATATCCGTGGGATTCAGATCCTGAGCAGAAGCAAACCAACGTTTCTCGTAGAACTCACCATAGTTTGGCAGATAGGTTTTAGGAATAATACCCAGCACTTGACCGCCTTGAAGTACTACTGCACAATTATAGAGTAAGCCATTGATTATCACTGGCAAGCCAACAATGGAAATAATATCAAGTTTGCGTGAGAAATCAAGCAATTGAATAATTCCTTGTTCTGCTTGATCAAGTAAAAGTTGCTCTTTAAACAAGTCTTGACAAGTATAACCTGTAATACAGAGTTCTGGGAAAACAATCACTTCGACAGATTGTTCCTCGGCTTGGGTAATCAGACTTTTAATCTGCTCTACGTTGTATGCCACATCGGCTACTTTTACCATAGGCACGGCAGCAGCCACATTTACAAATCCGTATTTCATAACTTTATATATTTGGGGACAAAGGTAAAGAAAAAAACCCGAACAACCAAATGTTCGGGCTTTTTTCTTGCAGGATGCTGTCGTGAGGCATCAGTTATTGACTGGAACCACCAGCGATATCAAGCAGTTCGTTGGTGATAGCCTGCTGACGACCCTTACAGCAGCTCATCGGCATTATCGGTGGCTGTCTGCATGGCAACCATACGGGCTGCGTGCTCAGAGGCATTGTTGTCGAGCAGAGCCGTGTAGAGCAACAGGTGGGCATACTTCGGAAGAAGTTGTGTGAGCACTGTGTTCATGTCGGGCTCCACGATGAAGTTATCGTTGAGCGGCTTTACGTTCTCCTGCTCTTTCTCCTGCTGGCGCTCACCACGTTTCTTCAGATACTCCTGCGACTCTTTCGTAGCAATAATGCTTGTGAGGTCACGCTCATGATCGGCTTTCAGCTCCGACTCGATGTCGATGGGAAGGAAAGTCTTGCGAGTGAGTATCTGTGATCCTGCACTCTTGAAGTGATGATAGATTAATTCCACCTTATCTATCTCACCCTCAGCGAATTTCGTTCCGAGTTCCATAGCGATCTCGATGCACTTGTTGACATTTGGCTTGTCAGCTATTGCAGAGAATTCGCCTTGGATGTTCAGACCCATCTTCTTGGCCTTCTCATAGACCTTTCGACCTATGGGATAGATCTCGACATTCTCGCGTCCAATCTCCTCAGCGTATGCATCAACGGCATTCAACATCAGTTTGATGGTGTTGGCGTTGAAACCACCACAAAGAGAAGAGTTCGACGTGAAGACGACAAGAGCTACCCTTTTCACAGGGCGCACCTGATCGTAGATGGTATGTGCCTCTGCCTCGGCTGCGAGGAACGACTTGAGGATGTGCTCCAGCATCGTCTCGTAAGGCAGCATATTCTGAATAGCTACCTGTGCGTGATGCAGCTTGCTGGAGGCCACCATCTTCATAGCCGACGTGATCTTTCGCGTGGAGTTGACTGAGGCTATGCGGCCTTTAACTTCTTTCAGGCTGGGCATAGGCTATCAG
>CAJOGK010000086.1 GCA_905234145.1 uncultured Prevotella sp. | reverse complement strand
TAGTTCTTTGTTACTTGCTTCTTCCTGCTGCAATAGATCATGCATTTCCGTTTGCAGTTGGCGCATCTTGGTGTCGAAGTCTATCTGCTCATCGCGATTTTTGAACTCGATACTTCACTATCTTGCCATTTTGCTCAACGGTACGGGCTTTTTTGTTGTTGTTCAGAATCCATAGCGTTACGCTGATATCCGTTGAATAGAACATGTTGCGTGGAAGTATCACAATTGCCTCGACGATGTGGTTCTGAATAAGCTGCTTGCGGATAGCCAACTCTGTGCCATCGCCACTCAATGCGCCATTGTCATGGGTATCATCTTCCGATGCAGGATCCCATCCACGCATGTTGTCATCATCATTGTCATCCCACGACATCAAATACTTCTGCTTCATAATCGATTTGTTTTAAGTTAATGTAAGACATACCAGTCCTCTGGTTCACCTAATTCTTCCTCGGCAGCTTTCAAGTAATTCTCACTTTCTTCTTCCATCTTGGGATATTGAACCGTCTTGGCACCATGATCTTGTAACCAGATGTGGTTTAGAGTAAACGCCAGCGATTCCAAGGTCTCTTCACGCTTCGATGATTTCAACTCACATTCCCAAACGATAATGCAATGCCAACCCATTTCAGCCAGCTTACGATGTTCCTCCTTGTCACGCTCCTTATTCCTGCGAATCTTAGCCACCCAGAACTCCCTGTTCGTCTTCGGAATCTTGCAGCAACATTTCTCATTTTTCATTTCTCCTTTCTCATTTAGCGAAGCGCCATGCCCATGCCAAAAGCATCCGTTGATGAAGATGCAAGTGCGATACTTGCGAAGCACCAAGTCTGGATGCCCAGGCAGACGTTTGTGATTTAAGCGATACCTGAAACCACGCTTCCACAACCCACGCCGCACAATCATTTCTGGCTTCGTGTCCTTCGACCGAATCGCTGCCATGTTTTTGTGCCGTTGTTCTGTGGTGAGTTTATCCATATTACTTCAATGCATCTAGAAGTTCGTCTATTGAGCAACAAACCTTATTGAACAACTTGTACATCAGTTCCGGCTCTTGTTTCTCAGGGATATAGGCAATCGTCAGTTTCCCACGTCCAGCGAACCATCCAGCCTCTGTATGAGCACTACGTCCACAAGGCAACACGAGAACACACGTATCGCAAGCCTCCATCGCCTCAATATCGTTCTTGAATTGCTTAACAGCCTTGGGATGCATCAGATGATCTCTATATTCCTCAGGCGACCATTCCATAAAGCGAGGATCCACATTACCCCACTTAAACCCAGGGTCGCCCGATGGCGGATTGCGGAAGTCATAGACATCGTGTCCTGCCTCCCTCAACTTGGCCACCACTTCAGGGTAATACCCGTTACGCCAGCTGCTTGCTACATATATCTTGTGTTTCATAACTGCAAAGATACGAATAATTATTGAAAAGCGTACACAACGGGACGATTCTTTTTGTGTACTATTTCTTGCAACTAACTAATTCACAGTGTGGGAACAATAGCTCAGAATAAGTCTATCATTTCCTATTTTGTGAACTTGATTTCTCCATGTTCCCCATAAACATAGGTGGTTCCGCCTTTACGGAAGCGTTTTCATGACATCCAAGAGGGCGTCGTATCCATTTACTTCATGATACCTCACTTTGCTGGTTGACATCTCGTTGAAGAGTTTCTTGGCACAATCTATCTTTGCCCTCTCAACACCCTTCAGTTGCATGGAGTCCATCGAGCCCTTGGTCTCTGCAATGAAGAAGATGTGTTTCACGCCCATATTGTCATTGAAGGCGATAGCCCAGTCGGGCGCATAGTTGCCAACAGGCGTTGGAATCTGGAAGGTGCGAGGCAAGCGAGCATACACGCACACCTCCTCAGCCTTATCCAAATCCTCAGCAAACTGACGTTCACCTTTGCTGTCTGTAAACACATAGTCCAGGATATGCTTTTTGGCAGGATAAGCCTTGTCTATAGTCTGGCGGTTCTTTTCCTGGGTAAAGATATCCGTATCGTAGGTTTGCTCTGTACGATTATAACTGATATGCTCCACTATCATGGTAGCCTTCTGCTCTTTGATGAGCTTGACGACATTGCGGATAAACTCCTCTGGGTTATTCTTAAACAACAGTAGTCGTGCTGGCAGAATACCTTTCAGAATCCTTACCACAGTCTTTCTGGTCAGCGTAGCGCTACGCGCAATATCACCTACCAAGTCGTAAGGTACAGTCGAAGTAGAGACTTCTCTTAAGGTTTTTCTGCTAGCACTTTGTTCGCCAGTAAAATCTAAGTCATCCTCACCCTGTTCGCCTGTAGTAACCACATATTTCATCTGTCTTACAGTCAGATCATTATCAATAGCAGCAATAGATTTCTTAATCAACTCCGCGCTATCATAATGAACGGTATAAACATAACGGTGATTTATTTCTGCCCACAAACGCTTGAATTCATCCTTTGCTGCATTGCCGTTCAGTTTGTCATTCACCACTTCGGCTTTTTCGTTACTATTCTCTATCATGCCCTCAAGAGCCGATGGGTCGAAGATGCCCTGAATCAGTCTATGCACTTGCTCGCTGATGGGTTGCAGTTTCTTTCCAAGTTGTGCCAGCGTGCCTTGCTCCATATCTGTATGATAGGTAGGCAGAATGTTTCCCTTTGCATCGGTATAATCATTATCGAAGAGATAGCTCACAATGCTAGCGGCTTCCTGACTGCTGATGGTATAGCGCTCTGCTCCCAGCATAAAGGTCTTTCCCTCAAAGTAGGCAACGGTAGCAACAGTAGGACGTTCACGTAAAGCCTCACGCGTATCTTTCTGCAAGTCATCTACAAAAGAAGAATAGCTCTCGTTGGCAATCACCGTTAGTTTATTGATATCGTGTACGGCATCACCCAATCGCTCAGCATCCATACGGTTGCCTTGCTGGTCCACACAAATACGCAGGCCTCGGCCAACCTCCTGGCGCTTGGCCGTAGCACTATTGGCATGACGGAGGGTACAAATCTGGAATACATTGGGATTATCCCATCCCTCACGCAGAGCAGAGTGCGAGAAGATGAATCGTGTAGGCTCATCGAACGAAAGCAGACGTTCCTTGTCTTTTAGAATCAGGTCATAGGCAGAGATATCCGTTGAGAACGATTCACCACGTTTTACCTCACTATTCACAGCATGGCCCTTTTTGTCGATAGAGAAATAACCATTGTGAACTTGTTCTGCAGAAAAGCGTCTCAAGTACTTCTGATAATCATCTTCAAATAGTGATAGGTTCTCATTCAGATAGTCGACATACTCCTTTTCGAATATCTTCCACAGGTCGCCTTTTACCACTTCCCCACTCTCGTCATAATCCTTATAGTTCTTTACCTCATCGATAAAAAACAGCGACAACGTTTTGATGCCTTGTTGAAACAACTGGCGTTCTTTTTCAAAGTGACTCTTCACTGTTTCGCGAATCTGTACCTGTTGGATTGTCTTCTCGCTCACATCACCCATCACCTCGCCTTTTCGCAAATTATCACCATTACGGAAATAGACAGAATTCGTTATGGGATTAATCTCTGTAATCACAAACTCCTTATAGGCAGGCAGCTTAGAAACATCGTAGAGCGAATCACCCTGCGAGAACTTCATGGTCTGACGACGAGCCTGATTGGCACCTTGTACCTCAATCTCCAACTTTACTTCTGGAGCCTTATTCTTAGAAAGCACAATGCTGTCAAAGTAGATGTATGCCTGAGCACCCATCAGGTTTTGTAGTGTGATACCCTTAACCTGGATTTTCTTCACCAGTCGCTGGCAATAGGCATCGTAGGCATCCAGCGCATAGATACAGTTATGCGAGGTTTTATGCGTGGCCGAATAGTTCAATACGAATAGTGGCTTAAAGTGTTTTAGAGCCTTCTGTGTAGCCACGCCCTCCATCTTCTGCGGCTCATCCATAATGATGATTGGCCTATTGGCTGCTATCACATCAATAGGTCGGCGACTCTGGAAATCGTCACGCTTGGTGTACATAATCAGGCTCACCTTATTCTTCGCATCCTCCTTGAAGTCGCGTGCAAAGGCCTGGGTATTGATAATCATCACGTTGATAGCGGCATCGCTACAGAATGAATCTATCTGCGTCAGGTTCGAGCTGTTATAGATAAAGAAGCGCGCCTTCTTGCCGTATTGTTCCATGAAGTGCTCTTCCAGCATCGTGAAGCTCTTATGCACGCCCTCACGAATGGCAATGCTTGGCACCACCACGATAAACTTACTCCAGCCATATCGTTTATTCATTTCGAACATAGTCTTGATATATACGTAGGTCTTACCCGTACCAGTTTCCATCTCTATATCGAGCGAACAGGCACCAAGGCCTTCAGGCTTACTTAGCTGTTTGCTCTGTGGGATGTTGCCATCTGCCTGCATCTGTTTGATGTTATCTAGTAGCTGTTTGTCGCTCAGTTCCACATCCGCATTGCGCCAGCCCACATATTCCTCATCATACACGATACGTCCGTTGGTTTTGCCCAAGTCTCGACGATACTGTGCGTTCGTTTTCGAGGGCTGTCCAGCAAACACGTTTACCGTCTGCTCCACAGCCTCTGTCTGGTATTGTTGTATCTTAAACTTAAATTTCATACATCTGCTTCGTTTAGAGGATTCTGCGGATGGTATCCTTACTATAGTGATTGAAAATCTGCTCAAAGTTGTCTGCTACGTTGTCGTTGGCAAGACTCTTGTCACGCATCACGAAGTAGTAAGGCTGCTGCTTGGCAATCTCTGTAATGGTAGTTTCGTTTACATTCTCGTCAAAGCAAGCCATCAAATAACCATCGCTAACATTCCAAACCGTCTTGCCAGCAATCTGCGTCTGCTCGATTTTTGCAGACAGTTCAATGCCCAGTTCTATCATCGTCTGGAACAGCAGGTCTTCTTCTGTTCGGTCCGGCTTGATGTTGTCCTCAAACAAGTCTCTTTGGTCAAACTCCTCTGGCGTGTAATACACATCCTGCATGTTCGAAGAGTCGAGTTTCAGCACACGGAAGCCTGTATCAAGTTTTTCCGCTTCAACACTAAATAGTGTTCTTTCATTATACAATTCTTTTTTTACTTTTTCTCCAGCAAGCCTAATTCTTTGTTTTCCAATATCACATATGGTCTTATAGCCTTCGCGATAAGCATCACTCTCCTCTTCTGTTTTTTCTGGAACCTGCACCATAATGAACTTCCTACGACCACCATCTTCGGCATTTAACATCATTACCGCATGAGCCGTAGTTGCTGAACCAGAAAAGAAATCTAAAACTAAAGCTTCTTTACCAGCATTAGCAACCTTAAGAGAATCCAAAACAGCATAAATTGATTTAGGATAATCAAAATAGCGTTTCCCCATTAATTCCGTCAGAAAGTTTGTTCCATACTCTGTAGAAGAATACTTCGTATCATCCCATACAGTAAGCGGCAACATCCCTTCCTGGTTCATTCGAGACTTAACATACACTGCAAATTCTCCCTTTTGATTTTGGCGAACATTCATTTCTGTTGCTTTATTATCTTTTACTGTTTGTATTGACCATTTCCATGATCTCATATTACCATCATCATCAACAGGCAAAGATATAAATTCATCATCATTCACAATACCCACAATATCATATTTCTTTTCATTTTCATTCCACACAAGATCAGGGATTCTGAAATCTGTACCATCCTTTTTTATTATTAAAGGATAAGCCATCTTGGGAGAATTAGTGGAATATCTTGCTCTAAAATTAACCCATTCATATGGACCAATCTCGTCTTTCTCTTTATATCGAGCTATTTGCTTTTCATTCCTAGGAAGTCTACCCAATGCAGCTTTGTTATTCTTTCTATAAAACAATGCATATTCATGGGCAATAGAAACACCATTCGTTGTTGAACGTCCTGAAGGATTATTCTTAACAACAATTGTTCCCATATGATTTTCTGCACCAAATATTTCATTGAGCAGCATAGTTACAGTTTGGATTTCGCAGTCATCAATCGTTAACACAAAAATACCAGAATCTTTTAGCACATCTTTGGCAACTTTGATTCTTGGGTAAATCATATTAAGCCAATCTGTATGAAAACGTCCATTACTCTCTGGATTTGAAATCAACAAATTACCTAATTCATCTGTTTGACCGCTATTATAATAATAGTCTTTATAATCAGAAGAATAATCATTTTTGTATATGAGATTTCTACCTGTATTATATGGAGGGTCCACATAGACCACATCCACCTCATTCAAATAACATTCACGAAGCACCTTCAGTACTTGCAGATTGTCACCCTCAATATATAGGTTCTGCGTGTTGTCGAAGTCAACACTCTCTTCTCTGCATGGGCGAAGGGTATCTGTGGTTGGTGCATTTGCCAATCGGATGGCATTGCGCTTATCGGGCCAAGTGAACTGATAGCGCTCCTCAGGGCCTTCCACGATATTCTTCGACAGTTCCTGACGGAGCTGGTCAAAGTCGATTGCCACCTGAGGGCGCCCTTTCTCGTCCTTCACCTCTGTCAAGCAGTTAGGAAATAGTTCCCCTATTCGCATGATATTCTCATCCACCACATCTGTGGTTTGCATATTTAATTTTTCCATATATATTTTGTTATTTCGATTTTTATTCTTAATTTTGCCCCCAAAAGACATAAGATTATGACAGCAATACAAATGAATGCCGAGATTCTTCGCAATATGAGCATTATTGCCGAAGACGAAAATCTGCTGAAGCGTGCAGCCAAATATATGCGCAAACTTGTCGCTGAGAAGCAGGCAGACCCTACATTAATGACGAAGGAAGAATTCTTTGCCAGAGTAGATGAGGCTCGCGAGGAAATCAGACAGGGGAAAGGCAAACGCTTTACAAATCCTGAGGAAATGAACGCTTGGCTTAATTCTCTTTGACTATGTACGAACTTGTTTTTTCGACGAAGGCAGAAGAAGACTTGGCCAAGCTGCGTCGTAGCGAGCCTGCAGCACATAAGAAAGCGGTGAAACTGCTCAACGAGTTGATGCAGCATCCTCAAACGGGTACGGGCCATCCAGAACAGTTGAAGGGTGACCGTACTGGTCAGTGGAGTCGTACCATTACTAAAAAGCACAGGTTGATTTACGAAATCTTCGAAACCGAAGTTTACGTAGATGTGCTTTCTGCTTATGGGCATTACGATGACAAGTGATTGATTATTCATAAGCTGCCCTTTCCTTTAGTTTCAATAATTGTTGGTGCAGTTCATATTTCTTTCTCGTCTGCTTTTCTGTGCGACAGCGCTTTTCGAGAACTTCAATTTGGCGAAGCAACTTCTCCTTTTCTTCACGATTAATGATTTGCTGTTCAAGTGTTTCCTCTGCAGTATTATCTAGACGACCTATCTCAGCAACGATATTGTTCCAGACATCATCGAAGGTCAAACCTTTCAGCGAAATTTCAGCATTAGAAGCGTGCTTCCATTCTGATTGTTGTAATCGTGTGTGAAAGATGCAGAACTGTACTTCTTCATCATATTCTAAGGCAAAGACAATCTTTTGAGGGATAAGTTTCTGAAGCAGAAGGATGTTCTTCGTGTCATAGTCCCTTTGCTTGAGCTGTACTTGCAATACATAAAACTCCTTCACCATGTAGTGCTGGTATCTTCGCTGGAGAAAGGTAGGCAACGATAGCCATACGACTGACATCTACATCGAAACGGTCACGCTCTGCCGTTTTGAGATTGAACTTCTCAAACACAGCTTTCTTATAAAGCGGTCTATTGAGGACAGTGGCTTGTGGCAATCCGTACATAATTCTCTAATTCTTGATTACTAAGAAACATATTAATTCAAAATCGTCGAGCCCCACATAATGTTCCTCGAACAATTCGCCTGCAAATCCCTCCAAAAAACTATCAACATCAGATTGCTCTTTAACGGAAATAATCGAATTGATGGCCTTGCTGAGCAAGTCGGAATACTTGCCCATACGCAGACCGTCACGCGTCTCCTTGTTAAACGCATGACACAGTTCAACATCAGGTTTTGACACCTGTTTGCAGATAAGTCGCATTTTGTCTAACAGCTCTTTGGGATGCAGATGATCCACCTGTACCTCGCCATCGTCACAGATATAAACCATATAGAATGGATGCAACTGGTTCTTATGGTCGATGTTGACGCCTGCCGTGCGATTCTTCAGCACAAAGATGGTGCCTGCTGGGGTTTGAGCGTTACCTCGAACGACTGCATGCAGACCAAAAGGCGTATGCTCTACATCATGGTTGGTCTGCATATACTCTAACAGGTCAAGACGGAACTCATTCAGCCCCAAGTCCATGATGCTGACACCAGAGTTCATCTCTTCCAAGTCAACCACATCTTCTTTCAGTCGCTCCAGCTGTTGTTTGCGATACTCCAGATCGTCTTTCTCTTCAGGCGACAACAGGTTGTCATCACCAGTGGCAGTAAGCACTGTGGCTTTCATACGACTCTCTACCCTGCCCTTCAGATTGATATATTCATCGAGCGTCATATCGGGCCAGTAGTTCACCAACTGTATCTGGGCATTCTGTGAACCTATTCGGTCAATACGTCCGAAGCGCTGGATGATGCGCACGGGGTTCCAATGGATATCGTAATTAATCAGGTAGTCACAATCCTGCAGGTTCTGACCCTCGCTGATACAGTCGGTAGCTATCAGCACATCGATATCCTCATGCAGGTGGGGATAGATGGCAGCGCGCTCTTTGGATATAGGCGAAAAGAGAGTTAGCACCTTGTTAAAATCTAACTTTTCACGAAGCTTCATGGTGCTTCGAGCCTCAACATCGCCCGTAACCAAAGCAACATTCAACCCATATTTTGATTTGATTTTGTCAGCTAAACAATCGTATAGATAAAGAGCTGTATCAGAGAAGGCGGTGAAGATAAGTACCTTCTTATTGTCGCCGTTTATTGGATGGGCAAACTTATGCTGCAAATCTGCAACGAGCTGTTGCAATTTTGAGTCATGCTTAGGTGTGATGCTCTCCAGCATGGTCAGCAACAGCTTTATAACATCAAGGTCTTCCTTGATTTCACGCTGCCATGAGATATAGTCCATATCCTCCAGGAGAATGCGGTTTTTCTTCTTACCAATCATGAAGTCCTGCTCGTCCTCATCACCATCTACATCCTCATAGTCATCAACAGAGATGCGCTTGTCGCCACTTTGATAGCGTTTGATAGCATCGAGTGTTTCCTGCATATAGTCGCGAATACGCTCCAAAGTCAAACGGAATGAGTTGACACTCGACTCCAGGCGCTTCAGCAACTGGATGTTCATCAGGCGTTGAATACCCTGCTCGCGCTCCTCGATACTCAGGCGGTGACCTGTAGTACTTTCCTCCTCTTTATATTTATAGAGCTTACTATCCAGGATAAAAGCAGAAGGTGCATAGATGGCTAATCGAAGCGATTGCAACTGCTCGAATATCTCGTTGTAGTTGATGGCGGTATCAAGGTCTGTCAGATGTGGCTGACGAGAGATAGGCTTCAAACGCTCAGGGAAGGTGCCAATATCTGTCGTATCATAATACTGCTGGATATGCTTACGACTGCGGGCAATGGTGACAGCATCCAGAAGTTTAAAGAAATCGAAGCTGAGCATTCCTAAAAGGCGCTCTGTAGTACGCTCTTCTGGAGGCAGGTTTGCCCAGATGTTATAGGCTGTCTGGGCCTGACGGAAGATGTCGTCAATGCCGCGGTCTGTAGGCAGCAATTCGTTGAAAGCCTCTGACTTTCCTTCGTAAGCCAGCTGCAACTGGTTCTTCAAGTCGTTGAAGCGATTGTTGACGGGGGTAGCCGAAAGCATCAACACCTTGGTCTTCACACCCGCACGTATCACCTTGTTCATCAGTCGCAGGTAGCGGTTTTCGCGAGGGTTCTCACCATTCTCGTCTGTGCTGACCTTACCACCATTACGGAAGTTATGACTCTCGTCGATGACTACCAAATCGTAGTTGCCCCAATTCACGCGTTCCAAGTCGAGGTCGTTACTGCGTCCGCTTTCACGACTGAGGTCAGTATGGTAGAGCACATCATAATTCAAACGATCCTTAGCCAGCGGGTTGTTGACGTAGTTCTGGCGATAGGTGTTCCAGTTCTCGAAGAGCTTTTTGGGGCAGAGCACCAACACGGTACGGTTGCGACTCTCGAAGTATTTGATGACACTGAGAGCCGTGAATGTCTTTCCAAGACCTACGCTATCAGCCAGAATACAGCCATTGTACTTCTCCAATTTATTGATGATAGCCAAAGCTGCATCGCGCTGGAAGTTGTAGAGCTTGTTCCAGATGGCAGAGTTCTTGAAACCCGTTGCCTCCTTAGGCAGTTCGTCCTCGCTGATGTCCTCCAAAAAC
>CAJOGK010000085.1 GCA_905234145.1 uncultured Prevotella sp. | reverse complement strand
AGAGAGATAAGTAAACAGAATCAGTATAATAAACAGTAATTAACAAAAACAGTAACAAATCAAGGCTCAGAAGGAGTCAACATTATACAGGGAAAGACACTCAAATACACAGTTTTGGACTTTTGGACGTGGACGATTGGACGTTAAGGCGTTTTCGAAAAGTTCAAGAAGAAAACAATACTTATATATAATTTATATTATATATAAGTATTAAATATATTAACAATTAATTCTTTGCATTTCCCTCTTCCATCCCCATTCCCCTACTGTACCCAAAAAATTCTCTTAAAGTACTAAAGTACGAAGTACGGAAGTACGAAACTTACTCTTGTCTATCCCCCTGTATTTTTTGCAGTTTCCTCCCACATTATTTGTTTATTTAAAATATATTTCCTATCTTTGCAACTAAGTACTGGCTAACGGTCCTTACAGACCACTTGTTCCTACAAGTTTGCAACGCCTCAGTGGAGACACCAGTATGATTTTCGTGGATAAAATTAGCGTTTGCTGTTTATAAGACATTCCGAAGTTTGGTCGCAGAAGAAGTCAGAGCTAACACGCAGACGTTCACGCTTGCGTGGGCGTTACTTGTTTCTCTGAGGGTCTGACCAAACACCTGGAATGTGGACGAGGCGTCCACGTTTCTTGTGTATAAGGTCAGGCTTTTGTTTTTAGAGAGCAACGCATAAACTAATAACGCTTATGCAAGCCAATAACGACAATCCCGTACTGAACAATCCGTACGAGGAACCGAAGTATTATTACGATACCGATATGAACGGTAACATAGACTACGAGACCGTCATCAATGGACGACGGCCCTTTGGCTATGATGTGAATATTGTGCCTAACAAACGAGGCAGTCAGGCGATATTCTCTCAGGAAGATTTTATATCGGTAGATCCCAATGCAGAGTTTATCAACACTATACGCAAAGAGGTAAAGACTTGGCGAGAGGCAGGCTATCCCAAAGCCTCACGTATTACCAAGGAATTGCTCGATTTCTGGTTCAACAATAAGGAGCGTAGGACAAACTTGCGATTGTTCTTCTGTCAGCGTGAGGCTGTGGAAACGGCTGTGTGGTTAAACGAGATAGCTGAACGTGACCCTAACACAGGCAACTATATTCTTAATCTCTTGGGTGAACGCAGACATACTGTTTCCCAAGATGATGCCTATGTACTGCCACGAACAGCGTTTAAAATGGCAACAGGTACAGGTAAGACTGTGGTGATGGCAATGCTGATTCTCTACAACTACCTGAACAAACGGGCCAATCCAATGGATACCCACTATGCAGATCATTTTTTGCTTTGTGCACCAGGTATTACCATTCGTGACCGTTTGGGCGTACTGCAATTGGACTATAGCCAGCGTAGCAATAACTTCGAACGTACAGACTACTACCATCAGCGTGGTCTTATTCCTCAGCAATTCGAAAAGGAATTAGGTGGTCTGAACTCCAGCATCACCATTGTCAACTATCAACAATTCTTACCCAGAGTTTTCTCTGGCAAACATGCTTCACCACTCGATGGCAAGCAGAAATGGGTAAATGGAGAATTGGTGACACAGAAGGACAAGGAAGACTACAGCGTGATGCTGAGTCGTATCTTGGAAAAAGGCGTGAAGGGCAAACGTATTGTGGTCATCAACGATGAAGCCCACCATTGCTACCTGCCTAAGCAAAACAAAGACAAGAGCCTGACAGATGAC
This sequence comes from uncultured Prevotella sp., assembly GCA_905234145.1. Taxonomy (GTDB): domain Bacteria; phylum Bacteroidota; class Bacteroidia; order Bacteroidales; family Bacteroidaceae; genus Prevotella. The sequence continues at coordinate 6,183 of CAJOGK010000085.1, read as the reverse complement.
GAAAAGAGCGACTTGAAACAAGAGAACGAGGCTGCTATGGTCTGGTATGAAGGCCTGCGCCAGATGAAACTCTTGGGCTACAAACTCCAGCAGGTTTATGACCTCTCAGCTACACCTTATTATCTGAAAGGTTCTGGATATCCTGAATACTCGCTCTTTCCTTGGGTAGTCAGCGATTTTGGACTGGTAGATGCCATTGAGAGCGGTTTGGTAAAGATTCCCTATCTGCCAGCATACGACAACACTCAAGACCTTGATGAACCCAAGCTTCGTAACATCTACGATTCAATCAAAGACAAGTTGCCTAAGCGAGGCATGCGTGCCCAAAAGAAGAAAGATAAGGAAGATCAGGTAGAAACGCCATTGATTGCTCAGGCACCCAATCTTCCTACCTTGCTGAATACAGCCTTGGAGCAGTTTGTCAATGACTATATTGATTACGACAGAGGTCTGCGTCAGGCATACGAAGCAATGGGTACACTCTATACAGCTCCCCCTGTATTAATTGTTGTCTGCAATAACACTACTGTTTCGCATGAGGTCTATCGCGATATCGCTGGTTATCAGGATGGCATAGATGAAGATGGTGAACCCAAATACAGAAAAGGACGTTTCGATGTATTTTCTAATTATGATGGCATGGGACTTCCCAAGGACAAATTCCCAACCTTGCTTATTGATTCTTCTGCGCTTGACGAAGCTTCCACTCGTATTGACGAAGCCTTCAAGAAAGCCTACGCCAAGGAGATTGAAGACTTCAAGCATGAATATGCCAATCAGCATGGTGCTGGCTCAGCAGACAACATCACGGATGCTGATATCCTTCGTGAAGTGGTGAATACCGTTGGAAAGCCTGGCAAGTTAGGTGGCGACATCAAATGTGTGGTAAGTGTATCGATGCTGACAGAGGGTTGGGATGCCAATACTGTCACTCATGTGTGTGGAATCCGTGCCTTTGGTAGTCAGTTGTTGTGTGAACAGGTGGTTGGTCGTGCCCTGCGTCGTCAGAGTTATGACCTGATTCCATACGATAAGCTGGGTCGTGAGATAGATCGCAAAGACTTGCATCGCTATAACCCTGAGAACATCACCTATAAGTTCCCGCCAGAATATGCCCGTATCATTGGCGTTCCGTTTAATACCTTCAAGGGCGGAAAGACGGTGGTAACAAAACCACAGAAGCCCAAAGCTATTCTACGGGCATTGCCAGAACGCAAGGCTTTGGAGATTCGTTTCCCTGTGATTACTGGTTATCGTTCTGACAATATCGAGGGCTCGCTGACAGCAGACTTCACAGACCTGCCCAAGTTCAAGCTCGACTTCAATAAGATTCCTACGGAGACCGTTTTGCAAACCATCGTGAATGGTGACAAGAAGATGCTGAAGACAGACTATATGGAACTGCGCGACAGTCAGGTCATCTACTACTTTGCCCACTTGATGATTCGCGAATACTATACCAGTCGTGAGCATGGTCAGCAGTTCCAGAAATTCCCAGATATTAAGTCGATTGTAGAAACGTGGTTCAACGAGCAGTTGGAGATTGTGGGTGGTGATGGCAGTCCTGACCAGAAGAGATTAGTGATGCTCTGGGACTATAAGGCTGTGCTGAGCAATATCAACGAGGGTATACATAAGGCCAATGCCGATCATGAGGAGATAACTGCCGTTCTCAATTACTATAATCCTGAGGGTAGCACCCAGCACGTCTATCGTCCTACGAACAAACCAGTCTATCCTACGCAGAATAGTCACGTCAACTACGTGATAGCAGAAGATAACAGTTGGCAGCAGATTGCAGCTAAGACACTCGACTCGATGAAATGTGTAGAGGCATGGGTAAAGAATACCTATCTTGGTTTCCGTATTCCCTATACTGTTGCCGATGAGAATAAAGAATACATGCCGACGTTCATTGTTAGAGTGAAAGGCGTAAACCTAATTGTAGAATGTCTGGATTTCGATGCAGACAGCTCAGGTAACAAAGATGCCAAGCGCCACTATCTGAAAGACTATTGGATTCCAGCAGCTAACAATCTGAAGACCTACGGCCAATGGGATTTGTTGGAAGTAAGAGATATAGACCAATTAGAGCAACTTATTAACGAAAAAATCAAGCAACTATGATAGATAAAAATAGACCCGTTTCGAGTATCAAACACGACGATAAGCGTGCTGCTATTCCTGATAGTGCCCATCAGGGTGAGGAACAGATGGCCATTAGCGGACAGCCGGAAGTAAGTGAGTATCAAGTGTTCCGCCATGAGTTTCAGCGTGGACGTGATCCAGAACTCTATTGGTTGGGTAAGTACAAGAACGACGATGAGGATAATCCTGACTATATGCCCCAGTTGCGTACGGACATCCGCAGCCTGTATAAACATGAGGACATCCGTCCGGAGGCCATCATCGACAGTCTCTATGAACTGCATGAGCATAAGAGCGAGAGTGCCAAGTTACAGCTTGACTTGTTTGGCGATTTTGAGGAAGAGCAAGAGGATGAACTGGAACGATTGGCTGGTTACTACAAGCATAGCGACAACTGGCAGAACCGATTGATTCAAGGTGACAGTTTGTTGGTGATGAATTCCTTGCTGAATCGCGAGGGCATGAAGGGGCAAGTGCAATGCATCTACTTTGATCCGCCGTATGGAATCAAATATGCATCTAACTGGCAGATGAAGTTGAATAGTCGCGATGTAAAAGACAATGATTCCAATATCTCAGGTGAGCCAGAAATGATAAAGGCATTCCGCGATACATGGGAATTGGGAATTCATAGCTATCTGTCGTATTTGCGTGATAGATTGGTCATGGCAAGAGAATTGCTCACCGAAAGTGGTTCTGTTTTTGTGCAGATATCGGATGAGAATGTACACCTTGTCCGTTCTGTTTTAGATGAGGTGTTCGGAAGTGAGAATTTTATTAGTCTTATATCATTTAAGAAGGGATCTTCGCTAGGAACTAATTTCTTGGCAACAATAAACGATTATATTATATGGTATGCAAAGGACAAAGAACAAGTTAAATACAGACAACTATTCCTAGATAAAAACAAAGGCTTAGTATCGAGCTATACTGGGATAGAGTTCCCCAATGGAGAACGTAGAAAGATGACGAATGAGGAAAGAAACGGTAGAGTAGAACTCCCCCAAGGTATTAAGCTATTCACTACAAGCGACCTTGCATCATCTGGATATACACCTTCTTGCATGTTTGATTTTGAGTTCAACGGCACATTGTATAAATGTGGGAGCAGAAGTTGGAAGACAAACAAAAAAGGAGTGGAAAGATTGATATCATTAAACCGCATCACTGATACTGGAAGGACTCCCAGATATGTCAGATACTTAGATGATTTTCCTGTTCAGACTCTTGATAATTTATGGGATGATACTATTGGTGCAACAGATATTCAGTACGTTTGCCAAACTTCAATTAAGCCTATTCAACGTTGCATCTTAATGAGCACCGACCCTGGAGACCTTGTTCTTGATCCAACATGTGGCAGCGGAACGACTGCCTACGTTGCTGAACAATGGGGACGCAGATGGATTACCATAGATACGAGTCGAATAGCGTTGAATATCGCTAAGAAGCGACTGACCACGGCTTTATTCCCATATTATAAAACTCACGATGATAGCGAGAATCCCAATATCCGTAGAGGCTTTATCTACAAGAAGGTGCCACATATCACCCTGAAGGCTTTGGCTAATGATTTACCTTTCGATGAAGAAACGCTTTACGACCAGCCAGAAGAAGATAAGAAACGCATTCGTGTGAGTGGTCCATTTACGGTTGAGACATTGCAGAGTCTTGATGTCAGTTCACCAGATAGTTTGAATGACAAGCAGAATGACTTTGACGAATATGCGGCCTTTACGGAGCGTATCTTCAATAACTTGAAAGCCAATGGTATTCGAAATGGTGTGAAACAACAACAGGCTGTGATGTACTCGATGGAACATCTGGATGAGCCTTATCTGAATGCTAAGGGATATTATAAGACTGAGGACGATAAGGAGCATTGTGTTTATTTCATGATTGGCCCTAAGTTTGGTACAGTCAGCAAGTATGCTGTCAATGAAGCCATTCGTGCCTTCCGTCAGCATCTGAGTGAATCGAACTGGCTCGTCATTCTTGGTTTCTCCTTTGAGGACAGCATCGAGAGTGGTGAGAACAAAGATTATAACTTTGGTACGTTCCAAGTATCAAAGGTGCGTATGAGTGACGACCTTCTGCAAGATGGTTTATTGAAGAAGGACAAGAAAGCAGGCTCCTTTATCATCATTGGTGAACCTGATATCAGTCTCGTAAATGAAGGTGATGGTAATTGTCATGTGGAAATTAACGGTATGGATATGTACGACCCCATACAGGATGAAGTGAAGGCACGTAACGTGAACGATATCGCCTATTGGGAGATGGACGACAACTATACGGGCGGTCTCTTTAAGGTACGTAGCATCCACTTCTGTGGTGGCGACAAAAAAGACTTCTCTGCTTGGCGAAAAGGTCTTGATACTGTTGCAAAAGACTTGGCAAAGAAAAAGGCAGAACGAACGCTACGTCTGGAATTTAACGAAGACATTTGGGATACACTCTATGACTTCAAGAGTGAACCGATTCCATACGAGAAAGGCAAGAAGATTGCAGTCCGTGTAGTCTCCCAGTTTGGTGAAGAATCGACAAAGGTACTTGAAATGTAGTTGAAATGAAGTACTGGATAGTTCCAAGCAATGACCATACCTTCCGAATTGGTGATGCTATTAAAGCACAAAACGGAATGGTAGACTGGAGAACGGATAAGTTCACAGAGGGTGATGTCGTGTTCATCTATAAGACAGTTCCAGAGAAACGCATCCATTACAAGATGGAGGTGGTAAAAGTGAAGATGATATTTGACAAGGCTTTCGAACAAGAACCCTTTTGGACTGACAAAGACCAGTATTATGGTGGTATCACCTCCTTCTATGCCAGATTCAAATTGCTTGAAGAATATTCAGACGACATCTTGTCGCTCAATCATATGCATGAATTTGGCTATCAGGGAATACCTCGTAGCGTAAGAGAGATAAAGGATGAGGCTCTTCTTGACTTCTTGCTGCATCCCCATCAGATAGCAAATGATGAGGCTTATGATGTGGATTATCCTGAGAACGATGATAAACTCTATGAGGGAGCATTGATGAAGGTGAATGTCAACAAGTATGAGCGAAATCAGAAAGCTCGTAGAGAATGCGTAGCAAAGAAAGGCTATCAATGTCTGGTATGCGGGCGTGACTTTGAGGCAACCTATGGTGAGATAGGTAAAAACTTCATTCATGTTCATCATCTGACACCAATCTCTACTATTGGCCAAGAATATGAATTGAATGTAGATACAGACTTGGCACCTGTATGTCCCAACTGCCACTATATGCTGCACAGGAAGAATCCACCATATACGATTGAGGAACTGAAAGATATTCTGATAAAGCAAAAAGTTGATGTCGGGGTAAAGCTAAAACGGAGAAACAAAGCAGGTACTATCTGGTTCCAGTCCGATGCCAATATGCTGAGAGATGTCAATGATGATGAAGATGTACGGAGATTAATCCACAACATGATGGAAATGGATGGTGGTACGATGATGAAGAATATCACATCTGTATGTGTTGGTATGTTTACTGAACGCTATTTTGGCATGAAACCCAACGATTGGCGTCATCTTATAGATGATTATGTTAGGAAAGTAACAAATAGACCAGAATTAAAAGAAGACACCTTGTTTAGCTATAAAGTTGGATGAAAATGATGAAGTTTTCGACAAATTATATCCAACTATCTGATAATTTTACTATCTTTGCAATATAATTAAAAACAAGTTCGAGAACAAACGCCCTGAACCAGGGGGACTGGTACCTGTCTTAACAGAGCCACCATCGTGTGGCTCTTTTCTTATATAATAAGGTGGAAGGGGTAAGATGGAAGGGGTAAGATGGAAGAAGGAAGAGGGAAGAGGGAAAATTGTGTTTGAAAGCGTAACATTTTCAGATTTTGCATACTATAATAGTAGAGAAATGTGTAACTTTGCAGACAGATATGAGCAATAGTTTAAAGAATAGCAATAATGAAAGCAGCCTCCTAAAGTATAAGGATGAGTTTGAGACTGTTTATAGCATCATAGCAACTCATCGG
>CAJOGK010000084.1 GCA_905234145.1 uncultured Prevotella sp. | reverse complement strand
ACGTCTTTGTGAACAGGTATACTTATTATTGGCGCCGTAACCGTCTTTGCTACCTCACTATAGGCAGCAAGCATTTCCTTAAGCGCTGGTGACGCATTATCAGCATCAAACGATGCTCCTGTACCATAACCTAACACAGCAGGAAGAAGATCATTACCACTGATAACGACATATCCATCATCATGATTAAAAACGTAAATACTTGCATCTTCCGTGTCAACAACGCCCGTCTCAACTCTCCTTAAATCTAGATTGCTACGCGTACCGGCTTTCGAGTGCTTCTGTAAAAACTGCAAAGCCTGCGAGCGCGCCTGATTTTCATCTACAGGGTTGGCCAGCATCGTTAAAATGCTGACTAGCAATAAAAAGGTAGTAAAAATTTTCTTCATTCAAATAGGTGTTTATGATTTTTATGGTGCAAATGTACTAAGAAAAGCTGATTCCTCCAAAGTTTTTCAAGAGATTCTCAAATAAAACGATATTTTTAGCGTTATTTATGAAAATGAACGTATCTATCTGGCGATATGGCTTTATACTGATGCTCCTGCTGAACGCGCTATCGGCATGGGCAGATGGCTTTACGCTGAAAGGCAAGGTGGTGGATGAAGACGAGCAGGCACTCGAACTGGTTACCGTATCTTGTCTGGCTCAGGGTGAAGTCACTATGACCAATCTCAAAGGCGAGTTCAGCATCGATTTGAAATCAGCTGATTCGGTGGAGGTTCGTTTCTCGATGATAGGCTATGCCACCAGAAAGCGCGTATTCCGAAGACCAAAAGGACAAATCAGAGTACAGATTGTAATGCACCCGATGGAAGCCTTACAGGAGATTACCGTTACAGAACGCAGGCGCCAGACTTCTCAAACAGAACAACTGGACATCAAAAACCTCCAGTCGCCTTCTGCCTCGGGTAATGCTGTAGAGGAACTCATCCAGCAACAAGCTGGCGTATCTTCGCATAATGAACTCTCTTCGCAATACAACGTCAGGGGCGGTTCGTTCGATGAAAACGGGGTTTATATCAACCAGATAGAGGTTTACAGACCACTCCTTATCAGTAGCGGACAACAGGAAGGACTCTCTGTCATCAACCCAGATATGGTAGAGAAAATCGGCTTTTCTACTGGTGGATTCGAAGCCAAATACGGTGATAAGATGTCGTCGGTTCTCGATATCACCTATCGTAAGGTTCAGGGCTTTGAGGCATCGGTTACAGGTTCGCTCTTGGGTGCCAGCGGTTTTCTGGGCTATGGCAACAAGCATTTTTCCATGATGCACGGCCTGCGTTACAAGACAAACCGGTATCTGTTAGGATCATTAGAAACTACTGGAGAATACAATCCAAATTTCCTTGATTATCAGACATATATAATCTACAATCCAAATAGCAGATGGACGATTGATTTCATGGGAAATATCTCTGAGAATCATTATAATTTCACCCCAGAGGATCGCGAAACGAGTTTTGGCACTTTAGCAGATGTCAAGTCCTTCAAAGTGTATTTCGATGGTCAGGAAAAGGATATATTCCGTACGTTCTTCGGAGCGGCTAGTATCACCCGTCATTTCGGTCCTAACACCAACTTGAAATTCCTCACCTCAGCCTTCCATACGAAGGAGAGTGAACGCTATGATATCATAGGACAGTATTGGCTCGATGACAGTCAATCTAGCGAATATCTGGGCGTGGGTACTTATATGGAGCATGCCCGCAATTACCTGACAGCCGATCGCATCAGTTTTAAGCTGATAGGCACTCACAAGACCGCCAAACACCTGATTGAAGCTGGTATTACTTATAAGCGCGAACATGTAAAAGAGCAAGCCAAGGAGTACGAAATGCGCGATTCCAGCGGGTATTCTATTCCGCACACAGCTGACAGGCTCGACCTCATCTATACCCTCTCTGCTAAAAACGATTTAAAGAGCCATCGCATAGAGGCCTATCTGCAAGATACATGGCACTTCTCAAAGGGCGACACTTACTTCACGTTGAACTATGGTGTACGTCTGGCTAACTGGTCGTTCAACAAGGAAACCATCGTTTCTCCACGTGCCTCTTTAGCCATCGTGCCTTCCTTTAACCAAAATATCACATTCCGCTTAGCCACAGGCATTTACTATCAGGCTCCTTTCTATAAAGAGATGCGTGATACTGTCTATATGAACGGACATACCACAGCCATTCTTAACGAGAAAATCAGGAGTCAGAAATCCATCCAGTTCATCGCTGCAATGGATTATCGGTTCAAGCTGCTCAACCGTCCTTTCCGCTTCTCTGCCGAAGCCTATTACAAAGCCCTCTCAAATCTTATTCCGTATAACGTGCAGAACCTAAAGATTACCTATGAGGGTGCGAATCTCTGCAAGGGTTATGCAGCTGGTATCGACTTGAAACTCTATGGCGAATTTGTGCCCGGAACTGATTCCTGGCTTACTTTCTCACTGATGTCTGCCCGTCAGAAACTAGGTGATACTTGGTTTCCCTTACCCACCGATCAGCGTTGGGCTGTAAACTTACATTTTACCGATTATTTCCCGGGTACAGACAGATGGAAGATGACCCTGCGTCTGGCCTTAGCAGACGGTTTACCCTTTGGTGCACCTCACCATGGCTTGGTCTATCAGCAATTCAGGGCTCCTGCCTATAAACGAGCAGATATCGGCATGAGCTTCCGTGCCATCAAAGAGGGCCGTGGTGTTAAGAATCTTTGGCTTGGTGTCGATTGTCTTAACCTCTTTGATATTTCTAATGTTGGTAGCTATTATTGGGTCACCGATGTCACCAATCGTCAATGGGCTGTACCAAACTACCTCACAGGCCGACAAATCAACGGAAAAGTCACGTTAGAGTTTTAATATTTCTTAATTTCAGCCCACATTCCTTAATTCTTAAGCTATAATTCGTGATTCTGAATAAGAATCATTATCTTTGCACATCATTTATAACAATTCTAAAATTATTAGATATGAAGATTTCACATATTGAGCATCTGGGCATTGCCGTTCAGAGCATTGAGGAAAGCCTTCCGTACTTCACCGATGTACTGGGCTTGGAGTGTTATGCAACCGAAGTAGTAGAGGACCAGAAAGTAAAGACCGCTTTCCTGCGCTGTGGCGAGGTAAAGCTGGAGCTGCTGGAGCCGACATCTCCTGAGAGCACGATCCAGAAGTGGCTCGACAAGGGCAACAAGGGCGTTCACCATGTAGCCTTCTGTGTAGAGGACGGTGTAGCCAAGGGTCTGGCTGAGGTTTCAGAAAAGGGTGTACGCCTTATCGATGAGAAGCCCCGTAAAGGCGCAGAGGGTTTGAACATCGCGTTCCTCCACCCCAAATCAACCTGTGGTATCCTTACAGAACTTTGTGAGCACCCTGAGTAAATTGTAAATTGTAAATTTGTAAATCGTAAATAAAACAATGAGCAAGCAATTAGACAAAATCAAGCAACTCATCGAGAAGCGCGAACAGGCTCGTCTCGGTGGTGGTGAGAAAGCTATTCAGAAACAGCACGAACGTGGTAAATATACTGCTCGCGAGCGCATTGAGATGTTGCTCGATGAGGGTTCTTTCGAAGAGTACGACATGTTTAAGGAGCATCGCTGCCATAACTTCGGTATGGAAAAGAAGCAGTTCCTTGGCGACGGTGTTGTTGCAGGTTCTGGTACCATTGACGGTCGTCTGGTATTCATCTTCGCACAGGACTTCACCGTTCATGCAGGTTCTCTTTCTGAGACCATGAGCCAGAAGATCTGTAAGGTAATGGATATGGCCATGAAGATGGGCGCACCTTGTATCGGTATCAACGACTCGGGTGGTGCACGTATTCAGGAAGGTATCAATGCCCTCGCTGGTTATGCTGAGATTTTCGAGCGTAACATTTTGGCTTCTGGTGTTATTCCACAGATTTCAGGTATCTTCGGTCCTTGTGCAGGTGGTGCCGTTTACTCTCCTGCCCTCACCGACTTCACCCTGATGATGGAAAACACATCTTATATGTTCTTGACTGGTCCAAAGGTTGTAAAGACCGTTACTGGTGAGGATATCGATCAGGAGCATCTGGGTGGTGCCAGTGTTCACGCAACTAAGTCTGGTGTAACTCACTTCACAGCAGCTACCGAGGAAGAAGGTCTGCAGATGTTGAAGACTTTGCTGAGCTATATCCCATCAAACAACATGGAGACTGCTCCTTACAAGCCCACAGAAGACCCCATCAACCGTATGGAGGACTCTCTGAACGAGATTATCCCTGAGAATCCCAATGAGGCTTATGATATGTATAAGGTCATCTCTGCTATTACCGACGATGGCGAGTTTTTCGAGGTACAGCCTAAGTTCGCTAAGAACATTATCGTAGGTTTTGCACGCTTCAATGGCGTGAGCGTAGGTATCGTAGCCAACCAGCCTTCTTGCTATGCTGGTGTGCTCGACGTAAATGCTTCTCGTAAGGGTGCCCGTTTCGTACGCTTCTGCGATGCCTTCAATATTCCTATCGTATCATTGGTTGACGTTCCAGGATTCTTGCCTGGTACAGGTCAGGAGTACAATGCCGTTATCCTGCACGGAGCCCAGCTGCTCTACGCTTACGGAGAGGCTACAGTGCCCAAGATCACCGTTACCCTGCGTAAGTCGTATGGCGGTTCACACATCGTAATGGGTTCTAAGCAGCTGCATACTGACCTGAACTATGCATGGCCTTCTGCAGAGATCGCCGTTATGGGTGCATCTGGTGCTGCTGCTGTGCTCTACGCAAAGGAGGCTAAGGCTAAGAAGGAAGCTGGTGAGGATGTAAAGGCATTCATTGCTGAGAAGGAGGACGAGTACAACGAGCTCTTCGCTAATCCTTATCAGGCTGCTAAGTATGGCTACATCGATGATGTTATCGAGCCACGCAATACGCGTTTCCGCATCTGTCGTGGTCTGGCTCAGCTCGCTACCAAGCGCGATGCTCTGCCTGCTAAGAAGCACGGTAATATACCTATGTAATTGTAAATCGTAAATTCGTAAATATGAACAACGAAGTTTATGCTGCAATTGCCATGGCTCTGCACGAGCATCTGGGCAACAATGTCCACGATATAGAGACTGGCATCATTACTATCAACGCGCACCCCACGCAGTGGAATGGCTATGCGCAAACATTTACTCAACATCCGTAAAAGCGTATGAAAGAATACAAATATACCATCAATGGTAACAAGTATGAGGTCGTGGTAGGCGATATTAAGGATAATATTGCAACCCTGACCGTTAATGGCGAGACATACACTGTAGAAATGGAAAAGCAGGCTGAGCCTGAAAAGAAGAAGCCAGTGCTCAAAGCAGCAACTGCTGAGAGCGGCGATGCTCCTGCTGCCGACAAGGGCGCTGTCAACAAGGCTAATGCCGTTAAGGCACCTCTGCCTGGTGTAATTACCGATATCCTTGTATCCGAGGGCGATGAGGTAAAAGCTGGCGATACAGTTATTGTACTTGAAGCCATGAAGATGGCTAACAACCTGGAGGCCGAAAAGGACGGAAAGGTAACAGCTATCTGCGTGAAGATCGGTGAGAGTGTTATGGAAGACGATGCACTGGTCGTCATCGAGTAGATTTTTTATGAATTCCCTAGCAATAATCCTCCGCGAAAGCGGGGGATTAATGCTATCCACCCCATTGTTCGCCTTAGATTCACTTCTACACAAGGATGCACCAGGAATCGGTCATCTCCCTTCACAATCATCATATCCACCCCGAAACATCCTACGTATTTTCGATTGATAATCGATGCCATCTGCCTGCAAATCTCTTCTCTAACATACTGCAATAAATCCGCTGATACATAAGGAGTTAATAAGCTTGTCTTTTCTTCTTCTAGTGCTACGATATTATCAAGATAGGTTCCATTGCGCGTTTCAAATACCGACAAACCCAGATACTCAACACTTCCATCCTCATGCGCATAAAACTCCATTCCAAAGTCTTTCACCTTATTATAATAAGGCTCTAAGATGACCGAGCCCTGCTGTTCTATCACATGTGCCACCCACTTCATGTCCGCATCGCTCATTTCCCCCTCAAAGAACCGCACCCCTCTGCCACTACTACTCCAAGGCGCTTTATACACACATGGACCACACCCCTTTTGGCATCGATTCCAAGCCTCATGTGTAGGTTTCAACTCAAACGATTGACCCGTCAAGCCCTGACCTTCCAGACGGCTGAGCAAAGCTACAGCCGTTCTGCGATGGGATAGCTGGCGAATGTCTTCCAAAGCCTCGTCAGATGGGAAAAGCCTTTCATCTACCCCATGACGAATCAACTCATATTTGATAGCTAAATCCCATCCCCACGGATCTACCTTATCAATAGCCAGCCGAGACAACACCTTTTTCTCCACAAATTGGCGCGAGGCCCCTCCAAACCCGAGTCTTTCTCTTTCGCTTAGCCATTTGTCCATCGCAAAAGTAGCATCCTCCACCAGAATAAAATCAGAATCACTTGCCCAGATAGCAGGCAACCACCCCTTCTCGGCACGCATTTTTCTGCCAGCTAACGGAGAAGTAAAGTTTCGCAGGTTCGAGGCTAAAGCTAGGTCATGTTCGGGATTAAAAACGTATAAAGTTGCCATTTTCATCAATTTTGGTGCAAAAATACAGTTTTTTTTTGAGATTTTGCTATTTAGACTTTGCAATTTGCGAAAAAAGTATTATCTTTGCACCACTTTAAAAGGTAATTAGAACAAATCAAGCAGGAATGGAAGCATTTTTCAGAACGCACAGATACCTTGTAGAGCATGTGAATGCTCCGGTTCATCGCATCCTTATGGATGAGATCAACTGGAGTGACCGTATGATAGGCATCAAGGGTCCCCGAGGTGTCGGCAAAACCACCTTCCTTTTACAGTACGCAAAAGAGCACTTTGATATACTCGACAAGCAGTGCCTGTATATCAATATGAATAATTTCTATTTTCAGGGACATGGCATCGCTGATTTTGCCGGTGAATTCTATAGGCGCGGTGGACGGGTACTTTTAATTGACCAAGTCTTTAAGCAGCCCAATTGGAGTACCGAGCTTCGCAAGTGCTACGATCTCTTCCCCAACCTGAAGATTGTTTTCACAGGCTCCAGTGTGATGCGCCTGAAGGACGAGAATCCGGAACTCAATGGCATCGTCAAGAGCTATGACCTTCGTGGTTTCTCTTTCCGTGAGTTCCTCAATCTACTCACAAACAACAATTTCAAACCTTACTCGCTCGATGACATCATCCAGCATCACGAGCAGATTGAGCGCCAGATTCTGCCTAAGGTATCTCCCAACCGCTACTTTCAGGACTACATCCATCATGGCTTCTATCCCTTCTTCCAGGAGCATCGCAATTACAGCGAAAACCTGTTGAAGACAATGAATATGATGACCGAGGTCGATATTCTGCTTATTAAGCAGATTGAACTGAAATACCTCACTAAAATCAAGAAGCTTTTTTATCAGATAGCCGAAGACGGTCCTTCAAAGACCCCGAACATTACGAAGCTCTCTCAGGATATTGAGACCAGTCGTGCTACGGTGATGAACTACATCAAGTATCTTACCGATGCCCGTCTGCTCAACCTCATCTATCCTGTTGGACAGGGCATTCCCAAAAAGCCCACCAGGATAATGCTCCAAAATACCAATCTGATGTATGCCATTTATCCCATTCAGGTAGATAAGCAGGAAGCGATGGAGACCTTCTTTGTAAATACGATGTGGAAGGATCATCAAGTAAATACTGGCACGCGCGATTGTAATTTCCTTGTAGATGAGCGCCTTAAATTCCGCATCGTGGATGCCAAGGCCGTTGACAGGTGCCGTTTTTCAAACGAGATTATCTATGCGCGCTACAATACTGAGATCGGTAAGGATAATCAAATTCCACTATGGCTTTTCGGATTTTTATATTAGTAGTAATATACATTAAGTTTTAACATTTAATATCTATCTAAACAAATGGCTAAAGAAAAGAAATTTATCACCTGTGATGGTAACGAGGCTGCGGCTCACGTGAGTTACATGTTCTCTGAGGTAGCTGCTATCTACCCCATCACCCCGTCT
>CAJOGK010000083.1 GCA_905234145.1 uncultured Prevotella sp. | reverse complement strand
GAACTTCTTTGCTCAGCGTAACGTTCAGTTCACTCCGCTGTTTAAGGTTCAGATTGCTCCTGCTTACTATGTCATCGGTGCTGGTGCAGGTTGGAGTGCCGAAGGTGCACGTACTCAGAAGTTTAACCACAGCGATGCCGACGTTTACGATGATCCTATCTTCACTATCATTGTTGATGCTGGTGGTGATGACGCTTGGTTTGCTATCGGCGACGATACAGCTATTGATGCTGTTGCTGCTGGCGACTGGAACCAGCTCTTCGGTACCAAGGGTGCTAGCGAAGACCTTGAAGGAACCATGGATCGTCGTACAAACCTTGGTGGCGACCACTCATTCCACGTAACAGGTGCCAAGAAGATTCGCATCACGCTTAATATGATGGAGTACAGCTATAAGATTGAGCCTGTTGACATTGCTGATGCTTACTATCTCGTTGGTGGTCCTGGTTCATGGAGCAGCGATAAGAGTCTCAAGTTCAGCCATAGCAGTGCTGATGTATTCGATGATCCTGTATTCACATACGTATTCGAAGGCAATGGTGGTACTGGCGACATCTGGTTCACATTTGGCGATGCCGAAGCACTTGATGCTATCGACGCTAATGACTGGAACAAACTGTTCGGTTATGTAGGCGACTTCGATATGAGTGGTTCGTTCGATCGTCGTAATGCTATTGGCGCAGAGAACACCTTCCATGTTGACGGATCTGCTAAGTTCTATCGCTTCCAGGTTAACATGATGACGAAGACTTACACCATCACTCCGCTTGATTTCGATCCATACGTTTACTTCATTGGAGCTACTGATGGTTGGGCAAATGCAGAGCAGAAACTGGCTCTTACCGACGAGAGTGGTATCTATTCTGGTTATCTCTATGTAGCCGATCCTAATGGTTGGGGTGTAGAGTTCAAGTTCCAGAAGGAGCCAGGCAACTGGGATACTCAGCTCAATAGCAATACATTCACCAGCATTACTGGTGGCTTCGAGAAGGGTGGCGACAATATCAAGGCTGCTGCTGGCGAAGGCGTTTACTATGTAACACTCGATATGGCTAACCTCACTCTGAATGCTGTTAAGGTCGAGAAGATGGGTATCATCGGCGACTTCAACGGTTGGGGTGGCGATGTCGAAATGACATGGAATGCTACCGATTACTGCTTCGAGGCTACAAATGCAGGTGTTAATGCTAATGGTTGGAAGTTCCGTATCAATTCTGATTGGGGTATCAACCTCGGTGGTAACGGAAACGGAACAAATATCAATGATCTTGTAGCTAATGGTGAAAACATCTCACTTGTTGGTAACACTATTAAGCTCTATCCAACTCGTAAGAACACTAATAACATCTATTGCACAGTAGAATAATCAGAATTATCATAACTCAATCAAGCGGGCCGTTTTCTTAGCGGCTCGCTTGTTTTTTTGTTTTCTATCTATATACAAAATGTTATTAGACTTTTATGTATTTTATGTTTACGGGCGATAAACATATGTTTACAGTCCGTGAACATAAGTTCTAGGGCCGGAAATATAAAATGGTAAGTGAGCTGATGCAACCGATTACACAGAGTAACTTGCAGTTTTTTAGCCGTTTGGAGAATAATCAGACGGCTTTTTCTGTATCTTTGCGCCATCAAATCAATACAATAACAATTTATGAAGAAATTACTATTATCCATTGGCATCATTGTCGCACTTGTAGCTTGCAAACCATCACAAGAGTCAAAAACCGTTGCGTTCGAGCTGCCTGCAGTCGACGACATCGCTATGTATCAGGTTAATCCCCGTGTGTTTGCCCCCAGCAACTCGCTTAATGCCGTTGCTGCCCGCATCGATTCTATCCGCGACCTGGGCGTCAACATCATGTGGGTCATGCCTATTTATCCTATCGGAATAGAGAAGGGCAAGAACTCGCCTTACTGCATCAGCGACTATAAGGCTATTGCACCAGAGTTTGGAACCATCGACGATTTTAAGAATCTGGCCAAAGTCTGTCATGAGCACGGCATGGGTATCATTCTCGACTGGGTGGCTAACCACACGGCTTGGGATCATCCTTGGCTGAAAGCGCATCCTGAGTGGTACACTCGCGATGAGAAGGCTGATACAATCATCTGTCCACAGCCTTGGAACTGGGAAGACGTAGCCGACCTGAACTATGATAATAAGGACATGCGTGCAGCGATGATCGACGCTATGAAATACTGGATTGTAGATATAGGTATCGACGGATTCCGTTGCGATGTGGCCGATGGTGTGCCTGCCGACTTCTGGAAGGATGCTATCACCCAACTGCGTGCAGCCGCTGGCGACAGGAAGATAGTGATGCTGGCCGAGGGTAAGAATGTAGATAACTTCACCGTGGGTGGATTCGATATGAATTATGGTTGGGACTATAAGGACGAAATTGTGAAAGTGTGGAAGGGTGCACCTGCCTCTGACCTGATAAAGGCCGACAGCGCTGAATACGCCCAACTGCCTGCAGGCAAGGTGAAACTGCGCTTTACCACCAATCACGATCACTCTACCGAGGCTACGCCTTGTGTTGAGTTTACTAACGATCGTGGTGCTATGGCTGCCTATGTGGCCAGTATCTTCCCTCATGGCGGAGCCCTGATTTATGGTTCGCAGGAGGTGGGTTATCCAGAGCCTATCAACTTCTTTAAGTATGTGCCCGTTGACTGGACTGCTAAACCTGAGCTCTACAAGGAGTATCAGACGCTGATCAGACTCTACAACGAACACCCTGCATTACGCAAAGGTACCATGACAGCCTATCCAGATAAGGATGTGTTTGTGTTTGAAAAGACTGATGCGGCAGAGCGATTCCTCATACTCGTCAATATCAGAAATGTATCAAATATCATTCAGGTTCCTGAGAATTGGCGAGGTCATGAGGTTGATGATGAGGTCACCAGGAAGCACACAAAACTTGATGAGAACTTCGAGTTAGCTCCGTTCGAATATATGATCTTTGCATATTAGCCTATGAGAAGATTTCTTTTGATAGGATTCATGACGGCACTTTGTACCACGACTACCGCCCAGCCGAAAAAACTGCTGGGCGGTGACGTCTCGTTGCTGCCATCATACGAGGCCCGACACACGGTCTATAAGGATTACAATGGTCGTAAGGTTAGTTTCCTTCCTTTTGTCAAGCAACAAGGTTGGAACTGCATTCGCGTCCGTCTGTTTGTCGACCCTCAGAATGCGCCTAACGACCATAAAGGCGAGGGTGTTTGCCAAGACCTTAATTATGTCATCCAGCTGGGCAGGCAAATCAAGAAAGCCGGATTACAGCTGATGCTCGACTTCCATTATAGTGACACTTGGGCCGACCCCGGCAAACAGTTCACGCCCAAACGCTGGCAAGACAGTAATCTCGAAGCCATGACCGACAGCGTTTATGCCTATACCCGTGCGTCGCTGAAAGCCCTCAAGAAAGCAGGCATTACGCCAGAACTCATTCAAGTAGGCAACGAAATCACCAACGGCATGCTCTGGCCTACGGGCAAGCTCGATCCCTCTAAGGCAGAAGGCTTCGATACCCTTTGCAAATTCCTCAAGGCAGGCAGCAAGGCTTGTCGCGAGGTTTGCCCGCAGTCGCAGATAATCATCCACACAGAGAAAGCAGGCGATTGGGATATCACTCGCAATTACTACACCCAGCTACGTCTTTATCAGGTAGACTACGACATCATCGGACTGAGCTACTACCCCATGTGGCACAAGTCGATTCCCAATCTTGGCAAGACGCTCGACAATCTGGCTTGGCTCTTCCCCGAAAAGCCCGTTATGATTGTAGAAACCGCAGCTTACTATTCCCACGAGAACGACCCGTGGTCGAAAGCAGATACCTACGCAGAGTTCTACCACATCAGCAAAGAAGGTCAGGAGCAGTTTACAAAAGAGCTGGTTTCAGAGCTCTCCAAGCACCATAATGTAACGGGCCTCTTCTGGTGGTTCCCCGAGGAGAATGCCTTTGGCAACGATGTGGTTAAAGGCTGGCTCAACCGTGGCCTCTTCGACAACCATACCGGCCAAGCCCTCCCAGCATTGAAAGCATTCAAATTTTAAGCACATTTGGCAACTTTTAGCACTGAGTTTTCTAAAAAATGTGTATATTTGCAGCGAGAATCAGACAACAATGAATAAGAAATACATAACAGATAACTAAAGGCTTATGAGAAGATTTTACTCTACATTGTTTTTTTGCTTCGTAGCCATTGCTGCCATAGCGCAGGGATGGCCGAAGGATTATGCAGGCGTCATGCTGCAGGGTTTTTACTGGGATTCGTATAACGACTCCAGATGGGCAAAACTTGAGAAACAGGCTGATGACTTAGCGACTACGTTCAACCTAGTATGGGTGCCGCAAAGCGGCAACTGCGGAGGCACATCGATGGGCTACGATGACCTTTGGTGGTTTAATGACTACAACAGTTCTTTCGGCAATGAAGAGCAACTGCGATCTATGATCAAGACCTTCAAGGCGAAGGGCATTGGTACCATTGCTGACGTGGTAATCAACCATCGTAAGAATGTGAGCAACTGGGTGGACTTCCCCAAAGAGACTTACAAGGGCGTGACCTATGAGATGACCTCAACAGACATTTGTGCCAACGATGATAAGGGAGAAACGAAGAAATGGGCCACAAACAACGGGTATAGTCTCAGTTCCAACAATGATACCGGAGAGGGA
This sequence comes from uncultured Prevotella sp., assembly GCA_905234145.1. GTDB lineage: Bacteria > Bacteroidota > Bacteroidia > Bacteroidales > Bacteroidaceae > Prevotella. The sequence goes on along the minus strand of CAJOGK010000083.1, from coordinate 3,410 downwards.
TGGGACGGAATGCGAGACCTGGATCATAAGAGCGAGAACGTACAGACGATTGTGAAAGCATATCTCGACTTCCTGCTTAACGACCTCGGCTATACTGGTTTCCGCTACGACATGGTGAAGGGCTACAGCGCCAGCTATACGAAGATGTATAACGAAAGTGCCAAGCCTCAATTCTCCGTCGGTGAGTGTTGGGATAGTTCGAACACCATTAAGAGATGGATCGATGGCACAGACAAAACAAGTGCAGCTTTCGATTTCCAGTTCCGCTACACCATACGAAATGCCATCAATAAAAGTGACTGGACGTATCTTGACAAACAAAACGAAGGAAATTGGCCGCTCGTGAGCAACAACTATGAGAGCGGGGCTTATCGCCAGTATGCCGTGACGTTTGTTGAGAACCATGATACGGAAAAGCGCTCAAATGCCGCTCAGGATCCCATTAAGAAGGACACGCTGGCTGCCAATGCCTATCTATTGGCCATGCCTGGTACGCCTAGCATCTTCCTGAAACACTGGAAAGCATACAAGCAGGAGATTGCCAACATGGTGGCCGTACGTAAAGCAGTAGGCATTACCAATACCAGTACATACGAAACAGTCGCTTCGGATAAGAACTATTATGCCGTAGCGGTGACGGGGGCAAAAGGTAAATTGCTCGCGATTGTAGGCCCTAGAGCAGAAAGCTATAAGCCAGAGGATTCCAGTTGGAAGAAGGCTATTAGCGGCTACCATTTTAGCTATTATGTAAGTGGCATTGACAGGGATAAGATCGTTTATCCGGAGTTCGCGCCAAGCACTTTCGCTAAATATACCATCACTGTGAATGTGAATGTCGACCAAGTAGGCTGGAGCAGTGTAAACTTCTGGACGTGGGGAGGTGATGGCAGCCATGCACCGAAGAGCGGCAACTGGCCAGGTGATAAGGTAACGACGACCACTACCGTGGGCGGTAAGAAATGGTACACTCAGACCTATACCATCAACGAAGAGGATGATGCCGTGAGCTTCGTGTTCAGTACAGGCTCGGGCAGTCCACAAACGGTTGATATAGCTGATGTCACCACAGACAAGTATTATGAGATATCCTCCTCGAAAGATGGCGATAAGCATAAGGTGAACGATGTGACGGACAGCTATGCGACGGGCATACGCAATGTGCTGAGAAGTCAAGAAGAGGACATGAAGGTTTACAGCCTCGACGGCAGACTGCTGCGCACAGCCAAGAACGGCAGCGATGCCTTGAACGGACTGAACAAGGGTGTTTACATTATAAACGGCAAGAAGGTAATCATTAAATAAGGTTAGGATTTCAGGAGGGCGCGAACGGCAAACCAACAATGTAACAAGAATGTCTGGACACGCCCGTAATGATGCTCCATCACCCGATAACGCTCTTTGAGCGATTCACGGTGGTGGAGCGTTGTTTGTCCCTCTTCGGTATAGTTGGCCACCACCATGTGAAGATTTCGTAACGGCACATTTTCCTTTGCAGCCGCTTTCATCACACGGATACACCAGTCGACATCGGCTGAGTAACGGTATTGCATATCATAAGGTGTGGCGATAGCGAAATCGGTACGGGCATAAAAGGCCTGATGGCACACGAGCATGCCCCAACGGAACGATTTCCAGCTTAATTCCTCTGGGGGCGACAATCGGCGATGGCGAAGGAAACGCCCCTCATTATCCACGATATCCGTATCGCCATAAAGCACAGCAGGAAGTGGAGCGTTTGCTACCGCACTGGCGATGCGGGAAGTGGTATCGGGCGCAGGCAGGAAGTCGCCAGCATTCAGAAAGCAGACATAATCGCCATAGAGCGAGCGCAAACCTTTATTCATGGCATCATAGATACCCTTGTCGGGCTCTGACATCACCTGCACACGATGGCCATTATCCATCGCATTAGAGCGCTCTATATACTGATTTACTATCTTCATTGTATCATCGGTAGAAGCACCATCGATAATCAGATGCAGGATTTCAGGATAATCCTGTTGCAGGATACTGCCGAGTGTGCGTTGGAGCACCTGAGCAGCATTATAGGTAATTGTAATGTAGGCGAATCGTATCATAATCGGTAATGTTTAAAGGCCATCGCCTGATGATACACGTCGAGATACTTCATGGCCACACTATGTTGCGAATAGTTTTGTACCACCTTATGCACGGCATTATCCGAAAGCGCCTGGTAATCGGCCTCAGTAAGAATCCAACGGATGCCTCTTGCCAAATCCTCAGAGCTGCGATACTCGGCTACATAGCCATTCTTTTTATGATCGATTTCCTCTGGAATACCTCCAACCCTAAAACCGACACAGGGCACACCGCAAGCCATGGCCTCCATAATGGTATTGGGCAGGTTTTCAGAGAGTGAGGGCAATACAAACACATCGGTCGCATTATAGATATCCACAATGCGATGCTCATCGTTGATGTAGCCTAACGGGAAAGCCTCCAGCGGCAATTGCTCCACCACCTCTTCGGCATGGCCACCAAGGATAAGGACAGCTACCTGAGACAGATCCTGCAAGCGTCGGCAGGCCTCGATAAGATAACCCATACCCTTGTTTTCGTTGGTGACACGCTGAGAGGCAAAAAGTATCAGTTTCTTATCCAATGGCAACCCCAACCGTTGGCGCGCCTCAGTCTTTACACCTCTATTATATATGTGGAGATCGATAGGATTGGGAATACTGGTGATTTTCTGACCATCGAGCAACTTGCTGCGCTTGGCCTCAGACTCCAGCCACTTGCTACAAGCCACGTAGTAGATATTCTCGCCATCGATCATCGCCTGCTTACGTTCCCACACCTTCGAAGAAAGGTCATGACTGGAGCCCTTGCCAGGCAACAAGCGACAATGATGACAATACGTCATGAAATTGCGACAACCTAAGGTAAGATGACAGATGGCGGTAGCTGGCCAGATATCGTGCATCGTCCACACCACAGGTTTGCCACTACGTAAAATCTTACGGATATCGCTTAATGAGAGCATACCCTGATTTATCCAATGGAGATGAATGATATCGGCCTCCTGAAATTCTGGCAGCGAGGTGATATCCGTTCCTGTATTGGCCAAATCTATTTCAAAAAGGTGCTTACGCTGGAAATGAAGATGGAAGAACACTACCAACCGCTCCCATAGGAAGCGCCATCGGAGCATGGGAGATTTTGGCAAAGGAACCACCGTTAAAGTGCTGCTTTCCTTTTCGCGTACAAGCAATTTTGCCTTGACGCCATTGTTGATAAGCGCTTTCATTAAACGATTGGCGGCTACTGCAGCCCCACCCGTTCGCTCGCTTGTATTCACTAATAATACTCTCATAGTGCAAAGATACAACAAGTTTTAGGATTACCAAACAAAAATGCATGAATATTTGTTGTTATCGCGCACAAAGCCT
>CAJOGK010000082.1 GCA_905234145.1 uncultured Prevotella sp. | reverse complement strand
GAAGAAGTTCTCTCTGTGGAATGGACAGACAAGCTGAGACTTCTGAAACATACCGCCATCTTGAAGGTCAATGAATGGGAATGCCAGACCCTTACTGGGATTACTGATCCTTATATCGCTGCTGAGCAGATTCACGATTGGGGTGTACGCGAAGTGATCATCACACTCGGAGGTGGTGGATCTGTCATCTATGCTGATGGCAAATTTTACGAGACACCAGCCTATCCGCCTCGTCAACTTGTTGATGCCACTGGTTGTGGCGACACCTATAGTGCTGGTTACCTGTATGCAAGAGCACGTGGTATGGATTTTGCAGAAAGTGGGCGCTTTGCTGCTGCGATGTGCACTCTCAAACTAGAGCACACCGGTCCTTTCGATCATACCATCGAAGACGTATACAGGATTATCAAAAATAACAAGGTGTAAAATCAGGCGTACTGGCGTAGATATAGACGCATCGCATGGCGAGCTTTGCCTAGGCGATGTTCTACGCTTTTGTAATCTTCACCTGTCTGCTTTGAGATTTCGCTTACTTTTAAACCTCCATAAATATGGAGGCGATAGATTTCACGGCTGTTTTCTGGTAAACGGGCAAGGCCACGCTCCAGTCGTTCCATGATTTCTTTTGCAGAAAAGACTGATTCCATGGAAGTCTCGTCGCTACAGGTATTCTTAATATAATGCTCATACTGTTCGAAATGAGTATGGCGACGATAATAATCTGAAATCAGATGGCGCATGACTGAATAGACTAAGGCTGGCAAGGTTTTTTCCGTAATCAACTGATACGACAGCAGTAGGCGGAGGAAGACATTTTGAACGATGTCTTCCGCCTCCACACTGTCCCCAATGCGACTGCTGACAAAACCTAGCAGCTCATCGCGATGGTTATTGTAATAATTGGTAATAAGTTGGTTATTATTCATTGATCACCTTCTGGATTGTTCCATCCTCATTGTAGAACAAACGCTGTACTTTCAATGAGCGCAAGTGTGTGATATCATTTGAGGGTACACAGTCGTGATAGAACAGGAACCACTCGCCCTTGAATTCAACAATAGAATGATGGGTTGTCCAACCAACTACTGGATCAAGGATGACACCCTGATAGGTGAATGGACCATAAGGATTATCGCCAATAGCATAGCAAAGCATGTGACTATCACCTGTAGAATAAGAGAAATAGTACTTGCCATTATATTTATGCATCCAAGATGCCTCGAAAAAACGATGAGGATCACCGGCCTTCAGAGGTTCACCATTCTTATCAAGGACAATAACGCTATGAGGTGCCTCAGCAAATTGCTTCACGTCGTCACTCAAACGAACTACGAAACTTGGCAATGCTGGTACGTCTGCAGGACAGAAGAGCTGGGTCTTCTTATCAGCAGCAGGTCCAAGATCGATACCTTCTTTCTGAAGCTTTTCCGGAGCCTGATACCACTGCAACTGTCCGCCCCAAAGGCCACCGAAGTAAACATAGATCTGACCATCATCATCTTTAAAGACGCTCGGGTCGATACTCATAGAGCCACGAATAGGCTGAGCCTCTGGTACAAACGGGCCTTCTGGTGTATCGCTGACAGCTACGCCAAGATGGAACACGCCATTATAATCCTTTGCAGAGAAAATCAGATAGTATTTGCCATTTTTCTCTACACAGTCGTTATCCCACATCTGCTTCTCAGCCCAGGGCACCTGCTCTACATCGAGAATCACACCATGGTCTATAACCTCGCCGTTCTCTACATCGTCAAGAGAAAGCACATGATAATCTTTCATCTGGAAATGGCCGCCATCATCATCGAAGGCAGCACCAGCCTCCCAGTCATGAGAAGGATATACGTACAAACGGCCGTTAAACACATTGGCAGAAGGATCTGCCATATAATCACTGGGGAAAAGATAACGTGGTTTCATTTTCTTTAAGTTTTAAATTATACATTGAGTTATTCTGTAGTTGCTAATGCCCTTTTGCGACGAGCAGCAAGCTCAGCCTGCATATTTTCATTATATTCCTTACTGATTGGATAGAAGTAAAGTGCCATCACGCCCACACAGAAGAGCAGAGCAGGAACCAAACTCGATACCAAGCGGATACCTTCCATGGCACTCTCATTCTGTATCGACACATTACCTGATACATATCCAAACATCGAAATGATAATTCCTGCGATAGCGCCACCAAAGCCTAAACCTAATTTCAAGGCCAGTATAATACCTGAGAAACAGAAGCCTGTGGCACGACGATGGTTCTCATATTCGATATGATCAGCCACATCACCGATCATAGCCCAAAGCAACGGAATCGTTGGTGCATAGGCCAATGAGCGCAGGAAGTTAAGTACAAACATCAAACTTACATCTGTGGGCGACGGGATATAGAACATCGCTGTGAAGAAAGCCGTCATCGACAGACAAACAATAAAGGTCTTTTTCTTGCCATGCTTATTTGCCAGATAACGGGAAAGACAAATCACGCCCATAAACTGAACAAACGCACCCATCATATTAAAGGCGGAGAAGCCCATAGAGTAAGCCTCATCTTCCTCAAGCGTGATAAAAATAGAGAGGAAGTCATAAAGCGACTTCTGGTCGACATTATACTGGAAATAGAAGTTCATGGCCGATCCCCACATCGCTAATGTGATAAACAAAGCGAAGGTAAGTAGGGCCATTGAGTTCCATGACACATTCGACACTGTACTCTTAATATCTTCTTTAATGTCAACCCTCTGAGTTGGTGGTGGCGAGATACGCTCCTTTGAAACCAAAAAGGTAATGATAAAGAATACAAAAGCTATAGCTGCAAAAATAGAAATAGTCGTAAACCAACCATGCTGTAAGGTACTGCCTTCTGAGAAATGGTCTACTAAAGGCAATGTAAAGCCCTGCACTACAAATTGAGCGATGGTGACAACTACGAATCGAATGGTTGTTATCTCTGTGCGCTCACGAATATCGCTTGTCATTACACCTCCTAACGATGTATAAGGTATGTTATTAAAGGAATACACCGTCATTAACAACACATAGGAGATAGTAGCATAAGTAGCAACAGCGGTCTTTTCCGTAATACCAGGATTATAGAAGGCCAATATGTAGAACAAGCAGAAAGGAATGACAGTCCATAACATCCAAGGACGGAATTTACCCCATCTGGTATTTGTGCGGTCTGCAAGAATACCAACTGCAGGGTCTACGATAATTGCCGATATACTGGCGATCATCAATACGCTTCCAGCGATAGCACCATCTAGGCCGAACACGTCGGTATAGAACTTCAGCTGGAAAATCATCATCATTTGAAAAACCAAGTTGGCTGCTGCGTCTCCCAACGAATAGCCCAACTTCTCTTCAAACGAAACTTTCTGTGACGCTAATTCTTTCATTTCTGCGTTTCAAATTCTGCTGCAAAGATAATCAAAATCGACTCATTTCACATTCTAATTTGTTACAGATGCTTTTTAAATTGTTTCATTCTTGTTAATAATTGCAATTTTTCGCCATTTCAACGGATATTTTTTATAAATTTGCCACATCAAACTAACTCTTATGAAGAAATTTCTCTTTTTGTGCATCGCATTAGTCTTTGCATCTTTTTCTGAAGCCAAGGTTTTAATGCCCCAACTATTTCAGTCGGGCATGGTTTTTCAGCGTGGTAAAATCATTCCTGTTTGGGGAAAAGCAGACGCTGGCGAAAAGATTACAGTTACTTTCAACAAGAAAGCTTATACAACCATTGCCGATACTGAAGGCAAATGGCGTATTGATTTGCCAAAGATGAAGGCAGGAGGTCCATACCTGTTGAAGATTAACGATCTGGAGATTGATAATATATTAATAGGTGACGTCTGGCTCTTGTCAGGACAATCGAATATCGATGTGCATATCGAGCGCGTTTATCCGCAATATACAAAAGAGATTGATGACTACGAGAACCCTCAAATAAGGATGTTCCGTGTACAGAACGAGACGGATGTGCATGGCGTTCGTGATGACATCCGACCTACCTCTATTAACTGGAAACCATTGAACAAGCAGAATGCCTGGCCATTCTCAGCCGCAGGTTATTTCCTTGGCAAACAGATGTTTGAGAAAACTAAGGTGCCTCAGGGTGTTATTGTCAACAGTTGGGGTGGCACACCTATTGAAGCCTGGATTTCCAAAGACTCTCTTGAGAAAGATTATCCTATGCTTATCAGAAAGACACAGCTCTATCAGAATGATGACTATGTGAAATATCAAGCACGTGCCAATGGCGAGGCCTCAAAGCAATGGGAGGCAATTCTAAACGCCAATGATCCTGGTGTGCTCCAAGATTGGAAAGCTCTCTCGTTTGACGATGCCTCATGGCAGCAAATCAACCAGTATAACTGGGGATGGCGTGGAACTGGCACCGTCTGGTTGCGACAGCATATCAACATTGACAAAGCCCATGCTGGGAAACCAGCCCGTCTGCTTCTTGGAACGCTTTTCGATCAGGATATTACTTACGTGAACGGCAAGGAAGTGGGCCACACCTATTATCAGTATCCTCCACGCAGATATGATATTCCAGAAGGACTACTCCGTGAGGGCGACAATGTCATCACCGTGCGCTTCATCAACAAGGCTCATTTCATTCCTGCTAAGCCTTACCTGATTGCTTTTGGCGATGACCGATGCTCTCAGAGCCCTATGCCAACGGATATCATTCCGCTTGGCGAAGAATGGAAAGTAAAAGTAGGTATGGAAATGCCAGCCTGTCCTAGCGGTGATGTCTCATTACAGAATCTGCCCACCACACTTTACAATGCCGTGCTTTATCCTTTGGCTCCTTATGCCATCAATGGTATTGTCTGGTATCAGGGAGAGTCAAACACTGGCAATCCTGCACCCTATGCAGATTATCTGAAAAAGCTGATGGGTGCTTGGCGCGACCGTTGGCAGGACCAGCAAATGCCTTTCGTCATTGTACAGCTTGCCAACTATGACGGACGCCAACAGACAGGATTCCCTAGCCCTATCAAACCACAGATGACTCCTGCGAACAGTAATTGGGCTCAGTTGCGTGAGGCACAGCGCATCGTTGCAAAAGAAGATGCCTATGCAGAATTAGCCGTTATCAATGATCTTGGTGAGACTGTTGATATCCACCCGCTACGTAAAAAAGAGGTTGCAGAGCGTATCAGCCTCTGCTTCGATCGCCTTATATATAATAATAAGGTGAAACTCTCGCCCGAGGTGATTGCCTCTGAGGTGACCAACGGAAAGATTATCCTCACCATCGACCAACCAGTAGGACCTGGTTCTTTGAATACGTTCGAGGTTGCTGCAGATGATGGTGATCGTGTATTCAAAAACGTACAGGCTCAAGCTGAAGGTTCCCTTATTACGCTTACCCTGCCCGAGGATTTCCATCCTCTTAGCAAAGCCTATGCCGTGCGCTATGCCTGGAAAGACGATCCGACAACGGCTAATGCAAATGTTCGCTCGCTCAGCGGACTACCCATGAGTTCATTTGAGTTAAAGGTAACAAAATAGTAAATCGTAAATAATAAAATAGTAAATCTCATTATGTCAACAACTAACGAATCTAAAGGCTTCTACAAGCTTTCCTGGCTTCAGCGCATCGGTTTCGGTTCTGGTGACCTGGCGCAAAACCTGATTTTTCAGACTACATGTATGTATCTGCTGTTCTTCTACACCGACATCTATGGCCTCAATGCCGTTGATGTATCCGTGATGTTCACAGTAGGTAACGTAGCAAATGTGATTTGGGATCCCATCGTGGGTGCATTGATCGATAAGAACAGTCCCAAGTTGGGTAAATATCGTTCTTACCTTGTATTTGTAGGTATCCCACTCACAGGCTTTGCTATTCTCTGTTTCTGGAATGGTTTTGCACCATCGCTGTTATACGCTTATGTAACGTATATCGCCATGACGCTGCTTTATACCTTTATTAATGTACCTTACGGTGCCCTGAACTCATCGCTGACACGTGATACCGATGAAATCACGATTCTGACTTCCGTACGTATGTTCATGGCTAACTGTGGTGGACTGGCTGTAGGTTCTGGTTTACCTCTGCTTATTGCTTATTTCACCAACGATCCCGTTGAAGGTCTGCCTAAGGATCCTGCTGCATGGTTTACCACCATGTGTATTTATGCCCTTGTAGGACTGGCTTTGCTCTTCTTCTGCTTCAGTCAGTGTAAAGAGCGTGTGGTAATGGATGCCAGTGAGGCTGCAAATGTAAAGATCAGCGACCTTTGGATGGAGTTCTTCCACAATCGTCCACTCCGCATCATCGCTTTCTTCTTTATCACCGCTTTTGCCATGATGTCTATCGGAAATGCTGCTGGTGCCTACTTCATCAACAGCAACATGCATGGCTCACCCGATCAGCTCTCTATCTTCATGGGCTTGGGTTCTGCGCCTTCATTCATCTTTATGCCACTCGTGCCAATGATTAAGAAGATGGTGGGTAAGAAGAATATGTTCTACATCTTCCTTTCAATCGCTATCGTAGGTATGGGATTCCTCTATGTAGCAGCAAAGATGGAAGAGCCCAGCATGACAATCGTTTATATTGCCCAGTTCGTGAAGTCTACTGGTGTAATTGTAGCTACTGGTTACATGTGGGCACTCGTGCCTGAGGTTATCTCATACGGTGAGTACGTAAGTGGTAAGCGCATTGCTGGTATCGTAAACGCTCTTACAGGTATCTTCTTCAAGGCTGGTATGACGCTGGGTAGCGTGGTTGCTCCTGCTATCCTCGCCTACGTTTCATATAACCCTGATGTTATCGAGCAGTCACCAGAGGCTCAGGAGGGTATCCTGTGGCTCGTTTGCGTGATTCCTGCTGCTCTGTTGCTTCTCGCAATGTTCATCATCTCAAAGTATGAACTTACCGATGAGGTGATTGACGACATCAACAAGAAGATTGAAGCTCGCGCTAAAGAATAATTACAATGATAAGAAATAAGCACTTTGTGGCAGCTTTGCTGCTCGCATCTACTACGCTTGGTGTCCACGCTCAGGATACCAAGCATGTCTTTATCTACTCCCCAGGTGAGCGCATGGGAGTACGCATAGCGGCGCACTCGGATGCGGACTGGGAAGAACTCGGACAGCTATGTTCGTCAGACTATGGTTCCTGGGGTCCAGAGAAACGGATGTATCATCCTTCATTGGCACGAGCCAACGATGGCACATGGCGACTCGTATTCCAAATCAACGACCATAGTCCGATGTTTGCTGCAGCCTATAGCAAGGATCTCATCAACTGGCGTCCACAAGATTTCCCCATCATGTCTACCCGTCAGTGTCTGGAGCCCGTAATTTTTGCCAATCCAGACAACACCTTTGATATCTACTATAAGACAAAAGGTGGTGCTAAACGATGGGTATCTGCCTCTAATGATTTCCGCCATTTCAGCAAGGACGAAAAGAGTCTGATTGATGATGCCGCATGGACACGTGATACAGCAACAATTGCCGGACAATTGATGAATGGCTATCTTTTCGATATCACTCCTGCTGAACTAGATGCTATCAAAAATCATTTCGAGCAACAAGCCAACGATTGGCAACTGAGTCAGGAGCACATGTATGAGGATGCCAAGAACTTCCCCAATCTGGCACCACAACAGGCTACGCTTACCATTACCAATCAGGAGAAAGCCATCAGCGATAAACTGATTGGTGTCTTCTTCGAGGATATCAGCTATGCTGCCGATGGTGGCCTTTATGCAGAACTTATTCAGAATCGCGACTTTGAATACATCCCCAGAGACCATCGTGGTTGGAATGCGACTACAGCCTGGCAATCGCTCAAGCCTATCAATATTGTATGTGTCGACCCGTTGAGTGCGAATAATCCCCACTATGCCGTATTGGGCAACGATACCATTATTAACGATGGCTGGGACGGTATTGCTGTAAAAGCTGGCGAGAAATATGATTTCTCGATGTTTGTGCGCAATATCCCACCCCTTGAAGGCAAGGGTTCACTCAAAAAAAATTTTATCATCCAACTCATCAACGAAGATAACACCGTGATTGCCAAAGCCTCACTCAAAACGCAGGGTAAAGACTGGCAGCAATACGAAACCGTGCTTTCAGCTACAGAGAATTGCGACAAAGCCCGTCTTGTAGTCATTGGTATCAAGGAAGATAAGGCCGGAATCGATATGGTAAGCCTTTTCCCACAAGACACTTTCAAGGGTCGCAAGAATGGCTTACGCAAAGATCTGGCACAAGCGATTGCTGATTTGAAGCCAAAGTTTGTACGTTTCCCTGGTGGTTGTATGAGTCATGGTCAAGGTCTAAACAATATCTATCATTGGAATCATACCGTGGGGCCACTTCAGGATCGCAAGCCCGATTTCAATATCTGGGGTTATCATCAGACTCGCGGATTAGGCTTCTTTGAATACTTCCAATTCTGCGAAGATATCGGAGCTGAACCATTGCCCGTTCTTGCCGCTGGTGTACCTTGTCAGAACTCCAATAACTACAATGGCATTGGCGGTCAGCAAGGTGGTATTCCTATGGCTGATATGCCTGCTTATATTCAGGAATTGCTCGATCTGATCGAATGGGCTAATGGCGACCCTGCTACCAGCAAGTGGGCGAAGATGCGTGCAGACGCTGGGCATCCCGCCCCCTTCAATCTGAAGTACATCGGCATTGGCAATGAAGACCTTTTCTCAACCGTTTTCGAAGAGCGTTATGAGATGATCTGCAAAGCCATCTGTCAGAAACACCCGGAAATCAAGATTTGCGGTACTGTTGGTCCCTTCCATGCGCCATCAGCAGATTACCTTGAAGGCTGGGATTTCACAAAGAAACATCCTGACCTCCAATATATGGTAGATGAGCATTATTATGAGTCAACAGGTTGGTTTATGCACCATCGCAACTATTATGACAGCTACGATCGAAAGAGTGCAAAAGTCTATCTTGGTGAATATGCTGCTTCAACCCAAATGAAGCGCCCGAATGTGGAAACGGCTCTGTCAGAAGCTATCTATTTAACAGACATCGAGCGTAATGGTGATATCGTTGAGATGACCTCTTATGCACCTCTGTTTGCTAAGGACGATCACCATAATTGGGATCCGGATATGATTTACTTCTCAAATACCGAAGTGCGTCCTACACCTGCTTACGAGACTCAGCGATTGTTCTCTGTCTATGGTGGCGACCGTTATATCACGACATCCTTAACGGGTCTTCCAGAAAACCTCCAGCATCGTGTAGCTGCTAGTTTGGTAAGCGATTCTAAGACTGGTAAGAGATATTTGAAGCTCGTTAATGCCCTGCCTGTAAAACTGACGATTAATCTTGCTGGTCTTTCTTTACCAGAAGGTACAAAGGCTGAGGGTTTCAATGGTCAGCCTGAAGAGCAGAACGTAGAAGTGAAAAGCGAAGAAGTTAAAGGTGACAAGTTAATTCTTCCACCTTATGCTTTTAAAGTAATAGCCCTATAAAAAAGAAGCCCTCGCCGAAGCGAGGGTTTTCTTTTTATAATGAGTATTGTAACATCACGAATGAATAAGGTGCGAGTTCTATACTGAACTTCTTCTGAGCCTTTACCTGCTCTGTCTTAGGCGCGATAGGCTGAGCATCGTAGTTGTTCTCATCGTCTGGGTTACCAGCCAGAATCGTCTTGTTAGCCATCTTCTTTACACCAAAGCGACTCAGGTCGATATTGGCCTTCTTGGTATCAGCACTGGCATTACAGAGCTTTACGAAGAGCTGACGGGTCTTGGTGTTAAGAATGACACTTTGGCCATAGTGAACATTCTCCATAGGCTGAATGGCATCAGCTGCATCGCCCTCGAACTTCACACAATCACCATAGTAGTAGTTACCAGAAGACTGTCCGAAGAGCTGCTGTACATAGTAACTGCAGGTCAGGTAAGGACGCTCATTATCGTAATAGATCATGTCAGGATTCCACTGGGTACCATCCTTGCGAGCGAAAAGAGGTGCGTATGAAGTCAGCATTACGCTCTACATGAAGCAGATAAAGACCTTCAGCCAAAGCATCGATAAACTTCTTGTCCTTGGCAGCATACTCACCCAGATAAACCTTGGTCTTGCCACCACGAGGATAGTTATCATATTGGCGCTTGTTTAGGAAGAAGTCATTTGGCTCGTAGTAGTGCTCATCGAGAATAGGCATATCGAGCTCCTTAGCGAGTTTCCAACCTGCCTCATAGTCAGGATTCTCAGCGTGAGAACCTGGTCCGGCTGTACCAACAATGATGATCTCAGGATGTGCCTTCATCACACGTTCATAGATATATTTGAAACGCTCGATAAACTCTGGCGATATTTTCTCCTCATTGCCGATTCCAAGATACTTCAGGTTAAATGGAGCAGGATGCCCTGCATCTGCACGCATCTTCGCCCACTTGTTGGTAGCAGGGTCGCCATTAGCCCACTCAATGAGGTCGATGGCCTCAGCAACCCACTCATCCATCTCGCTCATAGGTACAACATCCTGAGCCTGAGTAGGCCACATATTCCAACCACCATTGGCACCCTGACAGCTCACACCAGCTGGCAGGATGGGAACTGGCTCCATACCAAGATCTTCACAGAACTGGAAATACTCATAGTAGCCGAGTGCACAACTCTGATGATAGCCCCAAGTGTTCTTCAGCTGTCGACGTGTCTCTTTAGGACCGATGGTGGTCTTCCAGCGATAGGTATTCCAGAAACCATCACCTCCGCCATGAACGACACAACCGCCAGGGAAGCGCATGAACTTTGGCTGGAGATCAGCAAGAGCCTGAGCCAGATCCTTACGAAGGCCATGACCCATATAAGTATCCTGAGGCATCAACGATACCACGTCGATATCGATGGCACCCACATTAAGCACAAGAATCTGAAGAACCGCTTTCTTACAAGTAGAATCAGGTGTAATCACAGCATGATGCTTCTGCCAAACGGTGCTTCTCAAATCAACAATGGCCTCACCCAAAAGCTTGGGATCTTTGCCCCAACCCTGAGGCTCTACAAGGGCCACACGGATTTTCTTGTCACCACCCTCTACATTACGCAGGAATGCCGTGAAATCATACTTTTCACCAGCCTTTACAGAGAAGCCGTCGAAACCATCGTTCTGAATGCCATAGCCCTTCCAGCCAGTGTAGTCATAAAACTCTTTGACACGCTCGATATGGAGACGCATGTAGTTGGCATTGTTTGGATGAACAGGATTGTCCATACGTGTCTCTAGCCATCCTGTAGAGTGACCTGGACGGATGGCACGCCAAGCGGTACCAGGGCCCCAGCCATCACGCTCTACGGGCGAAAACTCGAACGAGCCGTTTTGTACCAGTTCTGCATAGAGACCGCCATCAGCAGAGTTGTTGATGTCCTCAAAAAAGATGCCGACTAATTCGTCACTAATAGCCTTTCCGCCCACTGGGGCTTTCATGGCCTTCTGGGCACTGAGTCCCATAGTCGCTGCCGCAAAAAGCACAGCAAAAATTGTTCGTTTGTTCATTTTAGTTTAGGATTTATTTGTTTTTTACTAATCTTACTTCATAAATCTCGCCGATCTGCTTTTTGGGCTTAGCCACAAACTTTACGCGAACCTGCTTCTTTCCCGTCAGCACATCAGCAGGAATCGGATAGGTTTCATACTTAAACTCCGAGATGCGGTACTTACCTGTATTATTCACCTCTTTTACAAGTACATCGTCTACGAGGATATCAAACTCATGACTCTTCCACTCGCCTACACCCCAATATTTCAGGCGCAAGCTGAGTTCCGTCTGTCCACCCGTCTGCATCAGATAGCTGAAGTAGTGGCCATCGTTGGCATCGCGATAGAACACATCGTTCGAGTTGCCTACATACGAGTCGTCTGTTTCCATAAAGTGGTCTGATTCTGGCTGCTGCTCGCCTGGCTGAACTTTGTCAACCGTACGGTCTTCCAGTGCCTGACGCTCTTGCTCTGCCTTAGCCAGATTATCGAGATAACCTTTGTAGTTATCCTCTGAAAGGGCGAGCCAGTACATCATATAACGGGCATCGTGGAGTTCGAAGAAAGGCATCAGCTCATTGTTGATACCATTCACCATCTTGGTAGAAAGGGTGAAATGCAAGGGTTTGCCTGCGATGGGCTGTATCTGATTGGCAATCTCATCGATATGATTGTTAATCAAGATGGGTGCCTGGTCTACTGGCAATTTCTTACCACTGGCCAACTGTCCAAAACGACTATCATCGGCTATCAAGTGTGCCAAATCCTCTGTACCCGTCTTCATCGCAAGCATGATAGGACCGTGCATCATGGCGATATACTGTGGCAAGTTTGGCAGATACTTAATGCTGTTATGCATGGGGAAGGTCATTTCTACCACGTCGCCTTTCTTCCACTGACGATCGATGATCACATACGATGAAGGTCCTGTTACGATAGTTACTGGCTTACCATTCACTTTCACCTCGAAAGCACCTGGCTTTACCCATCCAGGATAGCGCACTTGAAATGCAAACTGACCCTTACCCTGAGCAATCGTAAGTTTACTGGTTTCGCTATAAGGGAAGTTTGTTTCCTGACGAACCACGATACCTTTCTCTTTCCAGTTCAGTTCTGATGAAACAAAGAGGTTTACGAAGAGATTATCGGCCTTCTTGGTATAGATAAACTGCCCGTACTTGCCGTGATTCTCCATACCCGTACCTACACAGCACCACATGGCCTCATTGGGGGCAGAGTAGTTGCGATAATGTCGAGGACGAGCAGAGGTGAAATACACATAACCACCATGCTCGGGATGCTGACTGGAGAGGATATGGTTAAACGTGGCCAGTTCGTAGAAGTCGGCAAAGCGAGCTTCTGGATTTCTGCGATGCAGCTCTTCCGTCAGCTTCAGCATATTATTGGTGTTGCAAGTCTCTGGCCCATCAATATCGCTTACGAAATCCTTACAAGCTTCCTTACTTGGAAAGTGCTCACGACGGCTGTTACCACCAAAAGCAAGTGTGCGCTCACCCGTTACGATATCCCAGAAGTAGATACTTGCTGCATGATACACTTCATCGCCCGAGAGCTCAGAGATACGCTCAAACCCCACAACCTTGGGCACCTGCGTATTGGCATGCATATTATCGAGACAGTCCTGTCGCTGCGAGAGTGGTGTCAGCAGGCGACGATGCGAAAAACGCTTGGCCACATCCAGATATTTCTGCTCACCCGTAATGGCATAAGCATCAGCCAGCACCTCGTTCATACCACCATGCTCGGTATGCAGCATCTGTTCCATCTGAGCATCCGTCAAACCAGCTGTTAAATCAATAGCCCAGTCACAGAAGCCCAAAAAGAGCTGCTTGGCCTGCTCGTTGCCGCAATAAACCCAAGCATCGCGCAAGCCAGCATACATCTTGTGGATATTATAAAAAGGTACCCACGCGCTATGATAGGGCCCGAAGTCGCCCTCCTTAAAAGCCGACCAAAGGCGATCGCTGCCAGGCACACCGCCGACATAGCCCTTGCCCCATGCTGGATGGTTCTTGGCATTGGCATCGGCACAAGCCTGCAACTCGCTGATAAAATACAGCATACGTTCCTTACAAGCCTCGTCTCCCGTAGCGGCATTGATGGCCATCGCTGTCAGATAGTGACCACCTACATGGCCGTCGAGACCGTCCCAATTAGGGTATGACTGACCTTTCGGTGTCAGACCTGCCTCTTTTAAATAAGGTGCCAGCAGTCTGTCGCAATCGTATTGCAACAGGGTCTTGATGTTCAGGTCGCGCGCCTTCTTCAGCGGACCGTCGAGCAACTCGACGTCACCAAGTGGAAACTCGTCGGCATAAAGTCTGTCTTGAGCTTGCACATTGTTGATCGTAAGAAGCATTGTCATCGTAAGAGCAAATCTTCCGATAAGGATTAATCTTTTCTTCATATTGGTTGGAGTAATGATAATTTTGTGCAAAGATAACAAAAAATTCCGAATTACTTGCTTATTCCAGATAAAAACTGTACTTTTGCATGCAAAATTTAAAATACGTATTTTAGGAATGGAAAATAAGACTTTCAAGCGTACGACGGTAACGTCGGCGCTTCCCTATGCCAACGGCGGCGTACATATCGGACATCTGGCTGGTGTATATGTACCTGCTGATATCTATGTGCGCTATCTCAGACTGAAGAAGCGCGAGGTTTTGTTTATCGGCGGTAGCGATGAGCACGGTGTACCCATTACGGTGCGTGCCCGTAAGGAAGGCATCACGCCTCAGGATGTAGTAGACCGCTATCATAAGATGATTAAGGATTCGTTCGAGGAGTTTGGTATCTCGTTCGATATCTATAGCCGTACTACCAGTGAGACTCATCATAAGTTTGCTGCCGAGTGGTTTAAGAAGCTCTACGACGAGGGCAAGCTGACTGAGGAGACTACTGAGCAGCTGTACGACGAGGAGGCTAAGCAGTTCCTGGCCGACCGCTATGTAACTGGTGAATGTCCTCATTGCCACAACGAAGGCGCATACGGCGACCAGTGCGAGAAGTGCGGAAGAGATTTGAGTCCTACAGAGCTGATTAATCCGAAGTCAACAATTTCAGGTTCTACACCAGTTTTGAAGAAGACCAAAAACTGGTATCTGCCTTTGAACGAGTATCAGGACTGGTTGAAGCAGTGGATTCTGGAAGAGCACAAAGAGTGGCGTCCAAACGTATATGGTCAGTGTAAGTCTTGGCTTGATATGGACTTGCAGCCTCGTGCGATGACTCGTGACTTGGATTGGGGTATCCCAGTACCTGTAAAGGATGCTGAGGGTAAGGTACTCTATGTTTGGTTCGATGCACCTATCGGCTATGTATCAAACACCAAGGAGCTCTGCGAGAAAGAGCCCGAGAAGTGGGGCAATTGGGAGAAGTGGTGGCAGGATGAGGATACCCGTCTGGTTCACTTCATTGGTAAGGACAACATTGTGTTCCACTGCATCATCTTCCCTGTAATGATGAAGGCTCACGGCAAGTATATTATGCCTGACAACGTGCCTGCCAACGAGTTCCTGAACCTTGAGAACGATAAGATTTCTACCTCTCGTAACTGGGCTGTTTGGCTCCACGAGTATCTGGTAGATATGCCTGGTAAGCAGGATGTATTGCGCTATGTGCTCACAGCCAATGCGCCTGAGACCAAAGACAACAACTTTACATGGAAAGATTTCCAGGATCGCAATAACAACGAGCTTGTAGCTGTTTACGGTAACTTCGTAAACCGTGCCCTCCAGCTCACCAAGAAATATTGGAACGGTGTCGTTCCTGCTTGTGGCGAACTGAATGATACTGATAAGGCTACGCTTGAGGAGTTCAAGGATGTAAAGGCTAAGGTTGAGGCTCTGTTGGAGCAGTTCAAGTTCCGTGATGCTCAGTTCGAGGCTATGAACCTGGCTCGTATCGGTAATCGCTATATCACAGAGTGTGAGCCTTGGAAGGTTTGGAAGTGCGATTGTAAGCGTTGCGAGACCATCCTGAACATCTGCTTGCAGTTGACTGCTAACCTCGCTATTGCCTTCGAGCCATTCTTGCCATTCTCTTCAAAGAAACTGCGCGAGATGCTGAATATCGACAGCTTCGAGTGGGAGCAGTTGGGAAGCACCGATCTCCTGAAGGCTGGTCATCAGCTGGGTGAGCCTGCATTGCTCTTCGAGAAAATTGAGGACGAGGTCATCCAGAAGCAGCTCGATAAGCTTGAGGCTACTAAAAAAGCTAACGAGGCAGCTAACTATAAGGCCGCTCCTATCAAGGATACCGTATCGTTCGAGGAATTCGAGAAGCTCGATATCCGTGTAGGTCTCGTTAAGGATTGCCAGAAGGTGAAGAAGTCAAAGAAGCTCCTGCAGTTTACTATCGATGATGGTTCTGGTACAGATCGCACCATCTGCTCTGGTATCGCTGCTTTCTATGAGAATCCCGAAGAACTCATCGGCAAGCGCATCCTCTTCGTAGCCAACTTTGCGCCTCGCAATATGATGGGCATTGAGAGCCAGGGTATGATTCTCTCTGCCGTTGATGCTGATGAGAGCCTCAGCGTGGTTACTACCACCAAGGACGTTAAGCCCGGTAGCCAAGTAGGATAAAAAGGGAAACTAATTAGATAACGCAACGTCGTATCCCCGAGCCCCAATCGCAAGGTTGGGGCCTTTTTTGTATTGACGTCTTCTTATTTCTTCTTTTTAGGTTTGGGGTCTGGTAAGGCTTTACAGGTTTCGCGGACGAGCTGCGAGAGATAATCACGATCGTCGACATCAGCAATGTAGAAATAATCTTTGGCACCTTCGTAGGGCGGTCGCATATCTACGATACGAAGCATCGGACGAACAGCATCGATTGGCTTCAAATAGAAACGGTCATCGCAAATCAGCCCGAAAATCTTGCCATTGCAATAAATGCCATAGTCGCCAAACATCTTCTTCGTCATAATCTCACCTGCCTGACTACACTGGTCGGCGATGTATTGTACAAAATCAGAATTACTTGCCATCGTTAGAATATGTAAGTTAAAACAACTGGTATAAGTTGCAAATTTACAATATGTATTGGTTCCAGCAAAATTAAACGCAATTTACATGTCGTTATTTAACTTTCAATAAGACTTTTAAAAGAAAACGAGCATGCCAACAAGTAGAAAAACGTTAAGGCGATTGCGACTTTCAACTGGTTAAAAGATAAAAATATGCACGAAAACCAACTTTTTCTTGGTATAAATGCAATAAAAAAGTTGGATTTCGTGCCATTTTTAGAAAAAAGTTGTATCTTTGCACCAGTTATAAAAGACAGTCATTTATGGAAAATCGCAATATTATAGGTAGAGATAATGAAATGGCAGAGTTACAACGATGCTTGGACTCCGATCGTTCAGAACTTGTCATCGTCTATGGACGAAGACGTGTTGGTAAAACGTACCTTATAGACCAATTCTTCAATGAAACGTATGACTTCACTTTTGTCGGTGGCCACAAACTATCACAGCGCATTCAGCTTCGAAATTTTGCCAAGGCCTTGAAAAAGGCGATGAAAGAGCGAGCCATGCGAAAGTTTGCCGACTGGTTTGATGCATTTGACACGCTGGAGGAATATCTTGAATCTATACCATCTGCGAGGAAGAAGGTGGTGTTTATCGATGAAATGCCTTGGATAGACTCATTGCGTTCCAACTTCACAGAAGCATTTGAGAATTTCTGGAATGGATGGGCGGCACGTCGTAAAGACATTATGTTCATTGCTAGTGGCTCTGCTACATCATGGATGATTGACAATCTTGTAGAAAACCAAGGAGGCTTACATGCCCGCATAACTTGCCAGATATATCTCCGCCCATTTACTCTGAATGAGGCCGAACAGTATCTACAGGGACATGGATGCTTGTGGGACAGGTTCCAGATAGCACAATGTTATATGTTTTTTGGTGGAATCCCGTTTTATTTGAGTCTTTTGGATACTAAAGAAAGTCTTGCACAGAATGTTGACAGGCTCTGCTTTGCACGTGGTGGAGCACTCAGACTGGAGTTTGATGAACTGTACAATGCCTTGTTTAACAATGCCGATAAGTACGTGGATATTGTACGCTTGTTAGCGGAACGACGTAGCGGAATGACAAGTAGTGAGATTGCGAAAACGACCTCAATAGATGGGAAACGACTTGCAAAGATGCTTAACAATCTTGAGCGTTGCGACTTTATCATGAAGTTCAGATACTATGGGAAGAATAATAACGATATCATTTATAAGTTGACGGATTTCTATACATTATTTTATATTAAGTACATAGAGATCTATAAGGATTCATATGATGAACAGTGGTGGCAGCATCATGCGGCCTCGCATAGTGTGGAGTCGTGGCAGGGTCTTACTTTTGAGTTACTTTGTCTGATGCATATCCGTCAAATACGGCAGGCTTTAAACATTGGCGGTGTTGCAACTGAAGTTTCCGCATGGTTTGATCAGGCAGATAAAAAGAAAGCGGTTAGGGGTTCACAGATAGACCTCATTATCGAACGGGCTGACAGGATTATCCATCTTTGTGAAATGAAATTTAGCCAGGGAGAGTATAGGATTACGGCAGACTATGAGGAAAAACTCCGTAACAGAATGG
>CAJOGK010000081.1 GCA_905234145.1 uncultured Prevotella sp. | reverse complement strand
TGAAGAAGCATTTGCAACCGGCAAGAAGTTCCCAGAGTTCAAGGCTGGTGACACTATCACTGTCGCTTACAAAATTATCGAGGGTTCTAAGGAGCGTATTCAGCTCTATCGTGGTGTAGTTATCAAGATTGCAGGTCACGGTGACAAGAAGCGCTTCACTGTTCGTAAGATGTCAGGCACTGTTGGTGTAGAGCGTATCTTCCCCATCGAGTCTCCGAACATTGAGAGCATCGAGATCAACAAGGTTGGTAAGGTTCGTCGCGCTAAGCTTTACTATCTGCGCAAGCTCACTGGTAAGGCTGCCCGCATCAGGGAGAAGCGTCGCAACATTACTGGCGAATAAGAAAAGCAATAAAAAGGGGTTCCTTATAACGAGGAGCCTCTTTTTTTATTTGTAGTTCTTATCGGCACTGGTTTCGCCATGAAGTGCCTGCTGAAACGATTCCCAGTCCTGAAATCCCACCAGTAGCGACAATCGGTCGAGTGTCTTCTTATCCGGCTTCTTCAGAATCTCTTTTTCTACTGCTTCCAGCAATTTGCGGAGCGCCACACGTTTCTTCTCCATAAAATATCATATAAGTTTGGTGCAAAATTACAAAAAAAATAGTAACTTTGCAGCAAAATTCAAAAAAATCGCAATCAGATGAAAGAATTAGCACTCAAGTACGGATGTAATCCGAATCAAAAACCCTCACGTATCTTCATGACCGAGGGCGAGTTACCCATCGAAGTCTTCAACGGCCGTCCCGGCTACATCAATTTCCTCGATGCCTTCAATGCCTGGCAGCTTGTAAAAGAGCTGAAGGCCGCTACAGGCTTGGCCTCAGCCGCATCGTTCAAGCACGTTAGCCCTGCAGGTGCTGCTGTGGGATTGCCCCTGAGCGACACGCTGAAGAAGATTTATTTCGTAGACGATATTGAGGGCCTCGACGAGAGCCCCATCGCCTGTGCCTATGCCCGCGCCCGTGGTGCCGACCGCATGTCGAGCTATGGCGACTTCGTAGCCCTGAGCGACACCTGCGACGCCATCACAGCCCGTCTGCTGAAGCGCGAGGTGAGCGATGGTGTGATAGCACCAGGCTATACCCCCGAGGCTATCGAGATACTGAAGGACAAGCGCAAGGGTACCTATAACGTCATCCAGATCGATCCTGAATACAAGCCCGAGCCTATCGAGCGCAAGCAGGTATTCGGCATCACCTTCGAGCAGGGTCGCAACGAGATCCGTCTCGACGACGACGCCCTCTTTGAGAATATCCCCACAGAGAACAAGACCTTTACCCCAGAGGCCAAGCGTGACCTGATTATCGCCCTCATCACCCTGAAGTACACCCAAAGTAACTCTGTATGCTACGTAAAGGACGGTCAGGCTATTGGTATCGGTGCCGGACAGCAGAGCCGTATCCACTGCACGCGTCTGGCTGGAAACAAGGCCGATATCTGGTGGTTGCGCCAGCATCCGAAAGTGATGAACCTGCCTTTCGTCGACAAGATTCGTCGTGCCGATCGCGACAATACCATCGATGTGTATATCTCAGACGATTACGACGATGTACTGCGTGAGGGCACCTGGCAGCAGTTCTTCAAGGAGAAGCCCGAGCCTCTGTCGAAAGAAGAGAAGAAGGCTTGGCTCACTAAGAACATGAAGGTGGCTTTGGGTAGCGATGCCTTCTTCCCCTTTGGCGACAATATCGAGCGCGCCCACAAGAGCGGTGTAGAGTATATCGCTCAGGCTGGTGGTTCTGTCCGCGACGATAATGTGATTGAAACTTGCGACAAGTACGGTATCGCCATGGCCTTTACAGGCGTGCGCCTCTTCCACCATTGATTATGGACGATTTTCAGCATATACTCGAAAACGGCATCAACTTCGGACGTGGAGGAGATAAGCCCAAGGACGATGGCAAGGTAAAGACCAAGGCCAAGAAAAAGAAGTATATCACTGGTGCTCACGGTAGCGGCTCTGCCCGTCAGAAAGCCAAATACCGTGAGCAGCGGGCCAACAGACACAAGAAATAATCACTTAAAATACAACTACAAGATGAAACTACTAAAACTACTACTCGTACCCACCCTACTTCTGAGCATCACCACCATGTATGCCCAGAAGTACGTAGGTGGCGACATCTCGATGCTGCCTAAGTACGAACAGCAAAAAGCCACTTACCTCGACAAGGACGGTAAGGCCATCGCCGATGTACTCACGTTCCTCAAAGAGCAAGGTTGGAACACCATCCGTGTACGCCTGTTTGTCGACCCCTCGAAGTCTGGCGAAAAGGCCGTATGTCAAGATTTGGATTACGTCAAGTCATTCGGCAAGCGCATCAAGGATGCAGGCCTCTACTTCATGCTCGATTTCCACTATTCCGACACGTGGGCCGATCCCGGACAGCAGACCACGCCAGCACTATTTAAATCTGTAAACACCCCCGTGTATAATTACATCTACGATTACACCAAGGAGGCTTTACAGGCTTTAGTAGCCTATGGCGCCACGCCCGACTTGATTCAGACGGGTAATGAAATCAGTTTCGGCATGCTGTGGGATGGTTGCAAGGTAAGTGCCAACAGCGCTTGGAACGCCTATCTCGATAGCAATTGGGAGCAATTTGCCACCGCCCTGAAAAATGCCTCGAAGGCCTGTCGCGAGCTTTGTCCCGAGGCCAAGATCATCATCCACACAGAGCAGTGCGCCAACAACCCTACCCTCGATGTGGCTTTCTTCAAGCGCGTCAAGCAGTATGAGGTCGACTACGACATCATCGGCACCTCGTATTACCCCTACTTTAAAGGCGACCTGTCGAAGCTCGATAAGGGTCTTACGCAGTTGGAAACCAACTTCCCAGAGAAGCAAATCCAGATAGTAGAGACAGGCTATCCCTCAAAGTGGGAAGTACCAGGCACGAGCTACGACTACACCAAGACCTACCCTTACACCCACGAAGGCCAACGTAGATTTACCGCCGACCTGATTACCAAATTGCAGAATCACAAACAGGTAAACGGCCTTAACTGGTGGTATGCCGAAGCTAATGCGAAAGGCTGTACAGGCGATTTGAAAGACGGTTGGTATAACGCTTCCCTCTTCGATAACGAAACAGGTCGAGCTCTTCCAGCCCTTTACGAGCTGAAGAACTTCGACGCTGGTACAAGCGGCATACAGTCCGTCCTAAAGATTTCTGCCGAGGATGATTATTGGTACACGATCGATGGCCGACGTTTAAACAACGCTCCCAGCTCAAAGGGTATTTACATCCATCAGCAAAAAAAGGTTATCGTCCGATAAAGGACAAGCCGTATTTCTACTTACACTTGATTTTCTTGAACTGCCAGGAGCTGGAAGGTTCGATAAACTCGAACTCACTAGCCTCCTCAGGCAGAGGTTCGAAGATCAAGGCAAAGCGCAACTTCTGGAAGGGCCAAGGGATGACAGTCGTTGCAGGAGCCATCGCGATATTCTCAGCGCCCACCAACTTCAGCTTACCACCTTTATTTCCCTTGATATAAGCTTGTCCCTTGATGTTCCAGCCACCATTAACCATATTAGCCTCACCCTCAATCTCGAGGCGCGTCTCGGTGTTAGAGCAGGCCACGCGAACGATTTTCGTTCCTGTAGCATCCTTCTTGTTCACATACACCGGGTTCTCGCGCACATATCTGTATTTAGAATAGTCTGGCAGGATGGTCTTGGCATTGTTCAGGATGCTGGGGCCCTCTTCAGTGCGACCCGCTTTCTCATAAAGAGCAGTAATCTTTCGACTAATCTGCTGTTGGTCTGTATAGCCGTAGTTACAGTTCAGCTTGGCTACCTCCTCATACTTGTCGAGAGCGTCCTCCCCTTCCACTGGCCTCGTAGCTCTTGGCCTCCTCCAAGGCGTACTTAAAGCTCTGTTCATACTCCAGCTTCTCCTTGGCGTGGATTTCCATCTGTTTCTTACGCTCAGCTGATTCGATACTGTGGCTAATTGCACCAAACACGCCACTGATCGCGCTACTGGTGTTCCACGAATTCCACTGTGCCTTCGCTGGCATCACTACGGCCAGGCCCAAGGCCAAAATCATCAGATTCTTTTTCATATTTATAAATTTTAATCGCTGCAAAGATACGAAAAACCTTTTTCTTTCTTGATTTATATCAATAAATCCAAAAATTTTGCACCTTATTTAACAGAACGCTGCACTATTTTAACAAAATTATATTAAATTTGTACCATCAAAAATTTTTCGAGTATTAATTTAAAACAGAAAAGACTATGAAGAAATTAATGATGATTGCTGTAATGGCTATATTCGCTATGACAGCTAGTGCACAGAACATTAACCGTGAAGTTGGTGCATTTACTTTGCAGCCAAAAGTAGGTCTTGCTTTAGGTTCGTTCTCTGGAGAATATATCACGACAGTTGGTGGTGACACAAAGCCTAAGACGCGTGTAGGTTTCATTGCTGGTGTTGAGGGTGAGTATTACATCGCTGAGTGGTTCGGTGCAGCTCTTGGTCTCAGCTATGCCCAGCAGGGTTGGAAGGTAGAAGGCGTTACGGATAAGCTCGACTATCTGAATGTTCCCCTGGTAGCTAATTTTTATGTAGCTCGTGGTCTGGCCCTGAAGACAGGTGTACAGCTTGGCTTCTTGATGAATGCCAAGGAGGGCGATAAGGATATTAAGGATATTTGCAATAAGACAAACTTCTCTATCCCCATCGGCATCTCATACGAGATCAGCAACGTTATCCTCGACATTCGTTACAACATCGCTCTATCAAAGTGTAACAAGAACGCTACAGATAACTACAAGTTTCGCAGCGACCTGGTTCAGTTCACTATTGGTTACAAGTTCGAGCTCTAATCACTCGACGTTCCATAAAACAAATAAACCTGGAGGTATTTTCGCCTCCAGGTTTTTTTATGCAAAACGAGGAACTACACTATCACACTATCACACTATCACATCTGGTTTTTTGTATGTGTCTGTCTTGTAGTTACGACAAAATCCTAAAATTGTCACGTCATTATTTAGATTGTTATTTCTTATTATCTAATTTATATTATTATATATATTATTATAATAATATATATAATAATATAAATATATAGAATATATTGTAGAGTATATTGAAGTGATGTCGACGTAATAATTTTAAGATTTTGTCGTAAGTTTGATGCTCAAACAACCAAAAGTTACGGCGTTACGGCATTACGGCAAATGTGATAGTGTGATAGTGTGATAGCGTGCGTACGATCAAAACAATAAAATAGTGAAAACATTAAACATCCTTATGTTATAAGTTAGCCCCATCGCGCTGCGTAAGTCAAGGTGTTTTATGGTATGAATCATAAGGCAGAACGAAAAAAAAGGATTAATCTTTGGTCATTTGGGAAAAATAGCGTAATTTTGTGGCGTGTTTCGATAACACTATACTATTTTATTGCAACTATTTAAAGGATATAATTTATTAATGATATGAAAAAGAATCTGATGATTTTAGCCTTGGGTCTGGTCGCAGTGATGCCAGCGAAGGCACAGTGGAATTCGTGGGATACCAGTAATGCGATCAGTGGCGTGTTTGGTGCAATTAACCACAGTATCGAATCGATGGAAATCCACGCCAAGGAGAAGCTGGAGTATGAACAGAGCTTTAAGTACGCCTTGGAGGAGGCCAAGAGCTACGAGGCCAGTGGAAGGTGGGAGGATGCTCTCGACAAGTATGAGGAGGTAGCCAAGCTGAACTGTAACTACGGCTATACGGACCAGCATCAGATCACTCGCAAGATCAATGACCTTTATGTTAAGGTCGGCCGTACTGAAGAGGGTCCCAGCATCCTGAACAATGCCAAGGTGACGCTCGCCGACTATTCTAAATATAGATATGTACGCGAGAACCCAGTGTATGTCAACAAGAAGACGACAGGCACAAAGATTGTACGCGTGGCCTGCTCAGATACGGAGACACGACTCGAGTTAGAGTATGAGTCTGCAATCATGAACGGATGGGCCTGTGTCGGGGGCAAAGCTTATATCAAGGGTAACAAAGGAGGCAAAAAGCAATTGGTAGGTGTGGAGAACATCGGGATGTCTCCTGCAAAGACTATCGTTCCCTGGCCTTACCAGAAGCTGCGTTTCGCCCTGATTTTCGAAGCCCTTCCCGAGGAGGCCAAGGAGTTCGACTTCATCCTGCCCTCCACCAACTGGCAGTACAAAGATATCAAGTGTAAGTAAAATACAAAAACCTGGAAGCCTTATCGCCTCCAGGTTTTTTTGTGGGTTTAGAAATTGAGTTCTTTGCCGCGATAGAACTCCAGCAGGGCGTGCTGGTAGAGGTTTTCGTAGCGCGCCTGGATGAGATCAGACTCAGACTTAAGATAACCGTTCTTCGACTCGTTAAACTCGGTGATGTTAGCCTTGCCGTTCTCGTACTTGGCCTGCATTAGGTCGAAGGCATCCTTCGTGCTCTGTAAAGCCTCAGCCGAACTCTGCTCCTTGGATTGCGCATTCAGGGCGTTGTAGTACACTTGCTGAATCTCCTTATAAAGCCTCTTCTTGGTGTTGTCGAGCTGCAATTGCTGCGTTTCCTGATCGATACGGGCATTACGCACTCTGTTGCGCGTCTGGAAGCGGTTGAAGATGGGGATACTCAGGTTTAAGCCGATATACTGGCTGAAATTGTTCTTCAGCTGCTTGCCAAAGCTATCGGCATCGAAACCAGAGGTGGTGTAATAGTTGGTGCCTAATCCGCCACTCAATGAGAGCGTGGGATAATAGCCAGCCTGGGCAATCTTGATGCTATTTGCAGCACCCTTCAGCTTGAGTTGCTGAGAAAGGATTTCAGGCTTTACACCCAATGCCTCTGCGTAAATCTGATCGGGGGTGGCATAATGATCAAGAGATACCAGCTGATCGAGCTCTTCGAGGCTGGGACGAACGACCGCGAAACCCTCGGGCGTTGGCAATTCCAATAGCTGGGTAAGGTTCAGCACAGACAGGTTCAGATTATTGTCGGCCTGCGTAGCTACCAGTCGGCTATTGGCCAAAGAGGCTCTCTGCTGGGATACCTCTGCCCCACTCGCCTTACCGTTCTTAAGGAAGGCTTCCAAGCGGGCGACCTGAGCCGAATCGATAGAAATCTGGCGACGGGCTACTTCGGCAATCTCTATATCGAAGAGTATCTGAACGTAAGCCTTGGCCACCTCCATACGGATATCGTTCTTAGCCTTCTCCAGATCGGCCGTCGTGGCTTCGAGGTTCAACTGGCTCAGCTTAATCTGGTTGGGTATCTCAAAACCAGTAAACAGGGGAATGTTGGCACTTAACTGAGCCGAGGTATTGCTGGTATTGGTGTTGGTATAGGTGTTCTCGGCCGTAAGACCACGACCAAACGAGAAGTTTTGTCCTACGCTACCGTTCAACTCCGGCAAACGGGCGTTCTTAGCGGTTGACAACTGTATCTCTTGTTGGCGACACAGATTCTGCTGCTGCTTGATGCTGATGTTATGCGCGATGGCATAATCGCAACACTCGCGCAGGCTCCATTGGTGCTGAGCGCTTAAAGGTAAAAAGGTAAAAAGGTAAAAAGGTAAAACCTTTACCCAACCTTGTACCTTCATTGATATCTTTGTTTTCATAATCACGCGTTTTTTACCCTTTTACTTTTTTACTTTTTATCATCATCGCTTACTACCTCCGGGCCACGAACCTTATCCTTGGCCGTGATACCCTTCTTAATCTCGATGTTTACACCATCGGAGAGACCCGTGGTTACCTGGGTGCGCTCGTAGGTCTTATCCTTGCCCTCGCCCTTAATAACATACACGAAGGTAGAATCGCCACTAAACTCGATGGCACTCTCGGGCACGCAAAGCACCTTATCGGCCTTGGCCAAAACAATTTCGGCATTGGCGCTATAGCCCGAACGGATTTTACCACCATCGGCTAGCTTTACTGCGGCCTTGATTTCGAACTGATTGGCACCATTGCTCTCAACAGCCTTTGGAGAGATATACTCCAGATTGGCATCGAACTTAAGATCCTGCAGGGCGCCGATGGTTATCTTCATAGGCATATCGCTTACCAACTGGCCTACCTCGGTTTCGTCGATGTTGCCACGGAAAATAAGGTCATTCATATTGGCCACCGTGGCGATGGTAGTACCATCATTAAAAGTATTGGAGAGAATAACGCTGTTACCCACCTTTACGGGGATGTCGAGAATAACACCGCTGATGGTAGAGCGCACGAGGGTAGAAGAAGCGGAGGCATTAGATTTCGACACACCGTCGCGCACTACCTGAAGGGCATCCTCTGCGGCTGCTTTCTCGTGCTTGGCCTGATTCAGGGCAATCTTAATCTTATCAAACTCATCGGCAGATACGAGCTGCTGCTTGAAAAGATTCTCCTCGCGCTGGAAGTCGATCTGAGCCTGTTTCAGATTGATTTCAGCCAAGCGCACACGCATCTCAGCAGAGCTTAACTGACCCATATCGGGGATCACCTTTACCTTTGCAATCACCTCGCCCTGCTGAACATACTGACCAGCTTCTTTCAGCAACTCAGTGATGATACCAGAGATTTGGGGCTTGACGTTGACCTCGTTACGAGGCTCGATCTTACCTGTGATAATGGTTGTCTTCTGGATGTTCTCCTGCTTTGGCGTGAACTCGTTGTAGACAATCTCCTTGGGTTGGCTCTTCTGCCAGAGAAACACGAATGTTCCGATGAAAATCAGTGCGATAATCGCCGCGATAATCAGTTTACTGTACTTTTTCATATGTTTTAATGTTTAATATTTCTGAAATTTAATGTATAATGTATTACTCGTCACGCATGGCATCGACGGGTTTGATACTCATGGCGCGACCTGCTGGGGCGAGGCCTGCGAGCACACCCATGGCCGATACCACAAGGGCTGCAAAGATCGCTGTCCAGAAGCCTACCTGGAAGTGGGCCGTGACGATGCCATCCTCGGTATTACCCAGTTCGAGCATCTGCAGGATCATCACGCCAAACAGGATGCCGCTCATGCCTGCCACAAGGGTTAACACGATACTCTCGGAGATAATTTGCGAGAGAATCATCTTGGGCGTAGCGCCGATGGCGCGACGGATACCAATCTCAGTGGTACGCTCGCGAACGGTTACCATCATAATGTTCGACACGCCGATAGAACCAGCGAGCAATGTGCCCAGACCAACCAACCAGATGAGGAAGTTGACGCCCTTAAAGAGATTGTCGAGCATCTGGAAGAGTACCTCGGTATTGAATACCATCGCACCCTGCTCGTCGGTAGGATCTACGTAGTGGGCCATCGTCACCGCCTCGCGAATACGGTCGGTCAAGGATGACATCACCACGCCCTTACGACCTGTAGCCACGATCATATCCACCTGGTTACCACGGTTATAGGTCTGCTGCATCAGCGTGAGGGGCAATGTTACCTTCTCGTCATTGCGGCCATTGATATTCATATTCGATGAGGCATAGTCGACGCCTATCACCTCGAAATAAGTAGAGTCGATACGGATGCTCTTGCCACAGGGATCGCCACCCTCCTTAAAGAGCTCCTTATAGATTTTCTTACCAATCACACACACCTTACGATGCTCCTTCATGTCCATCTCGTTGATATAACGGCCATAGAAAAGCTTGGGCGACACCACCTTGGCATAATCGGGCGAAGTGCCTTGTATGCGCGGTGTGGTCTTCTGGTCGCCATAGTAGGCGGTATTCGACTTTCCCCAAGGGGCAAAGAGTACGGGCGCCACCACATCGAGCTCGGGCACACGCTGTTTCAGACGATGGATATCCTTGTAATCCATGCTCCACCAGCGACCCTTGCGGAAACCTTTATAAGCCTTGGTGGTTTGCTGTTCCCAGATAATAACGGTGTTCTGTGCGAAGCCCTCGAAGTTCTTCTCCAGCATCTCCTTCAAGCCCTGACCACCGCCAATCAGTACGACGAGCATGAACACGCCCCAGAACACACCGAAGCCCGTCAAGAACGAACGTGACTTGTTTCGCGTCAGCGTGTCGAGTATTTCCCTATATGTATCTAAATCCAGTCTCATTTGACTAATATACTATTTACTATTTGATAATTTAATCGGCGCGGAGCGCTTCGCTTTATAGGCAGGAATCAAACCTGCAATCGTACCTGCGATAATCATCACCATCGTGGCCTCGAAACATACATCCAAGCCAACGGTAGGATCAAGGAACATGGTAGCCTGGAAGAGGCCAGTATCGACGACCTCGTGGCCAATCGTGGCATCCATATACTCATTGGCAGCAACACCCAGTACCATTCCTACATATCCAAAGAACGTGGTGATAATCACACTCTCGATGATAATCAACTTGAGGATGCTCCAAGGCTTGGCACCAATGGCCTTGCGGATACCAAACTCGTGGGTGCGCTCCTTGACGGTAATCAACATGATATTGCTCACGCCTACGATACCACTGAGCAAGGTAAACAAACCTACGACCCAGAGCGCCGTGTGAATGATAGCAATACCCTTCTCCATCTGCATGCTCGACGTATAGCCGTTCCATATCCAGAAAGCACGCTCATCTTCAGGATGCACCTGATGGTTGGCATTCAAGCGGCGACGGAGGTCTTTCTCGAAGTTCTCACTCTCGCTCTCGGAATTGAGGCCATGGAAGGTCAATTCGATGTAACCCGTCTCGTCGGTATTGGCACCATAGATACGCTTGATAGCGGTATAAGCGGAATAAATATCGCTTTCGCCATCGCCACGATTCTTGTAGATACCCACTACCTTAAATGAGAAATCGCCTACCTTCACATTCTTACCCAACAGACTCTTAAAATCCTTTGGCATGAGTTCCTTGGCATGCTTATCGCTCATAACGAGTACCTTACGACTTTCGAGCATGTCGTTCTCGTTGATAAAGCGTCCGCAAACCAAATTATGCTTGTTGATCTTTGTATGCACAGGATAGACACCTGTAATCGAACCAGCAATATATTCTTCGCCATAGCTGATGGTAGCACTGACATTGTAAAGCGAGCCTACCTCGTCGACATGATCCTTAAAATCATTCTCAGTCATAGCGACATCTCGCGTCTGGAGTCGGATACGGCGACCTTCCTGCAAACCATTATAAGGCTTCGAGGTACGCCCTCCGTAAATCTCCATCGAGTTAGACAGCCAATCCTCGTTCTGCTTCATGTTGGCATTGATCAGACCATTGCCTGCACCCAGCAGCACGATGATCATGAAGATGCCCCACGCCACAGCAAAACCCGTAAGCGTCGTGCGGAGTTTGTTCCGCCTGGCTGTCGACCAAATTTCAATTAATACATCACGCATATTCCTTCTATTTCCTTTCTACAACGGATTACGCTGATTTCACGGATTATTTCCATGCGAAGCCATCCGTTTAATCCGATAAATCCGTTGTCGTTATTTCATCATTCCGTTGATTCCGAAGGGCGAAGCATCGTGGTTAAGATTCTCTTCAATCTTACCGATCACGCCATCCTTAATGTGAATGATTTTATTCGTCTCGTTGGCAACACCACTCTCGTGCGTAACCACAACGATGGTGATGCCCTCTTCCTTGTTCAGCTGTTTCAGCAACTGCATCACCTCCACAGAGGTCTTCGAGTCTAATGCGCCCGTAGGCTCATCGGCCAGGATGATCTGTGGACGGGTGATGAGTGCTCTGGCTATAGCCACGCGTTGTTTCTGTCCTCCCGACAGTTCGTTGGGGTAATGATTGGCCCAGTCGAGCAGACCAAGATGATCCAGATATTCGAGAGCCATCTGATGGCGCTTTTTTCTGGATACCCCCTGATAAAATAATGGCAACTCAACGTTTTCCACGGCTGTTTTGAAAGAGATGAGATTAAATGACTGGAAAATAAAACCTATCATCTTGTTGCGATACTCAGCAGCTTTGCGCTCTGAGAGGTTCCAGATGGGCACACCAGCCAGTTCGTAAGTACCTGAGTCGTAATTGTCGAGAATACCTAATATATTTAATAAGGTACTCTTGCCAGAACCAGAGGCACCCATAATACTCACGAACTCGCCTTTGGCGATGTCGAGCGAGATGCCTTTCAATACATGGAGCGGCTGTGCGCCCTGATAGGTCTTGTTGATGTCTTGTAAATGTATCATTTGAGTCTTTTTACCTTTGTTTCTTTATTTGTTAGACGCATCTTTCTGGGGAAAAGTTGCAAAATCTAGGGAAATATTTCGAAGGAGGGAGATTTTTGTCTAAGGAATATAGGAATTTAGGAATATATTATCAGCAATATATCATTAGGAATACATCATCAGGATCATAGCACCTATTCCTAAATTCCTATATTCCTTAGACTAAAAACTACTTCTTTTCCCAAGCATTCACAACATCTTCCATAGAAATCTCGAGCAGGCGCATTTGGCGGAAGAGCTCAGGCAAGCGTTCTTTCATGAACTCCGTCTTGCGCGCTTTCAGAATCTGCTTTTTGGCACCTTTGGTTACAAAGTAGCCCAAGCCACGTTTATTGTAGATGATTTCCTCGCGTGCCAACTGTTCGTAGGCCTTTACTGCGGTATTGGTATTCACCTCGAGCAGCACGGGGATGCGATCATCGTCTTGATACACGCCAGAGAGAATCTCGTCGCATAAGCGATCGGCCATCTGGATGTAAATCGGTTTATCATTTGTGAAAATCATAATTCACCCATTTATTAGTAATTAGTTCAAATCCTTTGAAAATACGGAACGAAGCCCAGTAATTGAATACAGAGAGTAAAACGAAAACCACACTGAGGATATAGGCCATGATACCTGCCTCTTCAAAAACCAACTCACCATGCTCATAATTCGTCTGGAATATACTGAAGCCATATACCTTCCACAAATAGCTCAAACATACCATACTAAATATAAACACAATGCTGGCGATGACAAACGCATACTTGCGCAAGAGGGTACCACCAAGGGTATACAGGGAGTGGAGCCATACAATCATTGTTCCCGTGAATACCAGCGAAATCAAGCGATAGCCCAGTGAGTGGGGAGAGAGAACCGCATCAGGCGTAAAATCAATCAGCAACTCAGGAATGGTAGACAACCACGCATCGCCATAAACCACGCTACGGAACACCATTCTCAGGGTATCACCCAGACAGAATGCAACGAATATCGTCAGGAAACCTACCAACGAGGCATAAACCATTGCTGCCAGAAATTTCTCCAAATTCGTAGCGGGCATCATAAGGAAGGCCTCGCGATTGGTTTTCTTACCGAAACCAACGAAAATATTGCTGGTGCAGATGCCAAAACCAATAATGACGAATACAACAAAGAAGTTTGCCGTAGAAGTAATCCAACCCTCGCTAACGCCACCGATACTGTTAAACATCAAGAACAACAACTCTCCAAGGAAGATACCCAGCGTAAAGCCAAATGCCCATATCATCAGATTACGAAAGTCGACGCTCATAATCCAGCAGAAGGTCTTCCAAAATCTTTTTATGCTAAAACTATTCATAATCCTCAAATGTTTATAATCCTACCAATGTTCTGAGTGCGACAGAAGCACTTGAATGACAACCAGAAGTTAAGCATTACCAAAGCGAGATAGATGGCATCAATGATGACGATCGTCAACGTATCAGTACGGTCGTTAATCTCAAAATGGACGTTAGAAGGCATCAACCAAAACAGAATCATACCAAGCACGATAAGAGACAGCGTGCAAAGAATCCAGGCATATTTGCGCGAGCGGAAGAAAGTGCCTCCAAGTGCATACCAAGAGTTAATCCACAAAGCAACTACCAGCAACGAATTTATCAATCTCGGCGACACAACTGTATTTTCACCAAGCAGATAGATTATCTTTGAAGCTACGAGCATCGTCTTATCATGTCCCAATAGCCAGTTTACCACATACTGAATCAGATCAGCAAAGAAAGAAGCTGCTATAAAAATGGGGATGAGGGTAATCCAAGAGCAATAGCGTATCAGATACTTCTCAAGGTTAGATGCCGGGAGCAGAAAGAGTGATTGCATATCGTGCTTGCTCTTCATGCTGTAGAACATCGTAGACGGACCTATCAAAACAAGAAATACAAAAAACATGATGCTGAGGAACGCACAAGAGAAATAGTTCTGATGATGACCGTTCACCATGATGAAACCTGTGGTAAAGAGCAGGAACATCAGCGTTTGAACAGCAAGCACCTGAAGGAAAGTCCTTACGAGGTAGTCTTTATCGTTTGTGAGCGACCACTTCGCCAGCTTGCCAAACCGGTTTATATTGAATTGTATCATAATTTACCTTGGGTTACAGCATTGAACAGCAATTCGAGATTTACCTGAGTCTCCGGGCTATCAGCCTTGCGAGGCGCAATCACAGCATTGCCCTGAAGCGAAGGCTCTGCATAGAGTACATCATCCATCTCGCTAGGGGTGCGATACTCGAAGGTATACTTATCCTGAATATCAGCAACCGAGGCATTCAGCAACAATTTCTGTGGCGAGAGAATCAGGATATGGTCTAAAAGCGACTCTACATCGTGTACCTGATGGGTAGAGATGATCAGCGTGCGATCCTCCGTCATGTACTGCGCCACCACCTTGCGAAACTGACTCTTAGAAGGGATGTCGAGGCCATTGGTAGGCTCGTCCATCAGCAACAGCTTGGTATTTGCAGCGAGGGCGAAGCTCATGAACACCTTCTTCTTCTGTCCCATCGAAAGGGCATTGAGTTTCAAATCAGTAGTGAGCTCGAAATCTTTCAGACATGCCTCAAGCACCTCACGACTAAAGCGAGGGTAGAAAGGTTCGTTGATCTTTACATACTGATCTAAAGACATCGCTGGCAAGTCGAACTCTTCGGGCACGATGAAAATCTCGCTCAGGGTTTCTGGTTGGCGAAGCTTGGTCTCGACGCCATCAAAACTAACGCTACCCTTCTTTGGGCGCAACAAGCCACTAATCAGATAAAGCAACGTGCTCTTACCAGTACCGTTCTTTCCCAGCAGACCATAAATATTGTCCTGCTTCAGTTCCAAACTGAAATCATCGAATACCAGGTTCTTCTGACCTGCGTACTTAAAGCTGATGTTGTTTACTTCAATCATATATTTTAATGTTTAACGTTTTGTCTTCTGTAATAGTGTACCACTTTAATAGTACACTGCAAAAGTAAGACTATTATCGTTTCCCTCCAAACTTTTTGGAAGAAATCTTCAATTCTTTAACACAGTTTAAGGATTCCGCCTCGCGCGAACATCTTATATAAAAATATGGGGGACTATCTCAAATCAACCCCCCACATCATTTTCTCGCGCAAAGTCGTAAAATAGCGCTGGTCGCTACGCTTTACCACTTTCACATCATAAGGTGCACGTCGCAAAGTGATTTTCGTGCCCTCCTTGCATTTCTCAGAACGGCCATCGATGGCTATCAGGAAATTGTGGCTACGACTCTCTACCGTCAAAGAGATTTCCGAAGAATCAGAAAGCACAATAGGACGCACATTCATAGAGTGAGGAGCCACTGCGGTCATGGAGAACACCTTGGTACCAGGGACGATTATCGGGCCACCATTCGAGAGCGAATAAGCCGTAGAACCTGTAGGCGAACTGATCACCAAGCCATCTGCCTGATAGGTAGTAAGATACTCGCCATTGACCGAGGCACGGATAGAAATCATCGAAGCAGTGTCGCGCTTCAGGATGGCCACATCGTTGAGGGCACAATTATAACCTTCGAGCGACTCGCCATCGGTAGTAACCTGAATCAGGGCACGATTCTCTATCGAGAAGTCCTCTTCGTAAAGGGCATCCACACATTTCTCGATATCGCTGGGACTCACATCAGCCAGGAATCCCAAGCGCCCCATATTCACACCCACGATGGGAATCATTTTTTCGCGCACCCGACTCGCAGCCTTCAGGAAGGTACCATCGCCTCCCATCGAAATTACGATATCTGCATCGAAGTCATCACCCGTAAACACCTTGGCAGCATTCACGTTGATGCGCTGATTGTCTTTCAGGAAATAGTAATATTCCATATCCACATACAACTCAGCGCCACGCTCATAAAGACAGGCGAGCACTTTCTGAATCGAAGCCGACTTCTTGGTTTGATAAATATTACCAAAAAGGGCAAATCTCATTTTACGATATACCATAATCTCTGCTTTTGGGTGCAAAAATAACAAAAAATGAAAGAATGAAAGAATGAAAGAATGTTTTTTTCAATTTTATTTCGTATCTTTGCAATCAGAAATCCCAAAAATGATAAGATTATGGCTAAAGTTTATGTTTTCTTAGCAGATGGCTTCGAGGATGTCGAGGCTCTGATTCCAGTAGATGTTTTGCGCCGTGGTGGTGTAGAAGTGTTAACGGTTAGCACCAACGCTGACGTGATGGTAGAGTCAGCCCATGGTGTCAGTATTTGTGCCGATATCCTATTCGATGAAGCCAACTATAGCGATGCCGATTTGCTGATGCTGCCTGGTGGTATGCCCGGAGCCAGCAATCTCTTTGCCCACGAGGGTGTATGCGAGGCCGTAAAGGCTCAGTTTGCTGCTGGCAAGAAGGTTTCAGCTATCTGTGCCGCTCCTGCTGTGGTTCTGGCACAACTTGGTATCCTCGATGGCAAGAAAGCCACTTGTTACCCTGGCTTTGAGAAGATGCTCACAAAGGCAGAATATACAGGTGACCTGGTAACGGTAGATGGTAATATCACCACCGCTGAGGGGCCTGCAGCTGCATTCCCATACGCTTACGAATTACTGGCACAATTGGTAGACAAGCAGACCTCAGACCAGATTGCAGATGGCATGAGATTCAAACACCTGATGGCTCGCTGATGGACTACGTAATCATAGTAGCAGGAGGCAAGGGCTTGCGCATGGGGAGCGATATCCCCAAGCAGTTTCTGCCTATCGCTGGCAAGCCCGTACTCATGCGCACCCTAGAGCGCTTCAGGGCGTATTCGAGTGCGCTCCAGATCATACTCGTACTACCAGAAGCCCAACAAGATTATTGGCAAGAACTCTGCAAACAGTATGATTTCAAGGTGGATTATCAGTTGGCTAACGGTGGCCAAACCCGATTCCACTCTGTACAGAATGGCTTAGCCCTGGTACCCGATGATGCAGAGGGCGTGGTGGGTGTGCATGATGGTGTGCGCCCATTTCCCAGCATCGACGTGATTCGTAATTGCTATGATACAGCTCGCACGGCAAAGGCGGTTATCCCTGTTATTCCCGTGGTAGAAACCGTGCGACAACTCAAGTCTGACGGCTCCATTACCGTTCCCAGGGATCACTATCGCCTCGTACAGACCCCGCAAACCTTCGACATCCAATTGTTGAAAGCTGCAAATCGTCAGCCTTATAATGACGGCTTTACCGATGATGCGTCGGTGGTAGAGAGTTATGGCCACGCCATTACCCTTGTAGAAGGCATTCGCGAAAACATCAAGATTACGACACCCTACGATATCGTCGTGGCAGAGGCGCTCTGTAAACTCTAAACGAAGAATGGATATTCTCAATCAGGACATCAAATATTTGCCTGGGGTTGGTCCTAACCGCAAGAAGATGCTGAGCAACGAACTTGGCATCGAAACCTATGGTGACCTATTGGAATACTATCCTTATAAATACGTAGACCGTTCGAAGGTATATACCATTCACGAACTGACTGGCGACATGCCTTTTGTACAGGTGGTGGGCAAGATTCTGAGTTTCGAGACCTTCCCAATGGGTGCACATAAGGAGCGTGTCGTGGCCCACTTTACCGATGGGACGGGCATCTGCGACCTGACTTGGTTTAATGGCGGCAAATACGCTAAACAGAATTACAAAATAGGCACGGAGTATCTGGTATTCGGAAAGCCTACCGTCTTTAATAACCGTATCAACTTTACCCATCCTGATTTAGACGATGCAGCCAAGGTAGACCTCTCGACGATGGGGCTTCAACCGTATTATAACACGACGGAGAAGATGAAGAAAAGTGGGTTGAACTCAAGGGCTATCGAGCGATTGACGAAGACACTTATCGAGAAGCTTCCTCCCCTATCAGAAACCCTACCCGATTTCATGACTCAGGCCCTTCATCTGATGAGTCGCGACGAGGCGTTCCGCATCGTGCATTATCCTCAACAGGTCAAGGAATTAGAGCGCGCCAGGGTAAGACTCAAGTTCGAGGAACTTTTTTTCGTACAACTCAATATCGTGAGATATGCCAGCGACCAACGACGCAAATATCGAGGCTACGTATTCTCGCAGGTGGGCGAGGTCTTTAATACATTCTATCACAACTACCTGCCTTTCCCATTGACTGGAGCCCAGAAAAGGGTGATCCGAGAGATACGCAAGGACATGGGTAGTGGGCGACAGATGAACCGTTTGTTGCAAGGCGATGTGGGCTCTGGCAAGACATTGGTAGCGCTCATGTCGATGCTGATTGCCATCGACAATGGGTATCAGGCTTGCATCATGGCACCCACGGAAATCCTCGCAGAACAACACTTGCAGACGATTATGGGTTTTCTGAAAGATATGGACATCCGTGTAGCCTTGCTTACTGGTATCGTAAAAGGCAAACGTCGTGAGGAAGTTCTTGAAGGTCTGCTTGATGGCACCATCCATATCCTTGTAGGTACCCATGCGGTAATCGAAGATACCGTGCAATTTGCTCGTCTGGGGTTTGTCGTGGTCGACGAGCAACATCGCTTTGGTGTGGCCCAACGAGCCAAACTTTGGAGTAAAAGCATCAATCCGCCCCACGTTTTGGTGATGACAGCAACGCCCATCCCTCGCACACTCGCCATGACACTTTATGGCGATCTCGACGTGAGTGTCATCGACGAATTGCCACCTGGTCGCAAACCTGTTCGCACCACTCATGTGTTCGACTCGCGCATGACCTTCCTCTATGATGGTATCCGTCAACAAATTCGTGAAGGACGACAAGTGTACATCGTGTTTCCACTCATCGAAGAAAGTGAGAAGAGCGACTTGAAGAATCTGGAAGATGGCTATGAGGTGCTGAAACAAGCCTTCCCGGAGTTCCGTCTTAGCAAGGTGCATGGCAAGATGAAGCCCAAGGAGAAAGAAGAGGAAATGCAACGCTTTGTAAGCGGCGAGACGCAGATACTCGTGGCCACTACCGTTATCGAAGTGGGTGTAAATGTGCCTAATGCCTCCGTGATGGTTATCCTCGAAGCCCAGCGTTTCGGACTCTCACAGCTCCATCAGCTTAGAGGTCGTGTAGGGCGTGGTGCAGACCAAAGCTTCTGTGTGTTAGTCACACCTTACAAATTGAGTGAAGACACCCGCAAGCGCATCGACATCATGTGCGACACCAACGATGGTTTTCGTATCGCAGAGGCTGATTTAAAACTCCGTGGCCCTGGCGATTTGGAAGGCACCCAACAAAGTGGAATGGCTTTCGACCTGAAAATAGCCGATATTGCACGCGACGGACAGCTTGTGCAAATGGCACGTGACGAGGCACAGAAAATCATCGAAGAAGACCCCGATTGCACCTCGCAAAAGTATGCTATATTGTGGTATCGCTTGCGCCAATTACGCAAAACGAACATCAATTGGGCTGCTATTTCATAGCGTGTACGCATACAATATTTCCGTGCACGTATACAATATAAAGTGTTAAAATAACTCTAAACTATGTTAATTCATACGGATTTTATGCACATTACTACACTTTTTTAAAAAATTCTTCATACCTTTGCAGCGATTTTCGCTTCAAATAGCTCAAACAAAACCAAATGATGATAAAAAAATCTCTAAAAGCAACGCTTATATTAGCATTGATGTCGTTCACTTCTCTCCCCTCTCAGGGTCAGGATCTGTTAGCACGTCAGGCTCCCGTAGATCGTAAAATGAAAGCTGTTGATTCTATTGCACTCAACAGACTAATTGAACAGGAAATATACGAGAATCCTTCTGGTGACCTCTATGAGGAGTGGGACAATGTTCTCACCCACTATCAGGGCAACACCATCCCCGATGAGACAACGATTGACCTCCGTGGTTTCTGCATGCCTACAGATAGTCGTGTAGTTACTTCTAACTTCGGTGCACGTTGGGGACGCCAGCACAAGGGTCTTGATATCAAAGTATATATTGGTGATACCATCCGTGCTGCTTTCAGTGGTAAGGTACGTATCGTGAAATATGAGCGTAGAGGCTATGGTAAGTATGTGGTTATTCGTCACTACAATGGTTTGGAGACCTATTATGGCCACATGTCTAAGCAACTGGTTAGCGAAAACGAAGAAGTAAAGGCTGGTGATCCTATCGGACTGGGTGGTAATACTGGTCGTAGCACAGGTTCACACCTCCACTTCGAAACCCGTATCTGTGGTATCGCTCTGAACCCTGCCTTGATGTTCGACTTCCGTAATCAGGACGTAACGGGCGACTTCTACACCTATCGTCGTAACAAATACGCTGCAGAATCAGCTCAGGCTACTCGTCTGCGTGGTGCCAATGCCCGTGGTATAAGCAATAGCCGTTTCTATGACGATGACGATGAATTTGAAATGGATGATGATTCAGAATTGGCCATTGCAGCCCCTGAAGCATCGTTCACACCCGAGGTTCATTTCCACAAGGTTAAGAAAGGTGAGACCCTGCAAGCCATCGCCCGCAAGTGCCACACCACTGTGGATAAGCTCTGCAAGCTGAATCGCATCGGCAAGAACATCCGCTTGATGCCTGGACAGATTTTAAAGTATAACTAAGAAGATATAAAGGCTTCCCGCACGGGAAGCCTTTTTCACTAAAAACCGAACTACTATGTACGACAAAGAAAGAGGACTTTACATTGCCCACTGCGCTAATGGTGCGCTGAGTATCACAGGTA
>CAJOGK010000080.1 GCA_905234145.1 uncultured Prevotella sp. | reverse complement strand
ACCAATCAGCAGACGCTTTGGATCGGTAGAAAGGGTGGTCTTACCTGTACCAGACAGACCGAAGAAGATAGCGGTGTTCTTACCATCCATGTCGGTGTTAGCAGAACAGTGCATAGAAGCGATACCCTGCAGAGGCAGATAGTAGTTCATCATTGAGAACATACCCTTCTTCATCTCACCACCGTACCAAGTGTTGATGATGCACTGCTCACGGGTTGAAGTATTGAAAGCTACGCAAGTCTCTGAGTTCAGACCCAGCTCCTTGTAGTTCTCAACCTTTGCCTTAGAAGCGTTGTAGATTACGAAGTTAGGCTCGAAGCTCTCGAGCTCCTCAGCTGTTGGCTGAATGAACATGTTCTTTACGAAGTGAGCCTGCCAAGCAACCTCCACGATGAAACGAACGCGCAGACGGGTAGCCTCGTTGGCACCGCAGAAGGCGTCCATCACATACAGCTCCTTGTTGCAGAGCTCCTTGATGGCGATCTCCTTTACTTTAGCCCAAACCTCCTCGCTCATGGGGTGGTTGTCGTTCTTATATTCCTCAGATGTCCACCATACCTTATCCTCACTCTGTGCATCCTTTACGATGTACTTATCCTTAGGTGAACGGCCGGTGTAGATACCAGTCATAACGTTAACAGCGTTGAGCTCGGTGTTTACGCCTTTGTCGAAACCCTCGAGACCAGCCTTTGTCTCCTCTGCGAAGAGGTACTCATACGATGGATTGTGTGCAATTACGGTAGAACCGGTAATGCCATACTGAGTCAAATCTAACTTTGCCATATTACTAATTTTATTTTTTAAGTTTGTGAATATTATCCTTGTTATTAATCGGCTGCAAAGTTACGAAAAATCTCTCAACTATCAATCTTCATTTCTCAACTTTTTGCGCGCACACAATTTTTTTTAGGTTAAAGAAATTAAAAATGGATGTATGAGTGACTTTTTTGCTACCCCGACATATCAAAAAATAAGCGCGACTCTCACGAGCAGCGCTATTGATGCAATTACTAACTAAACTATAACCGTTATTATTAACTTATAAGAGCTAATCATAACCTGTTTACCTTAACTTTAACCATTAACAAAAACCATTAACCTATATGTATGAATATTAAATTGTGCTGCAAAGATACGAATAATTTTTTTATTTGCCTTTAAAAATTGTTTCATTAACTAACAAAAATCGTTCATTTATACCAAAATTAGCAATTAATGAACGGTTTTTGTCGGTGCTTTAACTTTTTTTAATCAAATCTTTATGGGTCAGCATTACTCAATGAACATCAGAATCTGATTTGCGATCTGCTCCTCAGTCTTGCCATCGGTATTGAAAACGAGGTCGTAGTTACGGGCTTCATAGCGAGAAGTGCCAGTGA
Source organism: uncultured Prevotella sp. (assembly GCA_905234145.1). Taxonomy (GTDB): domain Bacteria; phylum Bacteroidota; class Bacteroidia; order Bacteroidales; family Bacteroidaceae; genus Prevotella. The sequence continues at coordinate 6,994 of CAJOGK010000080.1, read as the reverse complement.
ATCGCTTCACATAGTTCTCGCGCAACTTATCCACCTTCTCGATGATTTTGCGGGCCTCATCCTCAGAGATATTCCTTTTGGCGGTGATACGTGCCACACGGAAAGCCATCGGCGCCTGAACGAGGACGCTTAAATGATTAGGATGGTTACGGAACACGAAGAAGCCGCAACGCCCGGCAATGACACATGATTCCTCCTTTGCAATTTCATGCAGGATTTCCGTCTCTGCCTTAAACACGTTTTCGGTAGTCAACACGTCAGGCTGCTTACCATATTTAGAAAGACAGTATTGGCTGTCAACTAATCCTTCGCCTACGCCTGCGATGCGCTTGAAGCCTTCCCACCATTTGATTTCGCGCCCTTTCAGCTTCTCAATCTCTTCGGCGGTGAGGTTATACTTCTCTTCTAAAGCCTTAATCAGAGCCTTGTCGTAGAAGCTCACACCCAGTTTGCGGGCTAAAATCTCACCAACGGTGCGACCACCACTTCCTAACTCACGATTAATCGAAATGACAAACTTCTCGTTCTTATTCATAGGTTTTTAGTATTTTAGTTTGTGAGTGCACATAATGCAATCAATTTATAATTCGATGCAAAAATACATCTATTTCCTGATATAGCCAAACATTTCTCACTTTTTTTGTACAGACTTCTTGTGAATCTCCATGAAGTTGTTGCTAAAATCGGAATCCGAAGTTAACTTGCGCATCGGCCTCGCGATTGTTGATCTCTGTATCGGAATTGTTTCTATAGAGATACTGGCGATAATTCATGAGAAAATTTAGCAGGAATCGGTCGAAGCTGTAGCTGACGGCAAAACGCCCATAATAGTTGAACACAAAGCGGCTTCGGCCGTTATCCACTGCGTCATAATAGTGGGCATTATAATTGTTCCAGCGAGGGTCGGTAGAGGTAGCAATTCGAGCGTTGGGGCCATCGCCATCGGAGAACTTATGGGTAAGATGATTAATAATGGAAATCATAGGAATCACAGACATGTGGATACACACTTTTCCACCATTTATAGACCAGTTGTAACCGTATCCGGGACCGAAAGAGATTTTCCAGTTACGGAAGATGTCGCGATCGTGATTAAAGAGGTTATTGGCACCAAAACGACTCTGGTAGTAGTTGCCCATCACAAACAAGCTACCGGCACTGCGCTTCTGAACCATATCGCCGTATGCGCCCGCCGCAAGACTGAACCTCTTATTGTTAAACACATAATAGCCTTCGACATAGAAAATCTTAAGGTCGATCTCGCCTGAAGGAATGGTGCTTTCTGAGGTAATAGCCGGGTCGTTAGTCTGGTTCTGCACATTGCGATCCCATTGATACATGGCCCGATTGAATGCATCATCGAGCACACCCTCCATATTCCGGAGTGACTTGTATCGAATACGTGCGCCCCATACCGAACCGTTCTTGGCAAGACCAAAAGACATGCTGTAACGGTTACGGATAGGAATAGGAAGTTCGATACTGATACCTCGCCAGTCGATACCCAGCTCTACCTCTGTCTGGTAGGTGTGGATATTGGCCATCATGTATTTCTTCTCGTCCATGTTTGAGGGCATATATCGCATATCCAAAGGGATATCCGTATCTTCAATCAATACAGGAAAAGTCATGTCATGCTGCTGGAAATAGCCGTAATAGCCAAGATACACCATGCGATCGTACTTTTGCTTGCGGATATAGTTCGTATCAACACCCGCGTCCTGCATACGATTAAGCATATCATCGGCAGATTTAAGCAACTTGCCTACACCATGATCCCAAAATGACCTTTTCTCCTGTGCAGAAGCGGACAGGAACATAGAAAAAGCCAATATCAAAAATATAACACGACGAATCTTCATATCAATCTTTTTTCTGCTGCAAAGATAGGTATTATTTCTGAAACCACCAAAATTTAAATGGCGATAAATTTGCAATTATCCAAGAAAATTGCTAATTTTGTACCCAAATGCAAGATTAAAAAAATCATTCCACCAATTCAATTAATATGATTATGACTAAGACCAATGCGTTTGCGATGCTTGCCATCACTTGTATGGCACTCTTTAGTGCCTGCAGCAATCAGAAGGAGGGAGAGGAAGTAACCCTTCAAGTAAAAACCCAGAATGGTATCCTCAAAGGTTTCGAAGAGGATGGTGTAAAGAAGTTCCTAGGCGTTCCTTTCGCACAGGCCCCTGTTGGCGAGCTTCGATGGAAAGCGCCACAGCCCGTTCAGCCTTGGGAAGGTGTTCGTGAAGCCATGTGGTTTGGCGACGACCCCATGCAGCTCGATGTTTTCGGCGATATGGCTTTCCGTGGTCCTAAGCGCAGCGAAGACTGTCTCTATCTCAACATCTGGACGACAGCAAAGACAACTACCGATGCCCTTCCCGTACTTATTTATTTTAATGGTGGCGGACTGATGGCAGGTTCTGGCAGTGAGCCACGTTACGATGGAGGCGCCATTGCCAAGGAAGGTGTTATCGGTGTAACAGCCAACTATCGTGAAGGCGTATTCGGCTTCTTTGCCCACCCCGAACTTACTGCAGCTTCTGACTATAAGGGAAGTGGTAACTTTGGTTTCCTCGACCAAGTGGCTGCCATCAAGTGGGTTAAAGAAAATATTCAGGCTTTTGGCGGTGACCCTGCAAAGATTACCATCGTGGGCGAATCGGCAGGTTCTTTCTCGGTATCGCTCCTGATGTGTTCTCCGCTTTCCAAGGACTTGATTGCCGGTGCGATGCTCTCATCAGGTGCTGAGGTGCTTCCCTATAAGGCTGCTTCTCAGGCAGATGCTGATGCTGCTGGTGTTGATTTGTTGAAGCAGGCAGGTATCGCCAGTCTGACTGATGCCATGGCCTTGAATGCTGATTCTCTTCAGAAGCTCCTGCCTCCAAAGGGTATGGCCAGCGTGGTGATTGATGGTTACTTTATGAAAGAGAGTGCCGATGATGTCTTCGAGAAGGGCGATCAGGCACAAGTACCGCTTTTGGCTGGTTGGAACTCGCTCGAAGGCCATCCAGCACAGGCGCTCGCTGGTCAAGCACCTACCTTAAAGAATTATAAGAACGCCATGAAGGCTACGTTTGGTGATATGACAGACGAGATCTTCAAGGCGTACGGCATCGAGACTGACGAGGACGTGTTGAGTCAGAAAGGTCTTGACCTCGCTTCCGACCTCTTTACAGGCTTCCCCACTTGGAAAGTGTGCGATTACCAGGCAAAGGCTGGTCAACCCGTTTATCGCTATCATTATATGCACCCGCGTCCTCAGGTATCTGCCAAGATGGGCGACAAGGTAGGTGCCCTTGCTGGAGGTGTGCGTGAGAAGACTGCCGAAGAGAAAAAAGCTGAGGCTCAGCAGCCTGCGATTGCCCCAGGTGCCGTACATTCAGCTGATATTGAGTATGCCATGGGAAATCTCAAAACCAACGAGTATTATGACTGGCAGGAAGAGGATTATGCCATCTCGAAGCTGTTCCTTACTTACTATGCCAACTTCTGCAAGACGGGTAATCCCAATGGCGAAGGACTTCCACAGTGGACCCCAATCACCACGCAGAATATCGAGTCTGCTCCTGTGATGAAGATTGATGTGAAGAGTGCAGAAGTTGCTTCTCCAGAAAAGGAGAATGCTTATCGCACCCTTGAGAAATTCTATAGAAGTAAGGTATCATTCTAATACATCCTTAATATTATAAAGCGGACGCATTTTTACTTCGTTGTATATCTTACCGATATAAACGCCAATGATACCGATGCAAATTAAAATGAAGCCTCCTACAAACCAGACACTCAGTATCAGCGATGACCATCCTGGTACTGAAGTGCCTGCTATGATAGCGTGAATCACATAGATACCGATGCAGAAACTGATAAACAGGAAGATGATACCCAGGTAAACGATGTTGTAGATGGGTTTGATGGAGAATGATGTAATGCCATCAAGCGCCAGATGCAACATCTTTTTAACAGTGTATTTCGATGCGCCAGCGGTGCGCTCACTAATCACGTCTTCTACTGTTGTGGCGTTTAGTCCTATCATCGGAATGATACCTCGCAGATACAGGTTACGCTCTTTGTAGCCTTCCAGAATATCGAGCGCCTTCTTGCTCATAAACCTGAAATCGGCATGGTTGAATACCATCTCGATGCCCATGTTCTGCTGGATTTTGTAGAACACCTGAGCTGTGAATCGCTTCAATACAGGGTCGGCAGTTCTTGATACCTTCACACCATATACGATGTCGTAGCCCTGCTCGTAATTCTCAATCATGGTCTCAATGGCGTTGATATCGTCTTGTAAGTCGGCATCGATGGTAATCACACCGTCTACCCATTCCTTAGCAGTCATCATACCAGCCATGATGGCATTCTGGTGGCCCACGTTGTTAGCCAGGTCGATGCCTCTTACAAAAGGATTACGCTGGTAGAAGCTCTTGATAATCTCCCACGTCTTGTCCTTACTGCCATCGTTTACAAACACGATAAGGCTGTCTTTTGAAATCTTACCTTTGGCGATAAGGTTATTATACAGCTCTGTGAGACGGCTGACGGTAGAAGCAAGCACTTCCTCCTCGTTATAGCACGGCGATACAATTCCTAATTTTATCATGCTTTTTTCGCTCTCTTATTGTATATTGGCTGCAAAGTTAGGTTTTTCTCATGAAAATCCCTATTAAATTTGTGATTTTTGCTTTATTTTTCGTATTTTTGCATCCGTAACTACATAACAGTCAGGCGCAATATGAAAGAAATAACAAAGAAACGACTGGGCACTTTTGCCCGATGGTGGGCACTGAGTATGGTGCTGTTTATCTCGCTGTCGATAGGGGCTGTGATCGCTGCGATGAATGATAGCCGTAACTTGATGACGCTGGCTATTTTGGGCACTTGTGTAATGCTTCCTATCCAATTCGGCCAATTGGTAGCGGCAATTATCGTGCGTCGCTGGTGGTGCGTTGCTGGTTGTGTGCTAGGTATCGCCTTGTCGATCTTTGTGATGCTTTGCTGCATGGTGGCGCTTGCAGCAGGGCAATATCGTCCACCGCATACATAAAAAAGGCGCGATATCACATCGCGCCTTCTTTCATAAACTAACTAATTAATTTAACCAATGAACCGTATGGTTCAAGTATCAACCGAATTTTAAACACATTGTTTACTATTTTATTGTAGTGTAGTGTTGGTTCTTTGTGCAAAGGTAGTAACATTACATGAATTTTGCAAATATTGGTGTATTGTATTACTTCCCATTTGTATTATAGATACGTAAGGGAAGTAATGTAATACAAAACGGACAGAAAAGCTACAATTATCTTCTCCAACCACCAAAACCGCCACCTCGGTTACGATTGTCGCGGTTACCCCATTTCTTATCGTAGCGGCCCTCTGTATCCACCTTCCCGCCAAAGATATTAAGGCGATAGCGTACATGGAGCATGGCATAGCTGTTGACACTGTTATAGCGCGTGTCTGTGCGACTTGTGGCATTTACCCAGCGCTCGTAGTTAGACTGCTGACCAAGGAGATCGTAGAAATTGAGGGCAACAATGAGTGACTTGTTTTTCAGGAAAGGCTTAGAAATCTGGCCGTTCCATATCAATTCGTTCGTGTTCATCGAGTCATCATTATAACCACGACGACTGCGCTCATGCAGGTTCATGCTTAACTCGAAATCGAGTGGTAGGCGCACGAGGAATTGACCACCGTAGTTAATCTGCCAAGTATCGAGGTTGGCATTGGGTTGCAGTTCGTTGCGTGTATGCTGGTAGTTGAGATTTCCATCGAGGGTAACTTCCAACCAGTCGTTACGATAGCCCACAGACAATCGCTCGTTAAGATTGATGGTTCGTGTGGTGTTTTTTTCAGCATCAGCCTGCTCCTGTGCCACATAGCTTACAAAGTTGTTATATCTCATGCGAGTATCGGTACCTATATTCCAATGGGCTGTTGAATCGAGGGCGGTATTGAAAGTAAAGCCACCGTTGACATTCCAGTTACCATTGATATTTTCTGGTCTTGAGATACTCCCACCAGTCTCTGGGTCATAGTGCACAAGGTTAGAAATAGCGTTACGGATATGACGGTAATTGAGATAAAGCACAATGCTACGCTTGTAGCGCACGATATAGTTATTATAATAGGAGATCTTTTTCCCATCGGGGGTCAATTTTACCACGCCTTTATCAACTGTTGCCACCCATAGGTCACCTTTCGAATCAGATACAATATCCTTGATATATTTTAAAATGGGGTAATCGGTGTATATTGGCACAAACCGTTTTCCGTCATACTTAGCGATACCACTACCATAGGTACCTGCCAGTATCGTGCCGTCGGATAGGGTAACCATTGAGGTTATAATGTCGGATGGCAACTGCTGTTGTGATGCCTTCAGGTTGGTAATGCCACCATTTTTCTGCTTTATCATCATACCGTTACCGTCAAATCCGATCCATAGCAGTTCGTTATGGTCTAGCATCAAACAGCTTACGTCTTCGGTATTGCCAGTAGAGACAAAATCGAAAGTAGGTGCACACAGATCTGTGAAGGCGATGCCAAGTTTGGCAGAACCTACCCACATCGTATTATTATTGTCGAGGTAGAAACAAGAGATATGACTGCTGTGCTCTTTAAAAGCATCTGTATGGTTTACCCATTTCAAGCTGTTCTCGTTATAATCAAACACGTGTATACCCTCGTTTTCTGTTATGCTTGGTTGTGCAAAGATAAAGAAAAAAGTGTGAAATCATGGTTTGGGACTGTTTTATTTGCGCATGTGATAGTCTTTTTTAACTTTTAGCTTCCGTTATGTATCTCGTTACTTCCTGAATGTATTTATCAAGCAAATGTGGGGAGAAAAAGAATCCTCACCGGAGATTGGTGAGGATTACTTTTTTCTTATTCTTCGAGAGCTTTGCTGTTCATGAGCAAGTCAACCAGTGGCTTGTCCTTGAAGTCGTGCTTCTTCTGATCCCAGAAACCGAAGTCG
>CAJOGK010000079.1 GCA_905234145.1 uncultured Prevotella sp. | reverse complement strand
GTGGGACAATGATGAACTGGTACGCAAGCTGAAGGATGTGCTCGATATGCAGAACGAAATCATCAGCCTCGATGAGATGGAAAAGGAACACATCCGTCGAACCATTGACCACTGTCATGGCAATCTCACACAGGCTGCAGAACTCCTTGGCATCACGCGACAGACACTTTATAATAAGATGCGACGGTTATGATGTGGCTCTTTATTATCACAGGTATTTTGTTGGCTGCGCTCATCGCCTGGACTGTTCGTCGGCAGCACTCGCTGAAGATACGTGCCCATCTGATGCAGGAGGCGATACGCAATCGTGACTTCACCTTCCGTCTTCCTACCGATGGCCTGCTCCCAGGAGAACGGGCCATGCAGCAGACGCTGAACCAACTGGGAGAGAACATCCGTCAGCAAGTGAATCAGAATGAGGTGGAATCATGGGAACGGCTAACCCGTGTGTTGACCCATGAGATGATGAACGCCACAGCTCCTATTACCAGTATCAGCCAGTCCATGCTTAGCCGCGATGATGTGAAAGGCACTCCTCTTGAACCTGGCATTCAGGCCATCTTCGACACCAGCCGTCATTTGAGCGAATTCGTGGCTAATTACCGTAAGATGTCTCAACTGGAGAAACCTGTGTTGGAAGACGTGTCTCTTCGTCCAGTGCTTGATGAAGTCTGCAAGGCCTACCCAGAACTGACATGGGAGGTAAGCATCCCCACAGATCAGACAGTCCGTGCAGATGCAGGCATGCTGCGCCAAGTGCTGATGAATCTGGCAAAGAACGCATTGGAAGCAGAAGCGAAGAAAATGGTGACAGAGCAGATGAAGGAGTCCACAAACAGCCATGTATTGAAGCTTTACATTGGCAATGATGGTCTGCCTATCCCTGCAGAGAACCGCCAGTCGCTCTTTGTTCCCTTCTTCACCACCAAGCGTAGTGGCAGCGGTATTGGTCTTTCTCTGAGTCGTCGGATGATGATTCAGCAAGGAGGGATGCTCGACCTTGCCGAAAAACCATTATCAGGTTGCCATGTAGGTTTTATCCTCACCATATTGATTTCGTAACAGAATCTATAAAAACAGAAGGCATACAATAATCCCCACCAGTTCTTGGCGGGGATTATTGTTTTTATCTAGGCTTCACCTTCGCCTAACGGATCACGCTTTAACTGTTCGATCATATCACTGATTTTATGCAATTCACGAGTGATGCGGATGTTCTGCGGACAATGAGGTTCGCACTGATGACAACCAATACAATGATCAGGTTGGCGGAATCGAGGTACCACACGATCCAAAGATATCAGATATTGGCGACGATGCTTGCGATACTCCTTATCGCCTACACCCATAGGCAACGAGCCCTCGTTCTTACATTTATTATAATGTACGAAGATAGCTGGAATATCGATACCATAAGGACAAGGCATGCAATACTTGCAATCGTTACAAGGAATATTCTCCAAGCCTACAATCTTCTGAGCCACCTCGTCATCTAGATAACGCATCTCTTTATCAGACAACGGAACAAGTGGACAATAACTCAAAAGATTATCTTTCAGGTGCTCCATATAGGTCATACCACTGAGTACTGTGAGTACACCTTCTGGTGTACCAGCATAGCGGAAGGCCCATGATGCCACACTGCGCTCTGGAGCATGACTCTTCAACTCTGTAGCCAGATACTGAGGCAGGTTAGCCAAACGACCTCCCAACAATGGTTCCATAATCACTGCAGGAATTCCTCGCTTATGGAGTTCTTCATAAAGGTAGCTGGCATCTACATTGTTCTTGCTTATCTCGTTGGCAAAGTTCCAGTCCAGATAGTTCAGCTCTATCTGTACAAAGTCCCAATTGTATTTATCTGTCAAGGCAAGCACCTCGTCGAAAACAGCCTGTTTGCCGTGGAAAGAGAAACCAAGGTTACGGATTCTGCCAGCCTCGCGCTCCTTCATCAGATAATCAATAATGCCATTGTCGATATAGCGACCTCTAAACTCATCCATACTTCCACCAACGGAGTGAAGCAGATAGTAATCGATATAATCAACCTGCAATTCCTTCAGCGAGTTCTTATACATTTCGATAGCCTTGTCACGCTGCCAATAGTCACGATTAAAGTTCGAGAGTTTGGTGGCAACGAAATATTCATTACGCTTGTGGCGACTTAAGGCAATACCTGTACAACGCTCAGACATTCCCTGACAATAAACAGGAGATGTATCGAAATAGTTCATACCATGTTCGATGGCATAATCTATCTGTTTGTTGATCATATCCTGATCGAATTCGTCGCTATTATCTACCTTCGTTGGCAATCGCATCATGCCATAGCCCAAGATTGAAACTTTCTCCTTCGTCTTTGGATTCTCACGATAGGTCATCTGACCTACAGGAGGTTCTACCTGGTTCTTATATTCTTCAGTAGCCTGATTAGCAGCTTTATTACCACCTTTACACCCTGCCAACGTAGCAGCTGTAGCTACACTTCCCGCTCCGAAGAGCTTCAGGAACGAACGGCGCGATATATTCTTTTTCTCCATAATACTTCCTCCTTACTAAATTTTCTTGTGAACTTCGTGGCCCTCGACAAAGATAGCCGAGAACGGACGCGACGGACAAACATACTCACAGGCACCACAACCGATACAAGCTGACTCGTTGATAGCTGGCACCATGGGTGATTCTTCATTATCGGCATCGAGGGGTACCATTTCGATGGCACCAGCAGGACAATGGCGCGCACAGTTGCCACACTCCACTTCATCGGTCAGCACTACACAATTCTTCTTAATCCACACAGCATGACCTATCTGGATAGAGGACTTTTCAGGCTTATCCACCTTGATAATAGCACCAGCAGGACAAACTTCAGAACAACGGGTACACTCTGGGCGACAATGTCCATGCTCATACGACATGACGGGCAACATGAGATGCATCAGATCAGAAGAGGGACGAAGCACCTGATTTGGACACTCTGAAACACAGAGCTGACAACCTGTACAATGCTGTGCGAAATGGTTGAACGAGAGTGAGCCTGGAGGCGTCAATGGTGTCTGTCGCTCTGGAGCCACCTTATCTTCTATCTCTGCCAAGCCACCATCCATCAACTTTTCCTTTTTCTGGGCCATTGCTGCAGTAGATACTAAAGCTGATGCCAAAAGGAACGATCGCTTAGACGCATCGACTGGAGAGCCTGTCTTTTCTGAATTTGCTTTCGAATGGAGCTTAGCATTATCATATCTAAGCGCCCCAAATTTACAGCTATCGATACAATTGCCACATACCACGCAACGACTATAATCCACGCTGTGTGTCTTAAAGTCGATACAAGCAGCCTTGCAATTCTTGGAGCAAAGCGAACAGTTCTTGCACTTATCCTCATCGAAGCGTATCTTCAGCCATGAGAAACGGGCGAAGAGCGAAAGAATCGTTCCTACGGGACAAATGGTATTGCAATATGTACGACCTCCACGCCATGCCAATACAAAGAGTATCACCAATGTAACAGCTGCGATTATCAATACTGGCAATGAGCGCATCCAAGTATCCACACTATAGAAGGCATAGCTCTCATAATGCTCTGCTGCCATCGCCAAGAGATTATTGCCAGCTTTCCAAATAGGCTGGAAAATCATGGTTGCGATACGGCCATAGGCACTATATGGCGCCAGCAATTGAAAGAGTGAACCTATCCCAGCAACACCGGCAATCACAAATACCACCAACATAGGATAGCGCAACCAACGCACCTCTTTAGAATGATTGTACTTGTTCTTTTTTCGATGGAATCGGGCTAAAATGTCTTGAAAGACACCTAACGGGCAGATAATCGAGCAATAGATACGTCCGAATATCAACGTCAGGACGATGAGTGCTACAACAACTACCATGTTGAGCGCCATCACAGCAGGCAAGAACTGGATCTTTGCCATCCAGCTCAGCCAATGATGCAATGTCCCCGTGAAGTCGAGGAACAAAAGGGTGATCAATACGAAGAACACCGCTGCAAGGATTGTTCTAATTTTACGAAGCATAATCTTAAAGTATTTGTTTAGTTTTATTTTGAGACAATCGTACAATCACGATACTCAGTTCATAGAGAAGCCATATTGGCAGGGCCACCACAAAGAGCGTAAATGCATCAGTGGTAGGCGTGATGATTGCAGCTACAACAAGTATCGCTACCACCGCATGCTTTCGCATCGACTGCATCATCTGGGCATTCACTAAACCCATACGACCTAATAACCAACTCACCACTGGGAGTTCAAAGACAATACCCATCAACAGATTCATCATCAGCAGGGTTTCCATATACGACTGCAAGGTCAGCATATTCGCCACATCGGGACTTACCTGATACGTGCCCAGAAACTTCACCGTCAGTGGGAAGATCAGCCAATAATTCAGTGCCGTTCCCAGCATAAACATCAAGTAGCCGCTGGTACAAAGCAACGTGGCATATTTCCTTTCATTGTCATAGAGCGCTGGCGAAACAAATCGGAAGAGCACATATATAATATAAGGTAAGGCCACAAGCACACCTACATACATAGCGGTCTTCAGATGCATCATGAACTGCTCAGTTAAGCCTGTATTCATCAAATGAATGCTAAATGGTTCAACTCCCATCAAGCGATATGTGATAAAATCACTCGAGCGAGGCGCCAAAACCACAGCAAACAACTCGTCCTTCAAACTGAATGCTACCACAGTGGCCACTACCACAACAATAAGCATCCGGATGATTACTGATCTGAGTTCATCGAGATGATCCCAAAACGTCATACCTCCAGTGGCAGAGTCCTGATCACTCATCCTTCTTCTCGTCTTTCTTATCCTCTGTAAGGTCCTTTACCTCATTCATACCCTCCTTAAAACTCTTCACGCCTTTACCCAGGCCTTTCATCAGTTCAGGAATCTTCTTACCACCGAAAAGCAGTAAGATAATGAGTGCTATAACGAGTATTTCTTGCATTCCAAGTCCAAACATATCTGTTAAGCTTTAAGTTTACGTGGGCAAAGTTAATCAAAAAAGCCGAAAGCGCCAAACTTTACAGCTACTTTTTGAAAACAAATTGTTCCCATACTGGGAATAAAATGTTCCCACACTGGGAACAAAACATTCCCACGTTGGGAATAAAAAACGCCATTTAGAACTCAACATAGGGAGCTAAGCGGGCGATAGCTTCAGGAGGGAAGTCTCGAGAGAGTCGAAGATCATTAAGAGATCGCAAAGGTCCATGCAGCCTTCTGTAATCTGTAATAGCACGTGCCTGATAGAAATTGATATAAGGGTGCTTCTTCAGTTCGTTCAGCGATAGCGTATTGACATTCAGTTTCTGTGGCGTGGCATCCTGAATAACGAAGAAATCTTTCGAATCTAATGGAAAACCTTCGATTTCATCGAGCTGATCCACACTCACATAGCCACCAAGACGCTCACCATACTGCACAATACGTTTGGCAAAATAAGGACCGATGCCAGGCACCGTTTTCAAAGCTGTAGTATCTGCTGTATTCAGTACGATATGTTCACCTTCTTTGATTTTTACAGGATATCTGGAAACAAGTGAGTCTCTCGATTCAGGGAAATCCTTATGCATGGCACGTCGGAAAGCCGTATCGCGATAAACCACTTTGGTACGATAATACACTTTCTTTGGATAGTCATGATAGCGTTTTGATGAATCGCGATGGACTTTCTCCGGAACCGTATCTGCTGGTAATAACCCATTTGATCGTTCCTCACCATCACCAGTAAGGAAAATAACACCCAATGCCACAACGATAACAAGCAGCAAAGTAAGCACGACCTTACGATCGGACTTCTGAAGATAGAAGAACTCCCGTATCATATCAACCCGAACTGATGGAGGAAAATCAAAACGATACAAAGAGGCACGATGTATCGGATAGAGAAAAGATATGCTTTAAAGAACGTGGCTTTCAAGACCCCGTTATTGGTAAATTCCTCTTGTACCAATTGGCGACTCACAAACCAACCTAACATAATGCTTGTAAGGAATGCACCCACCGGCAACATGATTTGTGCTGTGAGGGAATCGCAGAAATCCATCAGCGACATACCAAAGACCTTGAGTTCACTATAGGCACCTACCGACAAGGAACAGAAGATGGCTATCAATGAGCACACTGTTGTGATAATCCAAGCAGCACGCTGACGGGGCAACTTCAACTCCTCATGGAAGAAAGCTGTACCTATCTCATGCATGGATATGGTGGAAGTTAACGCAGCAAACACCAATAAGGCATAGAAAAGTATCGCAATCACATAACCTGCAATCGGCATCGCACTAAAGGCTTGCTGAAATACATTCGGCAACGTAATAAAAATCAGCGACGGGCCACTATCTGGTTGTATGCCAACGGAAAAAGCTGCAGGGAAAATCATCAAACCAGCCAAAATAGCGATAAACGAATCGAGAAAAGCAATCTGCGTTGCTGATCTCAACAGATTCGTATCGCGCTTAAAGTAGGAAGCATAAGTACAAAGACATGCTGTGCCAAGACTCAACGAGAAGAACGCCTGTCCTAGTGCCTCCAAGAAAACAGCCTTGCCGACCTTAGAGAAATCAGGCATCATAAGGAACTTGATACCTCCTATTGCACCAGGGAGCAAACATGAAGCAACCACCAGAATCAACAGCAATATCAAAAGGAGCGGCATCAGTAGTTTGGAAGCACGCTCGATACCCTGATTCACGCCCTTTGTAATCACTACATGCGTAATCAAGATAAATCCCAAAGCCCATAAACAGGGACGTATCGGATCGCTGGAGAACGACTTGAAACAATCTATAATATAGGTGGCATCGCCATTCAGCCTGCCCATTATCGAGGCAACAAGATACTGCAAGCACCAGCCTGCAACCACGGCATAAAAACCAAGGATAATGGTTGAAGTAAGAATTCCCAGATAGCCAATGATTCGCCATCGCTTGCCACCAATATTACCATAAGCACGGGCTGCATTGGTCTGGGAATGACGCCCTACAATAAACTCACTCACCATACCGGGGATGCCCAGCAAAAACACACAGGCAAAATACACAAGAATGAAAGCTGCACCTCCATTATGACCAGTCATAAAGGGGAAGCGCCAGATATTACCCAAGCCTACAGCAGAACCCGCTGTGGCTAGGACGATAGCAATCTTACTTCCAAAAGTACCTCTTTTCTCCATTTATAACCAACCCAACTGATGCAAGAAGATAAACAAAATACAAACCGGGCATACATACTTCACAAGGAAGAGGTATATATGTAGTGATCCTTCATTGCGCAATGTTCCCATATTGGTAAACTCATCCCTCACAATCTTATGAGGCACAAACCAACCTATAAAGATACAAGTCAGGAAGCCAACGATTGGCAAGAAGAGCTGGCCTGTGACGAAGTCGAACAAATCGAAAATGGTCATATTAAAGAAGAGCAAGTCGCGCCAAGGCCCCAGAGACAATGAGCAAATGGTTCCTACGATGATACAACCCAGCGTCACCAATATAGCTGCACGCTTACGGGTGGTGCCCAATTCCTCTTCCAGGAAAGCTGTACTTACTTCGTGGAGTGACATCAAAGAGGTAAGTGCAGCCATCGACAAGAGCACATAAAACAAAACTGAAATGAGATAGCCAAAGGCTGCGAATCCATGAAAGGCCTGTTGGAATACATTTGGCAAAGTAATAAAGATTAGAGAAGGACCGCTATCTGGATTAACGCCTATTGAGAATGCTGCCGGGAAGATGAGCAATCCTGCCAAAAGTGCCACCAAAAAATCAATAATACCTATTTGGAAAGCAGACTTTGCCAAATTAGTTTGTTTCGAGAAATAGCTGGCATAGGTACAGATACAACCCATAGCGATACTCATAGAGTAGAACGATTGTCCCAAAGCTGCTAAAAATACATCACTGTTAAACTTCGACAAATCAGGCTTAAACAAGAACTCAATACCTTTATCAGCATTCGGCAACAAGCACGAAGCCACAACTATCACCAATAATAATATAAATAAGGTGGGCATCATGAGCTTTGAAGCTCGCTCAATGCCATTACGAACACCATTCTCAATAATCAGATAAGTAGCTATCAGGATGAGCAAAGTCCAGAACACTGGTTTGATGGGGTCTTGTGAGAATGTGACAAAATATTGCTGTATGGATTCAGGATTACCTTGCAACTTCATTAAAAGCGAAGCCCATACATATTCCAGACACCAACCTGAAACAACTGCATAATAACCGGAAATCAGGAAACCTGTCAATACCCCCATATAGCCTATCAGCGACCACATGCTGTCGCCCGATATCTTGCGAAACGCACGAGCTGTATTAGCCTGACCATAACGACCAATAATAAACTCGCTGATCATACAAGGGATGCCAAGCAACAATACACAAAAGATGTAGATCAGAATAAAAACGGCACCACCGTTTTGACCTGTCATATAAGGGAATCGCCAAATATTACCCAAGCCAACAGCAGATCCTGCCGTAGCCAGTATGACGCCTATTTGCTCTTTCCAGTTTTGCCATATTCACTTTTCACATAAATCGCTTGCAAAAATATAAATTTTTTCTTAATTTTGCACCAAAATTGCAAGTAAATATGAGATTATTCTTTCATTTCGTAAAAAAATACCCTTTTTCAAGTGTCTGTATCCTTTTTATTTGGGTACTTTCACTCGCCCCCGTTTTCCCCAAGACACCACTCGACAACGTAGAGTTTATTGACAAATGGGTGCATATCACCATGTATGGTGCCTCTTTTTTGGTAGTTTGGATAGAATATATGATTAAACACAGACAAGCAGACTACGAAAAGTTGTTTTTCTGGGGATGGCTCGCCCCCATTATCATGAGTGGATTACAGGAATATTGTACAGGTGGCCATCGCAATGGCGATTGGCTCGACTTGGCTGCAAACGCTACAGGTGTTACACTGGCTGCGATTCTGGGCTTGCTGATGCTTTTGCTCCGCCCCAAACACTGAACGGATTCTTTAATAAGTGTGAGTTATAGTATCTGTGATCACCCGTCACTTCATCTCCGATGAAATCGGGTTTTTCAAAGGCTTCATCCTCCGATTGCAGCTCTACCTCGGCCATCACCAAACCTTCGTTCTCGCCATAAAACTCATCCACCTCAAAGGTATGATGACCACTCTTTACGAGATAACGGGTTTTGTCGATGATACCAGGTTCGCAAAGCTTCATCAGTTGCTCTGCCTCTTCAAGCGTGATTTCTTTCTCAAACTCAAAACGACTGAGACCACCATTATCAGAAGGACCTTTAATGGTTAAATACCCACGGTTGTCACGGATGCGTACCCTGACGGTACGTCCGCGACTACTGCAGATATACCCTTGACAGATACGACTACTGGCATAAGCCTGCTTTTTGTAGTCATCACCTCTGACAAGGAATTTGCGCTCTATTTCAACGCCCATTAAGCAACGATGAAAATAGAATAAGCCACAAACAGGACGGCGAGTGCAATCAGCACACCAAAAATCCAACTCATCACCTTCTTACCACCTTCCTCTTGTTTCTTCTCGTAAGCAACCTTCTTAACAGCTGCCTTCTTCTCTCTTGCAATTTGTGCCATAATCTAATATTTAATGTTTAATCTTTAATTCTCTTCGTCATTCACAGGGAATTCCATCAGGTAAGCCTTGATAAAATCGTCGATCTTGCCATCCATCACACCATCCACATCAGTGGTCTGATAGTTGGTACGATGGTCTTTTACACGACGGTCATCAAACACGTAACTGCGAATCTGACTACCCCATTCTATCTTTTTCTTACCAGCCTCGATCTTAGCCTGAGCTTCTAATCGCTTTTTCATGGCACGATCATACAACTGAGATTTCAGCAATGTCATGGCGCGCTCCTTATTCTTAGGCTGGTCACGGGTTTCTGTATTTTCTATCAGGATTTCCTCCTCTTCACCCGTATCAGGGTCTGTATACCAATAGCGCAAACGCACACCAGACTCTACCTTATTTACATTCTGACCACCAGCGCCAGAACTGCGGAAGGTATCCCAAGAAAGTTTGGCAGGGTCAACATACACCTCGATGGTATCATCCACCAATGGCGATACAAAGACAGAAGCAAAAGAGGTCATACGCTTACCTTGGGCATTAAAGGGCGAAACACGAACCAAACGATGCACACCGTTTTCGCTCTTCAGATAACCATAGGCATACTCGCCACCCTCTAGCTGCATGGTTACACTCTTAATACCAGCCTCATCACCATCGAGCAGGTTGGATATCGTTACCTTATAACCATGTGCCTCAGCCCAGCGCATATACATTCGCATCAGCATCGAGGCCCAGTCTTGGGCTTCAGTACCACCAGCACCAGAATTAATCTTCAAAACAGCCTCCATCGGGTCTTCCTTCTGACGGAGCATATTCTTCAATTCCAGATCTTCGATAGCCTTGATGGCTTTCTGGTAGGTGTCTTCCACCTCTTCTTCTGTCACCATCTCATCCTTGAAGAAGTCGAAGGCCAATTGCAGTTCGTCGGCAAAGGTACGCACCTCCTGATAGCCATCCAGCCATTTCTTGATGCCCTTTACCTTCTTCATCTGCTCCTCAGCACGCTTACGGTCTTCCCAAAAATCAGGTGCTTGCGTACGAAGATCCTCCTCCTCGTACTCGATTTTTTTCTTATCTATCTCGAGGTAGCGATGCAGTGCATCTGCCCTCTCCAACACATCTTTTAACTGGTCTTGAGTTATCATCTACAAACTATAAACTCTAAAAAATTACTCTGCGTACATCGCTTCAATTTCCTTAGCGTAGTTCACATTCAGCACACGGCGCTTAATCTTAAGCGTATTCGTCAACTCACCTTTTTCCATCGTAAAATTATGAGGCAGCAAGGTAAAGCGCTTCACCTGCTCGTAGTGAGCCAATTGCTGCTGAAGCGTGTCTATACGTTCCTTCATCATGGCAATAATCTGCTCATTTGCACATAACTGCTCACGATTCTCAAATGGAATCTTATGCTCACGGGCATACTCTTCCAGTAGCGGATAAACAGGGATTATCAAGGCAGAAACAAACTTGCGCTGATCGGCAATAATCGCGATTTGATCGATATACTTATCTACTAAAAGCTTCGATTCTATCATCTGTGGCGCAATATACTTACCATTCGAGGTCTTATATAAATCCTTGATACGCTCCTTCAAGAACAGCTCACCATCCTTCAGATAACCCGAGTCGCCCGTTTTGAAATAGCCATCCTCCGTAAAGGCAGCTTTCGTCAGATCATCGCGGTTATAATAACCCCTTGTAATGGTTGGGCCTTTCAAGAGCACTTCGCCCTCATCGCTAATCTTGATGTCGATACCTTCAATAGGGATACCTACGCCACCAACAGTAAACGGCTCACCAAGATGATTACAACTTACGGTTGCCAGACTTTCCGTTAAACCATAGCCAACAATCATATTAATACCGATGGAATGGACAAATTCTTCCACTTTCGGGTTCACCGTCGCACCTGCTGTGGGGAAGAAATGGGCATTCTCCAAACCCAGTTCCTTACGAACTAACGAGAATACAGTTTTGTTGAGCATCTCGTATTCCAGATGCAGTGCCAATGGTGGGCGCTTGCCTTTCGACAGATAATCGATATTATGCTTCTTTCCTACATGAAGGGCGTGGCCAAACAACTTACGCTTGGCAGCATTCGACTTTTCAATCTTCTCCTCAACGCCCATAAACACTTTCTCCCAGAAGCGAGGCACGCTCGACATACAAGTGGGATGGGTCTCTTTCATCGATTGCTGCACTTCCAAAGGATAGGTATTCACGATCAGTCGAGCACCTTTTGTAAGACACAGTATCTTCCAACCTTTCTCAAAGATATGGGTAAATGGCAAGAAGTTCAGCACACGGTCATTTTCGTTAACAGGCACACATTTATTATTGGTTTCCATCGCTGCATGATACTGGCCACAAGTCAGAATCACACCTTTCGAATCACCTGTCGTACCACTCGTATAAAGGATATTGGCAATATCGTCCATCGACGCAGTTGCCTGGATGGCTTCCACCTCCGTCTGGCGTGGGTAATTATCACCTAATTTCAGAAAGTCCTCAAAATACATCACATTTGTATCTTGTGGAGAGATACGCACGTTTTTATCGAAAACAATGATACGTTCGAGCGTTTTGCAAGTAGAGAACACACGACGTGCCTTGTCGTACTGATCCTGTTCACCTACGAAGAGAAAACGCACGGAAGCATCGTTTACCATAAACTGGATTTGCTGCTCAGAACTGGTAGCATAGAAGGGGATGGTAACTGCACGAATACCCCATGCGCCAAAATCGCAGAAAAGATACTGAACGGAGTTCTGCGAGAATACGCCCACATTCTCTTGCACTTTCACACCCAAATTGAGCATGGCATTCGATACTTTCTTAACGGTATCTGAGAACTGATTCCATGTCAGCGACTTCCATTCAGAACCACCGAAATCTTTGTAAATCAACTCTTCACGATCGCCATAAACCTTTGCCTGATCGTGAATTAATCGTGATAAATGACTGTTTGTCTGCATATCCTCTCGAATTAATCCGCTGCAAAATTAAGTAAAATGAAGCAGATAGCCAAATTATCTAAGGATTATTTTTATTTTAAGGCAGTCTCCTTAGCCTGATAGGTGCGATACACCAGATAAAGCCCGTCACCTTTCAACATAAAAGAATCACCTGCTGCCTCGTTAAGTGTGCCTTGCCACCACTGGCGATAAGGGTAGGCTTGCCAAAGGAGTCCTTCAGAAGAGAGCGCGTTGCAAGTCATGTTGAAGATGCTCACCTGTTGTCCTTTGAAAGATGCGAATTCCGACTCGCTTTCCGCAACGACAAACCAGCCGTAATCTGAAGCCAGGAGAGGTTCGGCTCCCATCTCCTGCCTATATCTGACCATCAGCGAGATATTCCCCAACGTATGATCCTCGCGCTGGCCTGTGGTACCCAGATAGATGATGCGCCTCATACCGTTCGACAGACAGTAACGAGTAGCCTTTGTCAGATCATTATCCTCCTGTTCATCGATTTGTATCAGACGATTCCTCAGATTCTCTGGAACAGAGTCGCCATCGCCTACGATGGCATCAGCCTGGGGATAGTGGTTGACAGCACCATCACAGGCACAGACAAACGGCGCCCGACTCAACAAGTCCAGAGGCATCTCCGTCTGAGGGAAATCACCATTTGCCAAAATCACTGCATCGAAATCGCCAATTTTATGTATGAGTGGATAACTTTCCATCTTGCATCAACCTTTTCCACTTATAATATCCCATCACGGCAATCACGACATAAAGTCCGTAAAGTCCAGCCTTGAAAGGAATGCCCTTCTGCACATAAAGGACTGCACACACCACATCGACAACAATCCAGAAGAACCACTGTTCGATATATTTCCTTGCCAGAGCCCAGAGCCCCACAAACGACAGGGCATTCGTGAAGGAGTCTAACACTGGAACTGTAGAGTTAGTCCAGGTTATCAGCACATAATACGTGAGTCCCCATGCCACGAAGAAGAACACGACGATAGGCAGATAAAGTCTCGCTGGGGTATGGGTAATGGGCATCACTGATGTCGTCTGATTCTTCTTGCGTCCGAATTTCCAAACCGCATAGCCATAGACAGCTGCCAAGGTGTAATAGACAGCCATACCTGCATCGCCATAAAGACCATGACTCCAGTAGAGCCATATATCGAGTGCGGGCATGATGATGCGGCTATAGACGCACGATACTCGAGCCAGATGTAGATCAGGCCGAGTACCGTTGTCAATATGTCGAGCCAATGCCCGCTTAAGAATTCCTCCATTTAGAAATTGATTGATAAATGTGCCATCATATTGAATGGTGCCGAAGGTGCGAAACCAGCCTCATACTGGTCGGATTTGTCCCAGCCCGTAGCAATCAGCTTGCCATTCTCCTTCGTAAAGGCTGGTGCTGCCCAACCGTTATTGTCGAATTTGGCAGAAAAGATATTGTAGAGAGTGATACCTGCCGTGAGTTCCTTCACCCCAAACTGCTTCAGGCTGAACGTATAGCTGAGGTCGATATTGGTGGTAAAGTGTCCGTCGAGCATCATACTGACATCGATGGGCTTGCCATTGTCATCGAGTGTCTGATAGCTCTTATAGCCTGTGTTCGTCAGATACTGATCGCCTACATACTGACTCTGGATGCTAACCTTCATACCTTTATACTTGAAGTTGAAGATATTGTTGAAGATGAAGTCTGGCGAGAACGACAGCGGTGTATCACCCAAACTCTCCACAGAACCATCCATCAGCGTCACCTCCCAGTCCTGCGCACGATTCTTCGAGAAGGTGGCATTAGCATCCCAGCGGAACCAGTCGACTGGTTTCCAAGCCGCCTCCAGCTCTACGCCCAGACGATAGCTCTTACCTACATTCTTGGCGATGGCCTCGCCGATTTGATTCAACTCACCCGTCAGCACAAACTGATCACGATAGCTCATCCAGTAGAGATTAACGCCAGCAGTGAACTTCTCACTCTGGAACTTATAACCAGCCTCCAGATCGTTCAGTCGCTCAGCTTTCAGCTCGGTACCGATATTATCCTCGTAGTCATTACGAGTGGGTTCCTTATGAGCAATGGCATACGAGACATAGACTTTATGATGAGGCGTGATGTCGTAATTCAGGCCAAACTTCGGATTGAAGAAGTTGAAATGGTCGTCAACAACATATCTGCCATCAGGATTAGCCCCTTGCCAAGTTCCCGGATCCTGCATCTTATAGTCGATATGACGATACTGAAGATCGATGAAACCATTGAATCCTGGCAGGAAATCATAGTTCACCTTACCATAGATATTCCAATCAGTCTTCTTGGCATTGTTACGATAATACTCGTAGTCGGGCAGCAGTTCGAGACCTTCTGGCACATGCTTCACCCATTTCACCAAGCCGAAATGATCGCCGTTATATTTGTTCCATCCGCCACCTAAAACAGCCTCGACATTATCACGATTGTTATAGATCAGTGAGGCTACAAAGGCAAAGAAGTCGTTGTCCATCTTCTGCTGGCGGACCAGGTCGCTCTTCAGCATCGGATCACCACCAGCATCAGGATCAAACCAACGCCCATAGGGGAGATACTCTCTCAGGTTGCGGCCTGGTTTGTACTCCTCGTAATAGCCATTTCCCTTCGTATAATGTCCTGTCACATTCAGAGACAGATGGTTTAAAAGATTCTGGTTCCACAGCAGCTGATAGTTCTGTTGGTGGTAGTTGTCTGTCTGGTTATCATAGTAATGCACATTACCATAATTATCGTAGTATTCACCACAGGAGTTGTAGGTACGTCCATAGAGGCTCTGCTCATACTTCGAGGTGTAGTTCCAGGCGTGATAGGTCTCCTCGACACCATTCCATGTGATGAACTTCACGACGGTATTGTCAGAGAAGTAACCACCTTGTATCAGATAACTGTTCAACTTTGTAGAGGCACGATCAAGATAACCCTTCGATCCGATGTTCGAGAGTCGTCCCTGAATGCCCCAATGACCTTTGATCAGACCCGTTCCGAAGCGCAGTGTCTCCTTATGCGAATAGTAAGAGCCACCAGAGAGATCGAGTCCGAAGTAGGGCTCCATACCGACATTCTCTGTCTGCATATTCAGCGTTGCGCCAAAGGCACCGGCACCATTTGTCGAAGTACCCACACCACGCTGTATCTGCATTGTCTGCACACTACTGGCAAAGTCACCCATATTCACCCAATAGAGCTGAGCACTTTCCGCATCGTTCATTGGGATACCGTTGGCAGTGATGTTGATACGGCTTGGATCAGTGCCACGCACTCGCAGCGATGTATAGCCGATACCATTACCGGCATCAGAGGTCATCGTGATACTGGGAGTCAGTGAGAGCAGATAAGGGACATCCTGTCCGAAGTTCACGGCTTTCAGTTCTTCTCTCGACATGTTGGTATAAGCCACAGGTGTCTTCTTCGACGCACGGGTAGATACCACCTGCACTCCCTGCAACTCTATTGATGTGAGTGTATCCAGATTGCTCGGATCATTCTCTGGCAATGCCAGCGGCTCCTTCGATTGCATACTCATAGCGCACATCAGCGCAGTCATTCCTAAAACAATTCGCTTCATACCTTTACTTTTTTACCTTTTTAGTTTTTTACCTTTAATAATAATGTAAAGGGGGTAAGTGTGTATCCTTTATTCCATCCCTACGCCAGCATAATCTGGATCAGGTTAGAGGGTATCATCTCAGCCTGCACCCGCAGGCACCCCTTGAAATCGGCTGCAAAGGTAATATAAAAAAATGAGGAAACAAAGCGTTTCCTCATTTTTTTTATCTGATACCCATTCGGGCTTCGATAACGTTCACCACATAGTCAGCCAGTTTCTCACACTCATTAATCAGGTCCATATAGATGGTTCCTACAGCGTAGGTGTACTCATGATTGTTCACATCCGTGATATTCTGCGACTTCAACTGGTTGCGATAGTTGTTGATCTCGTGCTCGATATTGAAGGAGCGATTGACATCGAACGATTCCTTACGACCCTTCAGCAACTTATTCATCTGCGTCAACGACTGATCCGTCAGCTCCATCATCTGGTGAATATGGTCGTATTGCTTCTCGATAAAGTGATCCTCCTTGCCGTTATACTTACGGGAGATGGTGCGCGCCATGTTAAAGCAGGCATCACCAATCGACTCCAATTCTGATATCTCGCGCAGCATGGCACGAATCTTAGCCTTGGTGTCGTCAGAGAGATGGGCATCGCTCACGGAGTCGAGATACTTGGCGATTTCAAGTTCCATGTTGTCACTGATACCTTCATATTTCTCGATACGGGTATAAAGCTTATTGAAGTCACCAGCCTTATTATCTTTCTTATTTGTAGCACTCGAAGAGAGGGTCAGCAACTCACGCACCATACCGAACATACGCTGCATACGCTCTGAGAACGACTGAATCTCCTTTTGGGCCTCGAGTACCGAAAGTTCTGGGGTTTTCATGAAGCCAGCGGTAATAAAGTGCAAACGGAAATCCTCTTCCTCGTCCACCTTCTTAGGTTTGATAACCCAGCAAACCAGTCGCTCAATCTGTGGGATAAACCATATTAATATAAAGGTATTAGCCACATTAAAGCAGGTATGGAATGCTGCCAATACAAAGCTCAGCTTTGCAGAATTGGCCAAAAAAACGCTTGTTTCTACCGTGCCTTTCACCATCTCCACATCGTAGCCTACCAAACCACAAACAGCATCGATAAACGGACGGAATACAAACAGAATCCAGAACACACCGAAGAAGTTAAAGAACATGTGCGACAACGCAGCTCTGCGCGCCTGAGTATTGGCCGATAGGGCTGCCAGGTTTGAGGTAACAGTAGTACCGATATTCTCACCCATTACCAAGGCGATACCCTGATAGATAGGCAGTGCACCGCTAGAGCACAATATCATCGTAATGGCCATCACTGCTGCCGACGACTGTACGCAGAAAGTCAGGATACCTCCCAACAAGAGGAAAATCAGCGTGGTAGTAAACGATGTCGGGTCAAACGATGCGAAGAAATCAAGCAGTGCCTCGTTCTCGCCCAAGTGCATCTCCGTGCCCGTCATACGCAAGGTACCGAGTCCTAAGAGCAGGAACGACAAACCAAACAGGAAATCACCGATATAGCGGTATTTCTTCAGGTATATCAGGATGATACCCATGAAGAACGCAGGATAGACCGCACTCGTAATGTCGAACGACATACCTGCCGACATGATCCAGGCAGTAAGCGTCGTACCGATATTGGCACCCATGATTACTGAGATAGCCTGTGCCAGCGTCAAAAGACCGGCATTTACGAACGAAACGGTCATCACCGTCGTTGCTGTTGATGACTGAACCGATGCCGTTACCAGCATACCAGTAAGCATTCCCGTAAAACGATTGGTCGTCATCGCGCCCAAAACGTGGCGCAATTGCGGACCTGCCATCTTCTGCAGCGCCTCACTCATTGATTTCATACCGAACATCAAGAGCGCAAGCGAACCCAGAAGCTTAAAAATAACCATCATTGACATGGAGACTAGCTTTTAATTCTTATTTCGGCTACAAAGATACAATTTTTTTTTTAGATAAAAGCACAAAAGGAACAAAAAAAATAAGTTCTTATGGTCTTATGTCCGAAAAATATAGTATCTTTGCCACAAAATTCATCTAAAACTACCAACAATATATGGAACAGACAATTCAAGTTTTCTGTAAGAACACAGGTAAAATAATTGAGGCGCCCATGGGAGCCAATCTCAAAGAGATATACCAGCTTTCAGGTCTGCAGATGAAATATGGCCCGATCTCTGCCCATGTTAATAATAAGGTAGAGGGCATGCACTATCGTGTCTACAAACAAAAAGAGGTCGAATTTCTCGACATCACCTCTTCCAGTGGCTCGCGCGCCTATACCCGCAGCCTCTTCTTCGTGCTCTGTAAGGCCGTTCACGATCTTTTCGACCCCTGCAAGGTAGCCATCGACATCCCCGTTTCCAATGGCTACTACGTAAACCTGAACATAGGTCGCCCCGTCACCCTCGACGATGCTGGCGCCATCCGTCGTCGCATGCAGGAGATTATCGATGCCGCCTTGCCTATCCATCGCCACGAAACCACCACCAAAGAGGCCATCGAGCTCTTCGATAGCCTGCACAACCGCTCCAAGGTTAAGCTTCTGCAGAGCACCGGACGTCTTTATACCACCTATTATGATATAGATGGCTACGTAGACTACTATTACGGCTCGCTGCTTACCAACACCTCGGAGATTTACCTCTTTGGCGTAGAGAAATACTACGATGGCTTGCTACTCCGCCTGCCATCTCGCGAACACCCCTCCGAACTAGGCGAGATGACCCATCAGGATAAGATGTTCGGTATCTTCAAGGAGCACCACCAGTGGCAGGATATCCTTGGTTTGCGCACCATTGGCGACCTGAACGAAGTCATCACAAAGGGCTACTCTTCGCAACTGATTCAGATTAGCGAGGCCCTGCAGGAGAAGAAAATTGCCAAGATTGCCGATGAAATCGCCCAGCGCAGAGGCATCAAGTTGGTACTTATTGCCGGTCCTTCTTCTTCAGGTAAGACCACTACCTGCAAGCGCCTCAGCGTACAACTGGCTGTAAACAGCATCAAACCCATTGCTATTTCGCTCGACGATTATTTCCTCGATCGCGAAAAGACGCCTCGCGATGAAAAGGGCGATTATGACTTTGAGCACCTCCACGCCCTCGACTTGCCATTGTTCAATGAACAATTAACGGCTCTCTTCCGTGGCGAAGAGGTAGAACTGCCTCGCTACGACTTCCCTTCTGGCAAGAACTTAAAGAGCGGCAAGCGCCTCAGAATGAACGAAAATGATATTCTAGTGATAGAAGGCATCCACGCACTGAACCCAGAGCTCACCGCACAGATACCCAACGAACAGATTTTCCGTGTTTACGCCTCGGCTCTTACCACGATACTGCTCGACAACCATAACTACATACCCACCACCGATAATCGTCTGTTGCGTCGTATCATTCGCGACTACAAGTATCGTGGTGTGTCTGCCTTGGAGTCCATCCGTCGTTGGCCTTCGGTACGTGCTGGCGAAAACAAGTGGATTTTCCCTTTCCAGGAGAATGCCGATGCCATGTTTAATACCGCCATGCTCTTCGAGTTGGCTGTGATTAAGAGTCAGGCAGAACCCCTCTTGGAGCAAGTGCCCGAGAATGCGCCCGAACACGCAGAAGCTTATCGCCTGCTAAAGTTCCTGCACTACATCCAGCCCATCCCAGAGACGCAAATCCCTCCCACCTCCCTCCTCCGCGAGTTCCTCGGTGGAAGTTCATTCGAGTATTAAAACATCGACAAAGCCGTGCCGCATATTTAGAGCGACATTAAAAATTTTTGCGCTTGCTTTTGCGTATAGGCGAATGGTCGTTTGCGTATACGCGAAGGGCTGTTTGGGTATAGGCAAACGGTTGCGAGATAGGCATTCTGTCCCTGCTAGCATTACTTCCCGTCCCTGCTACCTTTAGTTCTTGCCCCATCAATCATTAGTTCTTGCCCTCGATAGCTTTAATTCTCGCCATATGGCGCCACACTTAGGGCATAGTTAGGGCATAGTTTTCAGCAAACCTAGCCGCCATGTTCATATCTCATTATCAATTAGTTACATCAAAAAGCGGCACGGGCGCCTATGTTTTTCAGCGGATATTTAGGGGTTTATGACTTCTAATAAATCCTTATGGATCAGGCTGTTCGAGGCGATGATGCTATTGCCTTGGGTGAAATCGGATGAGCCTTCATAGTTTGTAACTTGGCCTCCGGACTCTATCACAATCAGACTGCCTGCCATATAGTCCCATTGGCCAATGTATTGCTCCATATAACCATCGAGTGTGCCAGCAGCCACATAGCAAAGCGCCATGGCGGCAGAACCGCAAGCACGAATGCTACCTACATTGCCATAAAAACGATCAACCAGATGCTTCATGACGGGCTTGTAAGCATCGCTATTATAGGGGAACTGCAAACAAAGCAGGGCATCTTGAATCTTCTGCGAACTAACTTGCAGGCGGGTTCCATTTACATAAGCACCGCCACCCTGCCAGGCATAGTAACATGCATCGGTACAAATCTCATAAACAACACCTATCAGAATCTCCTTACCCTTCAACAGGGCGATGCTTACAGCGAAAGGGGCATAATTATGAATAAAGTTGGTAGTGCCATCGAGCGGATCTACCACCCAAAGCATCTGCTCCTGATCGTGCCCGGCAAGTCCTTCCTCCGTGATAAAACCCGCCTCGGGCAACAACGCCTTAAGGGCCTCAACAATCAACTTCTCAGACCCTTTATCGACATAAGACACATAATCATGGGCATGTTTTCGCTCCACATTATCGAGCGAGAACTTCTGGCGCTCCTCTCTGATATAGGCTCCTGCCCGCTTGGCAATCTCGCAAACTGACAGCGTATAAGTTTTTAAATCTATCATAAATCTACTGCAATTTTGGATGCAAAGATACAACAAAACAATGAAATTTAGGCCTCTTTATATATTAAATAGGTGAATTTTTCTTTTGGTAGTGCGGTATAAAATGACTACTTTTGCAGCCGAATTTGCAAATCTGTATCAAAACCTAATTATAATTATGGCAGAACAATTAGAAGTGAAGGAGCTGGAACAAGTAGTAGTCCGCTTCTCTGGTGACTCTGGCGACGGTATGCAGCTCGCTGGAAACATCTTCTCTACGGTCAGTGCCACCGTTGGTAACGGCATTTCAACATTCCCTGATTATCCCGCTGACATCCGCGCCCCGCAAGGTTCGCTCACAGGTGTGTCTGGTTTCCAGGTACACATCGGTGCCGGTAAGGTGTACACCCCTGGCGACAAATGCGACGTGCTGGTGGCCATGAACGCTGCTGCGCTGAAAACGCAGTACCGCTATGCCAAGCAGGGAGCTACGATTATTATCGATACCGACTCGTTTGGTCCGAAGGATTTGGAGAAGGCACAGTTTAAATCTGAGGATTACCTCGGTGAGATGGGCATCGAGCCAGACCGTGTGATCCAGTGCCCACTCACCACAATGGTGAAGGACTGTCTGGCAGATACCGGTATGGACATGAAGGCCATGATGAAGTGCCGTAACATGTTCGCACTCGGACTGGTTTGCTGGCTCTTCGACCGCGACCTGAATCTGGTAGCCAACTTCCTGCGCGAGAAATTCGCAAAGAAGCCTGCTATTGCCGAGGCTAACATCAAGGTGATTCAGGCTGGTTACGACTACGGACACAACACGCACTCCAGCACGGTTAACGTATATCGTGTAGAGTCGAAGGAAAAGGTGCCCGGACGTTATATGGATATCACCGGTAACAAGGCTACGGCATACGGTTTCATCGCAGCTGCTGAGAAAGCTGGCTTGAAGCTCTATCTGGGTTCTTATCCTATCACTCCAGCTACCGACGTACTCCACGAGCTCTCTAAGCATAAGTCATGCGGTGTGATTACCGTACAGTGTGAGGACGAGATTAGCGGTTGTGCTTCTGCACTGGGCGCTTCGTTTGCTGGTGCACTGGGTGTTACCTCGACATCGGGTCCTGGTATCTGCCTGAAGAGTGAGGCAATGAACCTGGCTGTGATCATGGAGTTGCCACTGGTTGTGCTCGACGTACAGCGTGGTGGTCCTGCTACGGGTCTTCCCACCAAGAGTGAGCAGACTGACTTGCTGCAGGCCCTCTTCGGACGTAACGGTGAAAGCCCCATGCCAGTAATGGCTGCTACCAGTCCTACGGATTGCTTCGATGCCGCTTATCAGGCTTGTAAAATGGCTCTGGAGCACATGACACCAGTCGTTTTGCTGACTGATGCTTTCGTAGCTAACGGTTCTGGTGCGTTCAAGCTGCCTGAAATGGCTAAGCTCGCCCCCATCAATCCGCCATACGTTCCCGAGGAGCTGAAGGGTAAGTGGACGCCATACATGCGTGCTGAGAATGGTACTCGCTACTGGGCAGTGCCTGGTCGTGAGGGCTTTACTCATATTCTCGGTGGACTGGAGAAGGACTCTAACACGGGTGCTATTTCTACAAATCCTGAGAACCACGATTTGATGACACGTCTGCGCCAGCAGAAGATTGCCAATATCCAAGTACCCGACCTCGAAGTGGATGGCGACGAGAACGCTGATTTGCTGATTGTGGGCTTCGGTTCTACTTACGGACATCTGCGCTCTGCTATGGACGAGCTGCGTGCAAAGGGCTATAAGGTGGCACAGACGCACTTTAAGTACCTGAACCCGCGGCTGCTGTGCTTACCAAATATAAGAAGGTGGTAGTAGCAGAACAGAACATGGGCCAGCTGGCAGGTTACCTGCGTATGAAGGTCGACAACTTCGTACCTTTCCAGTTCAATCAGGTAAAGGGCCAGCCCTTCGTAGTAGAAGAACTCGTCAATGCATTCGAAGAGATAATTAACAAAAAGTAATAATTTAAAAACAACGGATTTCACGGATTAAACGGATTAAGGCTATGTTATTATACGAACAGGAAACCTACCAGATAATCGGCGCAGCAATGAAAGTGCATAGTGAACTGGGACCTGGATTTACAGAAAAGGTCTACCAGGAAGCTTTAGCTATAGAGTTTGCTGAACGTGAGATTCCTTTCGCTCGTGAAAAAGAGATACATGCAATATACAAAGGCGTTGTCTTAGAAGGAACGTTTATTCCAGATTTTATCTGCTATGATAAGATTATAGTTGAATTAAAAGCTGTAAAAGAACTAGAGGACATACATCGCTCACAAGCCATTAATTATGCAAAGATAGCAGGTTTCAATCTATCACTGCTCATTAACTTTGGCGAGAGTTCACTTGTAAAAGAGCGTTTCCCCATAAGATAATAATCCGACAAATCCGTTAAATCCGTTGTTTAAAATTATGAGTAATTACAGTGCTTCCGATTTTAAGAAAGGCCAGCCGAGGTGGTGTCCGGGTTGCGGTGACCACTTCTTCCTGGCTTCACTCCATAAGGCTATGGCCGAGATTGGCGTAGCCCCTGAGAACGTAGCAGTGATTAGTGGTATCGGTTGTTCGAGCCGTCTGCCTCACTACATGGCTACCTATGGCATGAACACCATCCACGGTCGTGCAGCTGCTATCGCTACAGGTGCCAAGGTGGCAAATCCCAACCTGACCGTATGGCAGGTATCTGGCGATGGCGACGGACTGGCTATCGGTGGTAACCACTTTATCCACGCCAACCGTCGTAACATCGACCTGAACATGATCCTTCTGAACAACCGTATCTACGGTTTGACCAAGGGCCAGTACTCTCCTACCTCACCCCGTGGCTTCGTGTCTAAATCGAGCCCTTACGGTACGGTAGAGGATCCCTTCCGTCCCGCAGAACTCTGCTTCGGTGCTCGTGGACATTTCTTTGCCCGTTGCGTGGCTACCGATGCTAAGGGCAGTGTAGAGGTATTGAAGGCTGCATACGAGCACAAAGGTGCCAGCGTGACTGAGGTGCTTCAGAACTGCGTAATTTTCAACGACCACTGCCACGACGTGGTTTACAACAACGAGGGCCGTAAGAAGAACGCCATCTATGTAAAGCATGGTGAGAAGCTGGTATTCGGTGAGAACAATGAGTTCGGACTGGTACAGCAGGGCTTTGGCCTGAAGGTGGTAGAGATTGGCAAGGACGGCTACACCATCGACGATGTACTGGTACACGATGCTCACTGCGAGGACAATACCCTGCAGCTGAAGCTCGCGCTGATGGGTAATGGTGACGGTTTCCCCATCGCCCTTGGCGTGATTCGCGATGTGGACGCTCCTACCTACAACGACTCTGTATATGCACAGATCGAAGAGGTTGGCGCCCAGAAGAAGTATCATAACTTCACAGAGCTCCTTGAAACTAACGATATTTGGGAAGTAAAGTAAGGTCAAACAAATAAAAAAGCAAGCATATGTTTCATATTTATGAAGGCTTTAATCTGGTAGAAACGTATCACAAAATGCGTCACCAGCGCAAGTATCATCCAGAAGATAGTACCAAGCGTTTCATCAAAATCGCCCTCGTGATTATCGTTACGCTCCTGCTTTGGAACATGCCCTCTGAGTGGTATGGCATTCAGAACCTTACTGTTATCCAGCAGCGTATCATCGCCATCTTCGCGTTTGCCACGCTGATGTGGATACTCGAGATCGTCTCCTCATGGGCTACCTCGGTGGCCATCATCGTTATCATGCTCCTATTCTGTACGGATAGCGGCATCTCTCCGATGGTACAAGAGGAAGAAGTGGGTAAGCTGTTATCATATAAAGGTGTGATGGCAACATTTGCCGACCCTGTAATCATGCTGTTTATCGGTGGATTCGTATTGGCGATTGCTGCTACGAAGACTGGTCTTGATGCACAGTTGGCAAAGGTATTGCTGAAACCTTTCGGAATAAAGAGTGAAATGGTACTCTTGGGCTTCCTGCTCGTAACGGGTCTGTTCTCTATGTTCGTATCTAACACCGCTACCGCTGCTATGATGCTGACATTCCTGACACCTGTGTTCCGTCAGCTGCCCCCAGAAGGTAAGGGTCGTATCGCCCTGGCCATGAGTATTCCCGTAGCAGCCAACCTTGGTGGTATGGGTACTCCTATCGGCACACCTCCAAACACCATCGCCCTGAAGTATCTGAACGATCCTGAGGGTCTGAACATGGGACTCAGCTTCGGACAGTGGATGATGTTCATGTTCCCACTCGTCGTTGTACTGCTGTTTATCAGCTGGCGCTTCCTCTTGAAGTTCTTCCCCTTCACACAGAAGACTGTAGAACTGAAGATTGAAGGTGGCATGCAGAAGAATTCCCAGACATGGATAGTGATCGTCACATTCATTGTTACAATCCTACTGTGGTTATCGGATCAGTTTACTGGCATCAACGCCAACACGGTGGCTATGATTCCGTTTGCCGTATTTGCCCTGACAGGTGTGATCAACAAGCGCGACTTGGAGCAGATTAACTGGAGTGTGATCTGGATGGTGGCTGGTGGTTTCGCCCTCGGTTATGGTCTGAATGGCTCTGGACTGGCTGCCAACGCTGTAGCAAGCATTCCTTTCGGTGACTTCTCGCCTCTGCTGATTCTGTTTATTGGCGGTGCTATCTGCTACCTGCTTTCGAACTTCATCTCTAACTCAGCTACTGCAGCCCTGCTGATGCCTATCCTGGCTATCGTCTGCGGTGCCATGGGCGACAAGCTCGAACCAATCGGTGGCACAGGAACCGTTTTGATTGGTGTAGCCATCGCTGCCTCATCAGCTATGATCCTGCCTATCTCTACCCCACCAAATGCACTGGCCTTTGCTACGGGTCATGTAAAGCAGAACGAGATGGCAAAGATGGGAATCATCATGGGTATTATCTCGATGGTACTTGGTTTCGGTATTGTTTACCTGATGGGAACGCTGAAACTCATCTAAACACTAAAAAGCCCGCCATGGCGGGCCTTTTTAATATTTGAAGCTACTGCCTCCGACGAATTCACGCATGATGGACGTCGGAGGTATTTCTTTGTCGCTGATGGGAAGGAAGTAATGGATAAACTTCAGCAGGCGATGAGCCTCTGCATACTCAGGACAATTCTTAGGCACACTGGAAAGAATAACCTCTGCATGGGTTCTCAACACAGCAAACTCGATGTTAAGGGCTGAATTAAACATCACATCGGCTGTTTCCTGGAAAGGGAATATCCACTGATCTTCTGCCTCGCAGACGCTCTTCCACTGACTGATGGTTTCGCGAGCCGTAAAAGCACCTTTATTATAATCACGGATGATACGACGCAAGAGGCGGTTATCCTGCGTTGGAATCCAGTTATGATCGTCGAGTGAGATGCTGGTCAATGCTGAGATATAAATCTTATACTTTTTCTCGTCGGGTACATCTTTCGTAAGCAAAGGATTCAGGGCATGAATACCCTCGATAATCAGCACGCTATCGCTTGAGAGCCTTAACTTCTTGCCGTTATACTCGCGCTTGCCCGTTACAAAATTATATTCAGGCACCTCTACCGTCTCGCCCTTCATGAGTCGCGAGAGATGATCGCTCAACAACCGATAGTCGACGGTTTCCACATTATCGAAATCGTATTGGCCATTAGGCAACTTTGGTGTATCCACACGGTTTACGAAATAATCATCGGTAGAGAATGAGTAGGGACGCAAGCCACAAGCGAGCAACTGAACGGAGAGACGCTTGCAAAACGTGGATTTTCCAGAGGAAGAAGGCCCTGTAATAAGCACCAGTCGGATGGGATCTTTCTCGCGATGAAATCGCTGGTCGATTTCCTCGGCTATCTTCACAATCTTCTTTTCCTGCAAGGCCTCGGAAACCTGAATCAACTCTGAGGCATAGCCTTTCAGAATGGCCTTGTTAACATCGCCAGCATTCGAAAGATGCATAATGATATCCCAGCGTACCTTCTCTGCAAACACATCGTAAGTGCGAGGCTGGTCTACCTTCTCAGCGAGTACCAGCGGATTATGCTTATCGGGCACACGCAGAAGCAATCCACCCAGATAGCGCTCCAAGCCCCACACCTTCAGATAACCTGCGGAGGGCACTAACGGACCATAGTAATAATCGATGGTATCGCCCAACGTATAATAATAGGTGTAAACCTGTCCGCTGGTCTCCAGCAACTTCACCTTGTCGTAGAATCCTCTTTCAGAGAACACACGTACCGCCTCTTCGAGGGGTGCTTCCGTTCTGCGGAAAGGCATATCAGCATCGATAATTTCCTGCATCCGCTGACAAACACGCGCTACATCCCCCTCGGAAAGCACCTCGCCCGACTTTTTCTTGCAATTGCAGTAAATACCACGTGAAAGCGGATGCTCAATAAAGAGCTTACAACCCGGGAATACATCGGAAACAGCCTTATAAAGCACAAAACAGAGCGAACGGGCATAAACACGACGACCAGAGCCTACAGAAGCATCGATAAACTCTACATCGCGATTCTGGAACACACGGAACTTCAAACCCTGCGACACATTATTGACCTTTGCTGAAACCACAGGATAAGGCAGATGCAGGTCGCCGGCAAACTCCTGATAGACATCGAGCAGCGAGGTGCCCTCTGCAAAACTCTTCGTCTTATTGTTATTCTTACAACGAATCTGAAGCATACGCCCTAACGCTTATCTGCTATCTTACGGAAACTCTGCAACTTTTCACCAAAACAGAGATCACCACAGTCGCCAAAGCCAGGCACAATATACTTATGCTCGTTCATACCTTGGTCGATTGAGGCACACCAGATAGTAGCATCTTCAGGCAGCGCTTCCTTCACCACCTCGATACCCTCGGGGGCAGCTATCAGACAGCAAACATGAATCTTCTTGGGCTTGCCCGACATCAGCAGAGCCTCGATAGCAGCAGCCATCGAGCCTCCCGTAGCCAGCATGGGGTCGGCAATAATCAGCGTTTTGCCCTTTACGCTGGGGGCAGCGATGTAATCAGCCTGAATGCCTACCTCGGTATGCTCACGATTGATATACATGCGGAAAGCTGATACATAGGCATTGTCAGCACGATCGAAGATATTCAGGAAACCCTGATGCAATGGTAATCCTGCACGCAAAACAGTACCCAGAACGATATCATCCTTTGGCAGAGGGATATCAAGAGACGCAAGAGGCGTTGTCACCTTCTTGGGCTTATACTCAAGGGTCTTGGATACTTCGTAGGCCATCAACTCGCCAATACGCTCTACATTGTGACGGAAAAGCAGACGGTTTTTCTGGATGTTCTTGTCGCGCAACTCGTACATGAACTGATTAATAATGCTGTTTTGCTCGGAGAAATTAATTACTTGCATAGTGCTTATATTTTTAAGTTTGGGTGCAAAGATAAGAATTAGTAAGCAAAAAAACAAATAAATTTTCCTAAAATACTGATAATCTCAAATTTATTTCTTATCTTTGTCCCGAGAAATCATTAAACCAATGAACGCTTTTCGCAATTACTACCTAGCCATTTTGCTATTGATATGCTGTTCTTGTTCCAACACAAAGCCCAAGTATATCATAGGAATATCCCAGTGTTCTGAGGATATATGGAGAAATTGGCAGAACTCTGAGATGGAGCTAGAAAGCGTTCTTCATGAGGGCATAGAATTGCGTTTTGCGGCTGCACGCGATGATTCTGAACTACAGATTCAACAGATCGACAGCTTAGTTGACAGTGGCATCGATTTGCTCATTGTAGCCCCCAATCAGCTTTCGAATGTAAGTTCAGCTATTAACAGGGCCTATGATATCGGTATCCCGGTGATTGTATTCGAACGCAAGACTGACTCTCAAAAGTATACGGCCTTTATGAGTGCCGATAACTATGAGATGGGGCATACCATGGGCGAATATATAGATATGCGACTAAACGGGAAAGGTCATGTGATTGAGATTCTGGGGTTAAAGGGTTCATCGCCAGCAGAAGAGCGCCATTTCGGTTTTGTTGATGCTCTGAAAGACACTGAGATACAGATTCAGGCCACGCTACAAGGCGACTGGACAGAAGAAACGGGTTACGAGGTTATAAAGAATTACGAGGGCGACCTTCACAACATCGATTTTGTGTTTGCCCATAACGACCGTTCTGCACTTGGTGCACGCAGGGCCTTCATCGAAGCGAAAATCGATCCGTTGCCACTCTTTTGTGGTATCGATGGTTTGCCAGGAAAGGGCGGTGGTATCGAAATGGTGCGCGACGAGATTCTCGATGCCTCTTATATCTATCCCACACGAGGCGATCAGCTATTGCAGTTGGCCCTTGATATCCTCGATGGCAAGCCTTATGAAAAAGAAACGATGCTGACCTCAGCCATGGTAACCAGCGACAATGCCAACGTGCTGATGCTAGAGAGTGAAGAGGTAGTACGCCAATCGCAGCGCATAGCACGATTACAGGAGAAAACCAGCGATTACATTCAGAAGTTTGGCACCCAGCGAGTGATCTCCATCATGGCGGTGATCATGATTTTCCTGTTGCTGATCCTTATCGTGGGTATCTACTATTACTTCCTGCAAAAAGCCCGTATCAGCGAGGAGCGTACTAAGATGGAACGTGAACAACTCGAATTCTACACACAGGTAAGTCACGAGTTGCGCACACCACTCACCCTTATCCAAGGCCCACTGGAACAGATTACAGAAACCCGAGAAGCCAAGGAAGCCAGTGCAGAAACAAAGGGCTTGTATAATATCCTGCGTCGCAACACCCTCCAGCTGACAGATATCATCAACAAGATGCTGGATGTACAAGCCAAAGGACTGAAGGGACTGAAACTCGTTGATGACCATTCGGACTTGAATACCATGCCTTCAGCAGAAATAGCCGTAAAGGCACCAACCGTTAACGAGAGCCAGGAGTCGCAACTCAGCGAGACGATACTTATTGTGGATGATAACGCTGATATCCGTGCCTATCTGCGCACGATTTTGCAAGATAAGTATCAACTGAACGAAGCTGCTGACGGTAAGCAGGGACTAGCGCTAGCCAACGAGATTGTGCCCGACCTGATTGTGTCGGATGTCATGATGCCTGTTATGAATGGGCTGGAGTTCTGTCAACGTGTAAAGAGCGGTACAGCCACCTCACATATCCCAGTGCTACTGCTAACGGCCCGTGCCATGAGCCAGCATCTTATAGAAGGTTACGAGAGCGGTGCCGATGCCTATATCACCAAACCTTTCTCAGCAGAACTACTGTTGGCCCGTATCAGCAACCTCCTGAAGAGTCGCCAACAACTGAAAGACTTGTTT
>CAJOGK010000078.1 GCA_905234145.1 uncultured Prevotella sp. | reverse complement strand
ACCTCTCACATTAATAGTCTGTGTCAGGTATCCTACATAAGATACGCTGATTTCACTCTTCGTAACGTTTTTCAGTTCGAAGTTTCCATCGAAGTCGGTAACCGTTGCATTTTGGGTACCTGCTTCTCTAACAGTAGCACCGATGACGGGTTCTCCGGCATCGTCCTTAACGTTACCTTTAACACTCTGAGCCGACATTAGCAAAGGCCATGCCATCAACGCGAGCATCATAAGGCATCTTTTCGTTGTTTTCATTGTTTTGAAACTCATACGTTTGGTTTTGTTGTTAATAAAATTAATTGAAGAAAATGTGCTGCAAAGATAGACAGATTTTCATTTTATTACTTTAACGTATGTTTCACTATGTTTCATTTTTGTCTCAACCGTCTCTTTTTGCCTGTTTTTGCTCCATATATTCCGTTGGAGAGATTCCAAACTGCTTGCGGAACACCGTTGAGAAGTGGGCCAAATTGCTGAATCCAACGGCATAAGCAACCTGGGTAACATTGATTTTTTGCTCCTCCAAAAGACGTACAGCCTGCTCCAAACGGATGTTTCGGATAAACTCACTCACGGGCAAGCCCGTCATTTCTTTCATCTTTCGATGTAACTGGGCACGACTGATACCAACCTCCTTTGTCATCGTATCCACATTGAAGTCGCTATCGTCCAAATGGGCGTTCACTACCTTCATGATACGTTCCATCAAAGCCTCATCGTTGCCCTTTACCTGCTTGTCCTCTATCTTGTCCTTCTGTTGTTGCGTACCAGAATACTTACCTTTCAAGCGCAGGTTCTTACTAATCAGGTTGTTGATAACCACATGCAATTCGTCCATATCAAAAGGTTTGGCGAGAAAGGCATCGGCACCTTTCTCCAGACCTTCCAGACGATTGGCCACCGCAGCCTTTGATGTCAACATCACCACAGGAATATGACTGATGTTCATATTGGTCTTGATCATGCGCAGCAACGTAAAGCCATCCATTTCAGGCATCATCACATCACTCACTACCAAGTCGAACTGCTTATCGGATGCTGCACTCAAAAGCAAATGCAGGGCCTCACGGCCATTGGTCACAGCGGTGATATGATAATAACTACCCAACTCCAAAGAGATATAATTGCCGATTTCATCGTCATCGTCGACAATCAAAACGCGATAACTGGATTGTGACTTCACCCTCGTTTTTTTCTCCTTCACCTCGGGAATCAGAATCTCTTCCTTGGCCAGATGACTGATACCCAAAGGCAGACGAACGGTAAAAATACTCCCTTGCACCTCTTTGCGATTAGCTGCCTCAATCGTACCATGATGCATTTCCACCATCATCTTACAGAGGTTCAATCCGATACCTGTTCCTTCAATATGAAGGTTGCGCGAACTACTGGCTTGGTAGAATCGTTCAAAAATCTTCTTCACATCACCCCTGATACCCACACCAGTATCAATGACCTGCAATTCGGCCGTTTGATTGGGGCCTTCTGCGACACGAACCTCTATCTCACCACCATCGTATGTGTACTTAAAGGCATTAGAGAGCAGATTGTCGACCACCTTATCAATGGCTTTACGATCAAACCACACATTCAACTTGTCGAGTGCAGGTTTATACAAGAAGGTAATATCACGCTCCTTGGCAGTATATTCATAGGATTTCAAGAGATTGCCCACATACTGCACCATGTCGGTCTCTTGGCACTGCAGCTTCATCTGCTGCTTGTCGATCTTACGCATGTCGAGAATCTGGTTTACCAGATTTTGCACACGCTGGGCATTATGCTCGATGGTTTTCAGTTCCGATTTAACATTATCGTTCATCTCAAGCTTCATCAGTTTGTGAAGCGGACTCATAATCAGTGTTAACGGTGAGCGGATATCATGCGTGGCATTGATGAGGAACTTCATCTTTTCTTCATCAAGCTCCTGTTGACGACGACGGATATAGACCCAAAGCACCAATCCTAATGCCGTGAGTACACCTAATATATAAATAAGGTACGCCCACGAGGACTTATACCATGGTGCCCTTACGATGATATGATACACCTGCGACTCGGTATAGGTGCCACTATCATAAGCCCTTACTTCCAGAATATAGGTACCAGAATGCAGGTGGGTGAAAGGAATGCGATTGCGACCTGCAAACGTCCTTGACCACTCCTTTGCGCCATTGACACGATATTCATAGAATACATTATCTGCATTAGAATAGTTGAGTAGGGAGAACTCCAATGTAAACGTATTGTCCAGGTAAGAGAATTCCAATCGCTGACTTTTTTCAAGCGGTTGCGTAATAACAGGCTTATTGTCGGAAAGCGTACTGCAGTTAACAGAGTTACCACCAATAAAGAGTCCTGTAAGATGAATCGTACCCGGATTATACTTTCTGTTTCTCAAAGCATCGGGCTCAAACGAAGTGATACCATCGCTTATTCCAAACCAAATACGGTCATCTGGCGTTCGCATGGCCACACCAGAGGAATATTCTCGTGTTACTAATCCATTGCCATAGACATAACCCACAAATTGTTTCTTCTGTTTCTGATACTGCCAAACGCCCATCGTAGTACTACACCAGATATCGCCAGAAGCATCCTCTATGATTCCGCACACCATCTTGTTGTTGAGAATTTCTGCCCCCTCCATCGGCACAGCTTCGCCTTTCTGCCGATCATAGATATAAAGACCATAGTTCGTACCAAATAAGACCTGATGGTCACTGGTTTCGCAAATCGACTCAATGCTGTTATAGTCGAGTATCACCTCCCAGCCATAAGGGTGAAAATGGTCGTTCTGAGGATCATAGCAATTGACACCCGACGAGGTACAAATCCAAAGTTTCCCATTACTGTCGAACATGAGTCTTCTCACCCAGTCGTTATGAATACTGCCCCGCTCGCTTTTTTTGTCGTGCATGCTGAATTTGCGCACTGTACCCGACGAGGCATTATACACCCACACACCTTCTGAATACACAGAGAAGTAAATATTTCCCATTCCATCGTCAGTCATCGCATTCACAGAGCCATTTTTAAAGCTTACCACTTGCTTGGAAGCTCCCGTCATTGGGTTATAGGCAAAGAGGCCACTGTTTGTTCCTACCCAATAGTCACCACTATGGGCTCGATAGAGCAAATAGGTGCCCTGAGGCGAAGCTGGATGTGCTACAAGCCTTCCGTTAGCATCAAGTCCATAAACGCCATTATTCTGTACGGCGCACCAAGTAATACCATTATCACCGGCACAAATAGAAGTCAACGAACCACCGGTATTGATATGCTGATCAGCCAATTTCCAACTTCTGAACTGTGGTTTGTGCTGGGGTAATAAGAGCAACCCACGATTTTGGCAACCCACCCAGAGGTTATCCTGATTATCCTCATAAAGACACCACACGGTAGATGTGCTCAAGTCGAAAGAGGCACTCTGATAATCATATCGCTGCAACCGATGCTCACCTTTGGGAACCCAACAAAGACCATCACCCATCGTGCCTATGAAAAGATTTCCATGACGGTCTATCATGGCCGTACGCAATAGGATATCCTTGCCAGAAAGATCACCTAAGTCGAGAAAGTTCGCGTATAGTTTGCCATCGCGATAATAGAGAATGCCATGAAGACCTACCATCAACACACCTCCTTCATACGACAAGAAGCCAGTCACTGTGCCATAGGGCGATTCAAACTCTTCCATTTTGTCCTTTGCAGAACGATGGACGATCGTACTACCCTGACCAGATTTCCAAAAATGGCCCATTTCATCGACAAAAATATAGCTGAAGTAATTATTATCAGCCGTGGCATAGCCTTGCAGCTGATGGGTTTGCTTTGTGGCTATATCAAGACGGAAAAGGCCATAACCTGCTGTTCCTATCAGCAAATGCCCTTCGTCTTCCTGGATGATATTGTTTACACGAGGCACGCCCTTAGCTCCATTCATCTTCACAT
The DNA here is from genome assembly GCA_905234145.1 of uncultured Prevotella sp. Taxonomy (GTDB): domain Bacteria; phylum Bacteroidota; class Bacteroidia; order Bacteroidales; family Bacteroidaceae; genus Prevotella. Next base: position 4,704 of record CAJOGK010000078.1, on the reverse strand, counting down.
GGATAAACTGGTCGTTAGCATTATCATACAGGTCGAGTCCTTTCGTGGTACCCACCCACAAGTTGCCCTTCGAATCACAGAAAAGGAAAGCTATAACATTGCTGCTAATGGAGGTTGGGTCATCTTTATCAAACAAATAATTTGTAAAGGTATAGCCATCATATTTGTTCAGTCCGTATTCCGTACCTATCCAAATATAACCCTCTTGGTCTTGACAGATATTCGTAATCTGATTACTCGACAACTGAGCCGACGTATAGAAATGCTGCGTCTGCGCAAAAGAAGTGAGGAGTGTAAAGTGAAAGATTAAAAGTAGGAATAGCTTCTTCATTGTTTTGAGTTATTGGAAGTAGTAAGTAATCATAGATAGAAAATGCTCTCTGGTCCCATGTTCATCAGAAGATCTAATATAGAGAGGTTTGGTAGAAAGCCGTATTTGTTGGCATATACTTGATAATAGGGTTTTGGCGTAAAGTCAGGATCAGGTGCAGGATGCTTAGGATTGATGGCCTCGCGATAGTCGGTTTTCGTGGAGGGTGAAAGGTGGAGGGTGGAAGGAGAATAGTTTGCAGTAAGGGTTACGTTGGGATGGATATCAAGGAGCTCACAGACGACTTCGCGAATAGCCTCGTTAAAGTCTAGGAGATAGTCCCATCGCTTTTCGAAGAAAGGACGGATATCATCCTGATAATACTCAAAGAACGGCGACTCGCCATAGGCACTCTTAATAGCATTCCAATGTAAATGGCGCCAATTGCCATGATCGCTGATTCGGATGTCCTTGATGAGTGGCGACTCATCGCGAACGATAGGAACCGTAAGCGCTTGGATGCCATTCGTGGTGGCAATTTCGCAGCGATTACGGTAGGTTTGTTTCTGAAAACTCTCCCATTGCTCTATTTGTACCAATTCGGCCCTATGCAGCTTCTGATACCACTGCACAGGACCGAAATATGTTGTACTGAGCAAAACCTGCATGGTTTCACCTTATTTAATATTGTCTACGATGTTGCCAATACGGCTCCAACGAACACCAGAGAATCCGTTGCGGTCAGGATCACTGCTCCACCAGATAAAGATAGGCTTACCTACGATATGGTCTTCTGGCACAAAACCCCAATAACGACTATCGGCCGAATTATGGCGATTGTCGCCCATCATCCAATAGTAGTCCATCTTAAAGGTATACGCCTTGGCTTCTTTTCCGTTAATCAGAATCTTACCATCCACTACCTGAAGGTCGTTGCCCTCATATACCTTGATGGGGCGCTCATAAATTGCGATGTTATCCAGCGTCAGATCGATCGATTCGCCCTTTTTGGGAATCCAAACTGGTCCATAATTATCTCTCGTCCAATGCTTGTTACCATTCAGCGGATAGATTTCCAAATCGTTAGCCTCAGTATTCAGCTCAACGCTTTCCACCAAATCTTTTCTGGCCTTCAGCGCTTCTACAGCACGCTTTGTCAGGGGCATATAACCCGCAGTGTTCAGGCTCGTCAGGTCTTCCATCGAAATGCCCAAATCCTCCATCAAGTCATCAGGCAAACCCTGTTTCAGTTTCACACGATAGGTATACTGCACATTCTCAGGCTCCTTATTAGCCTTGCCATCCAAATATACAATATGGTCTTTGATCTGCAAAGTCTGACCAGGTAGACCCACACAACGCTTTACATAGTTCTCGCGACGATCAGCAGGACGTGCAATGATTTCACCATATTCTGCAGGATTCTGTAACACAATCTGTCGCCCTGCTTCATAAATGGCATCGAAATACTTCAGGCGCATCTCCGCAGAGAGAGAATCCGGATCCGGACGGTTTGGATAAAGCTGATAGCCGATGCCATAACATATCTGATAGTAATCGTACGACTGATATTGGGGTGCCGAGCAAACCGTATCACCAGCAGGATAGTTGAACACCACGATATCATTGAGTTGGATATCACCCAAACCTTTCACACGACGATAATCCCAATGTGGCCACTCGATATAGCTCTTACACTCCACCATTGGCAGGGTATGCTGCGTAAGCGGCATCGTCAGTGGTGTCTGTGGAATACGGGGGCCATAGCTTACCTTCGATACAAAAAGGTAATCGCCAGTGAGCAACGATTTCTCAAGCGAGCTCGATGGGATCACGTAGTTCTGGAAGAAGAACTGGTTGATGAAATAAACGGCTACAAGGGCGAATACGAGGGCATCTACCCACGACATTACAAACTTGACAGGTTTTTCGGCCTCTTTCCACCATTGCCACTTTATCTTTTTGCTAATATACACATCATATATAAAAGGTATCACCAGCAGTCCCCACCAGCTGCCTACCCAATACAGGAAGAGCAGATAAAGCACCAGCACGCCAATAAACTTAGCCCACTGCACCTTAGGATTGAATTCTTTCTTTTTTACCATTATCGTTCATCATTTCATTCACATAGGTTTGACGCAACGTTTTTCCGATAAGTTGCAACCTATTCATATATTAACCTACGTTTCAAAATTTAAACATATCGCTGATGGTCAGCAAACCTTGATGATCCTTCGTATATTCAGCAGCCAGAACAGCTCCGAGGGCAAAACCCTTACGACTATGAGCGTCGTGAGTAATCGTAATCAGGTCAGCATCAGAATCATAGCGGATGGTGTGGATACCGGGCACCTCACCACGACGGATATGATCCACACGAAGGTACTTCTTATCTGTGGTATCTTCCTTCCAAGCCTCCTTACGGTCGATATTCTCCACAATCTCCTCTGCCAGCGTGATGGCTGTGCCACTGGGATGGTCGAGCTTATGCACATGGTGCGTTTCCTCCATCTCCACATCGTACTGAGGGAACTGGTTCATGATCTTGGCCAGATAACGGTTTACAGCCGAGAAGATGGCCACACCGATAGAGAAGTTCGAAGCCCAGAAGAGTGTCTTACCCTCTTCCGCACAAGCCTTGCGTACCTCATCGCCATGCTCCTTCATCCAACCTGTAGAGCCACTTACCACCTTTACGCCCTTTGCCCAGGCCTTCAGATAATTGCCGTATGCAGCCTGTGGCGCAGTAAACTCAATCGCCACCTCAGCCGATGCAAACTCTGGCGAGTCGAAGTCCTGCTGGTTGTCGATATCAATGATACTCACAATCTCATGACCACGGTCGCGGGCGATCTGCTCAATCATCTTACCCATCTTTCCGTAGCCGATTAAAGCTATTTTCATAATTAATTCGAATTAAAAACGCTGCAAAGTTACTGCTTTTTGCCCATATAACCAAGGTTTTTATTGGTTTTCTATTTCCCCACGACGATATTTCGAGGGAGGTACACCAAAATACTTCTTAAAGCTCTTACTAAAATAGTATTGATCCTCGAAACCTACCTTATAGGCGATTTCCGCAGCAGTCATATTAGTGTTTATCAACAATTCTGCAGCTATTGAAGAAGAAATAAAACAACCTGGAACCACACTACCTTACCCATCCGGGCGAGGTGATAAAAGATGAATTGGAGTTTCGCGGCATCAGTCAGCGACGTCTAGCTTCGGAGATTGGCGTACCAGCCAGTCAACTGAACGAGGTACTGAACGCCAAACGTTCTTTGAGTGCCGAAATGGCACTGCTTATTGGGCAGGCGCTGGGCTTGGATGCAGAACCATTGCTTGCGTTACAAATGAAATACAACCTACTTTCGGCCAAGCGCAATAAATCATTCTTGGAGCGACTGAAGGAAATTTCAAGAATAGCAGCAGTGCTCTGATCACGATAGTCAAAGTGTTAAACACAAAGAGACGCTTCCCCCATTTTAGCAAGTTTCTCTGGGTTTTCAGGCATCTATGCCCAAATGTCTCGTAAACTACGCATACTCAAGTATCATGTCTGCATTGATGCCCAACTTCGTGTGCAGTAGTTTTGCAATTGGCATTGTGATACGCCTCTTTCCACTAAGTATCTGACTGAATACAGATTCGTTAATACCAAGATATCGGGCCCCCTCTTTTTGTTTCATGTTACGAGCATAGAAATAATCCTCTATCGATCTGATTAAAGGGCTTTTCTCTCGTAGTGGCAGAATTTCCATGTATTCATCTTCATACAGAGCCATCTGCTTGCTCAAATCTGAGATTTGGCGAGTGTACTCGTTGTCCATCTCAGGTTCAAGCATTCCTTTCTCTGTAGCTTCAGCGATTAAGGCTTCCACAATAGCCTTTGTCTCGTCATACTCCTGTCTTGTTGTTAATTTCTTAATCATATTTACTCCTTTCTTTATATCGTTGAACTATCTATTTTAGTAATTCCTTGTTTGCAATTATCATCTCTATTTTGTTTTTGCTGCAAAGATACAACATTCTTTGCAATTCTGCAAACAATTTTGCAATTTAATAAAGAAATTATGGTAATTGTTGATTATTAAAACAAAGGCCTCGCTGAGTTTTTCCCAGCGAGGCCTTTCTTAATTCATTTCCCAGGGTTTTCAGGAATCTTTACCCAAACGCCTGTCCCATGACTACCGTCACAAGACACCATATTTGGCATCATAATAAAGGTATATCGCAACCCCTGCGACAGCGAATAGAAGCAGGAGCAAAAAGCAAAAGGGGATGAGGGCCATGAAGACGCGCCAGATGACGCTGGGGTAGCTGTAGCCCGTCAGCTGCTTGATGGGGATGAGAATCAGCAGCAGGCTCAGCAGACAATAGATAATCTCCAC
>CAJOGK010000077.1 GCA_905234145.1 uncultured Prevotella sp. | reverse complement strand
ATTTGCGGTGGTATCTGCTTTGGAAACAGCATTTTGGTAGGCATCAATGGCGCGAGGGGAATCGCCTTTGTCGCGATAGACGCAACCAAGCAAATAATGGGCCATCATTTGCTCGTTGGCATTGCCCCAAGCATCGTAATAGTTTACGAGATTCTTGGCGATAGAATCAGAAGTAAGGGGAACAAAAGCCTTGTTCTCTGCCTTTAGGTGCAACATATCGTAGCGCATACGCAAACTTTTGCTCCAATTGGCTTTTTCTGCCTTTAGCGAGTCGAGCATTGTGAGGGCAGAATCAGGATGATCGTTCATCAGAGAATCGATGCGATCAAGTTTGGCTCTTTGCTCATGCTGTCCAGAGCAAGCCATCAGCAAGGCTACACCTATTATAATATAGAGGATATTCTTCATATACATTACATGTTTGATTTCAGCGTTGTTCTTCGATATTTGAAAGAAAGCCGATAGCTTCGTTTTAAGGAGTCGGAAAGGAAAGAACGACTGATTAATTCTTCTACTAAGGGGTACTCCGTGGCGAAGAAGTCTAACTCTCGCTTTACTAATCGTTCAGCCAATCCTATGCGACGCCCAAACTCCTCAAAGTGTTTGCGACCAACGGTATTCGTATCAGACAGATGCATGCCTTCCTTGAAAAGGCCTTTGTCAAGAGCGAAGATACGAGGCATTCGCAGATGGAGACTTGTATTGACAAGGTCGTAAGCTGGCGCCAAATGATATTCACCATCGCCACGATTGATGAGCGAAAAATTCTTTAGGTGCGCATCATCGTTGAGCGACAGATAATTGAAGACTACCATTCGGAAGAACTTCAGGATTTCAACGGGTGCAGCTTTGACATACTTTCGGATAAGCACTCCTCATAGCTGAGATTACTATACTTATAGTCGCTACCCCCGTTCGCATTTGTCAAACCTGCTAACGAGGCGAGGTCTTCTTGTTGATACTTCTGTCCACTTGGCCCTACATCGAACCTGCGACAAAGATAGGCAGCTTCTCCATCACGGAAAAAACAGAGTGCATTTGCTGCGGTTTCAATATGATAGACTTGCGAAGCTATCTGCATGGTTAAATGCTCATTTGCAGGACAATATTTACGATCGAGCAAAGCATAGGATGTTGGAACGGGCTTTAGTATATAGGTGCCTCGCTCATTTAAAGCTGGTTTTACCAACTGGTTTTTATCATTTACCACCAGACTCGCCTTGGGTTGCACACCAGAGAGGGAGATGCGCCCTACATTATTAATATAGGCTTCATTGTCAGCATTGTCGTTGTTGGGACTATCAAAATCGAGAAGATGAGAAACCTCCTTTCCATCGAACAATAGTTTTCGGGCAATAGGAGAATAGGTGTCGAAACCTTCTTGCAGGGTTGATGGACATACGTTAAGCGTGAGCATAATCAAATAGGTTTAACGGTTACAGCACCAATGGTATCGTATTGGGCCGTGGCCAACATGATACCAAAATCATCCTTTTCATCGATATGAAGCAGCATAGACTGCATCTGACGATTAGAACCTTCAGAGAGCATATTAAAGAAATAGGGGAAAAGATGATGAGAGCGATAAGGCTCTTCTCTTACTGGCATGGCTAGACATACGGGATCGCCTTGATAACCTTTGAGATAGGCAAACACATACTCTCTGGTATCCGTTTCTTGCAAGATGCCAGCTTCTACATCGTGAACGTAAACCTTACATTGTCTCATACTCCAATTGCTTGATGTTGATATCCATTTGCAATCCAAGTGTGTCGAGAATTGTCAGGAGCGTGGTAAGTTGTGGGTTGCCCTCACCACGTTCGATAGCTACAACGGTATTGATGGCCACACTAGCCAAATCAGCTAATGTTTGCTGGTTAATACCTAACTTTTTGCGTCGCTCCTTAACGGCATTTCCGATTTCTTGCTGTGTCATAATCGCAATATATTGAGATTTTGCTGCAAATATACGACATCTTTCTCAAAAAAAGAAGAAGAATCGCAATAAAATGCGATTTCTCTTCTTTTTTGTCTTCGTCATGAAGCTTTTTATTGCAAAATCGCAATATATTAATAAGGTGAGATGTTATTCAGTTCTCCGATTTTGCCTTCGACGACGGGAGTCGTCATGAGTTTTTGGAAGTCCTCAAGGGTAATGTGCGTCTTGGGGGCAAAGTCGCTGGAAACCATGTATTCCAACACACTGCGATAGAAGGCGCGACCTTCGGGATATGAGGTGGCACTCTCAAGATCGGCCATCGAAACGAGTAATTTGCCCTTGCCAATAGCAAACTCGAAGATAAGACCAAGCTTGTGATTGCGCTCGATGTTATCGATTACCTGTACGATAGGACGATAATCCTTGCCCGTATTGTCGAGCATCATCGGATGACTGGCCTTGATGATGGGGAACCATTGCCAATTGGTATGCATATCGGTGGGGAAGCCCTTAAAGATAGGGTGTTCGGGATTGGTGAGAATACCCAGCGTTCCAGGAGATACAGCCTTCTTGTTGTTCTCAGAGATGGTCTTAAACATGCGGTAGTTCCAATAGTCTGTCTGGAAGAGCCCACCTACACAGAGGTCAGAAGCTTCTGGCATGAGCAATACACTCTTGCCCTTTTCCAGTTGACTGATGGCAATCGCATCGAGCTCGGTAGTTACAGTAACCTGACTTTCGAGTTTGCTCAAGTCGCTCCAGGCAGGATATACCCAGATGTCGTAAGTGTTGTGATAAGGCACGCCATAATATTCTGTACCCTCGATACAAATACTGAGTTGTAGTTTGGTGGGTTTGTCAAAGGCGGAGAGGTCGATATTGAGCTCGCCAGCAGTAAAGAGACCTTCAGTAGAGGGCAATACCAAATTGCCAGAAGCCACGAGACTTGTGCCTGTGAGCTCCCAATGGAGGGTTTTGGCATTGAGCGACTCGCCACTATAATTGGCGACCTGAATCCAGGCATGGATACCACTTTCGTTGGTAAAACAGAACCTATCAGCTACCAAAAGAGGCACTACAGGGGCGCACCATTGGCGCCACTCGCGCTCTGTACAGAGACCTTTGGGATCCATAAAAGCATCGAGAATTCCGATATAAGCACTTCCCTGTCCTGGGTAATCTTGAAGATCGAGTAGTTGGAAACCAGCCATATTCTTGGTGCGCAAATCCATCTCGATATCCTGCTTGTAGAGTTGGAGCGACCACAGACCACTAGCCTTGTGGAAATCCTCTGCCTGATCTAACATGCCAGCCTTCTCTAATCGCGAACGGAACACCTCCATATTATAGGGATAGAGCACACCCGTATATTTCTTTATCTCATTATAGTCGGGATAAGTCTGGAACTGAGCCGTTTCATGGGAGATGACGGGTACAGCTTTGGTCCATGCACTACCCTCGGGGAAAGCCAGTTTGCAACCTTCCTCAAAGTTCATCATCGTATTGGGGTAGAAGTGGTTGATCATGCCACCATCAGCAGCATCAGCGAAAGAGAACGAACCACGGGTATGGGTGTTGTATTCACCCCAAGCCTCACCACCTACACGACAAGTGGTAAAGTAATCCATGCCCTTCTTTACTCCCTGATAGCCAAGGTAATAATTGGAGCCAAAGGTATAGAACTTATCAGGGGCAATCTGACGGAAATCTGCGATGAAATCGGCCATCTTCTCGATACTTCCCCAAAGTTCATTGCCCAGGGCGAACATACGGAAAGAAGGATGATGGCCATAGGTGCGCAAGATATTTTCGCCCTCTTTATGGAGGAACTGCATCAGCACGGAGTCTTTCGCATTGAAATCGCCCCAGAAGGGTAGCTCTGGTTGCAGGATAATGCCCAACTCATCAGCAGCCTGGAAAGCTGCCTCTGGTGGGCACCAAGAGTGGAAACGCACATGGTTCAGACCGTAAGCAGCACAAGTGCCAAGATAATCTCGCCAAGACTCGACATCCATCGCTACATGACCAGTGAGTGGCCAAACACAGGCATCGTGCTTGCCTCGCAAAAAGATTTTGTGGCCATTGGCATAGAAGTGCTGACCCTCGATGTGGAAGTCCTTAAAAATGGGGAGCACCTCTTTCACTGGTGAAGGTGAGGGCAAAGCATTCAGGAGTTCTATCTTGCCAATGATGCCATTCCAGTTGGTTTGCGTATCTTCCGTATAGGCATGACTACTGGCGTAGAGTTGTTCAGGTACACCACTCGCATTATCCACCATGATGGCGAGTTGGTGCTTACCTGGTTTGAGCACTTTCGATAGATCGAAAACCTGAGGGGTAGAGATATCGTTCGATGAACCCACAAGCTTGCCATCGATATATACCTCTGAGGGCTTGGTGCGCTCCAAGAAAAGGTAAACGGATTTGCCCTTCCATGTGGCAGGGATTTCCACCTCGCGCTGATACCATGCTCTGCCCTTATAAGAATAAGGTCTGGTAAGATGGGTTGTCTCCTCACTTTTTTCGACGAAATCGCCTTTTTTATTCGTATCCGTCGTGCCTGGCAATTGGATGGTCTCTGTTAAGACAGCATCAGGCTTTATCGTGTCTTCGCGATCTAAGGCAAATTGCCAAGTGCCACTGAGGTCAATACGTTTTGACTTGTCCTCTGCCTGAACATGCAGGCAGAGGATAGCCGTTAGTAGTAAAGTAGTAAGTCTTATCATTTGGTTTTCAGTTTATACGTTATTACTTTATCTGGCACCAATCTCTTTGATTAAGCGATCTGCCTTGCCCCATGACTCCATCATGTAGAGCACATAGCGGATGTCGACGCCAATACAGCGAGCCAATTGCTTGTCGAAGAAGATGTCAGAAGAGAGCGAATCCCAGTTACCATCGAAGGCGAGACCAATCAGTTCACCCTTGCCATTGAACATAGGTGAACCAGAGTTTCCACCAGTGATATCGTTATTGGTAAGGAAACAGAGTTGCAGCTTTCCTGTGGTCTTATCGGTATACTTGCCAAAGTCCTTCGTAGAAAGCAACTCCTTCATGACAGGCTCTGCCTCATAATCGATGACGCCCTGCTCGCCTTGCTCCATCTTCTTTACGATGCTGCTTGCATCTGTGTAATAACCCGAAGGCTCGCCTCCCAACAGATATTCGCCTACCTGTCCATAGCTCAGTCGCATAGTAAAGTTGGCATCGCTATAGTTGGGCATATCCTCCTCCATGCGCAACTTTGCGGCACAAAGATACTGTTCCTGAACATTGATGCTGTCGTAAGTAGACTCGATATCAGCACGGATATCAGCCAGTGTAGAAACGAGACTCTGACCATAAATCACAGCAGGGTCTTTATGATAGCTTTTTTTGTTGATGTAGATCTTCTTATCGTTCTTCATCAACAACGACTTTTTATAGAGGTGGTCTACAAATTTCTGGTAGTCGCCTTTGTAATCGTGGTCGATAACGTTGTAGAAATCAGGCTGGTATTTGATTTCCACCTGCTCGCGATAGTGCTCGAGCAATGCAGCCAGAATCTCGCGATCGGTATCGTAATCCCACTCTGCAGTATTGTCCTTAAACTCAATGTAGAAGCTCTTGGGCTTACCATCCTTACCATTAATGATAGCACCATTCTGCACACGAACAGCTCTGCGTGTCATCTCATCCGTGTTTCTACGACCAAAGGTTTCATTATAGAAGGTAAGGGCACGGGTCGCATTAAAGCGCTTCTCATAAAGGCGCTGGAGCAGATTGAAATCGAGCTTGCCCTTCAGGTAGCCAGTAGAATCCTGCCATTGACGAATCTTCTGCTCAAAGGCTGCTTTCTGTTGGATTAGTCCAATAGAATCGATACATTTGTTCATACCAATGGAGTTTTTCCAATAGTTAGAGCTCTGGGCATATTTTGAATCGTACTTGATACGTACAGCTTCATCAGCACGCATGTGACGAATCATAATATTCTGTTTTACCTCACGAGTCTGGTAACGAGGCTTATTGTCAGCATCGCGACGCTCCTTGATACCATAGCTTGAAAGGTAGCGACTGGTAGAGCCAGGATAGCCGATGGTCATAGAGAATGAGCCAGGAACATAACCTTGGAGTGATACTGGAGCCCATTTCTTGGGTTTCATGGGGACATTATCCTTGGAATAACTAGCGGGACCACCTGTTATAGGATCGACATAGATGCGGAAAACGCTGAAATCGCAGGTTTGGCGAGGCCACATCCAGTTGTCTGTCTCGCCACCAAACTTACCCATTGACTTTGGCAAGGCAAATACCAAGCGTACATCGTGGTAGTCGCGATAGGTCGTAAGATAGTATGCATTGCCCTCGTAGAAAGGTTTGATTTCCACACGGAGGGTAGAATCTTTCTGCGCAATTTCTTTCAGCATGGCGTTCTCAAGAGAGTCGATGAAATGGTACTTTTTATCGTTGCTCATCTTGTTGATGCCTAGTGAATCCAGATAGGGCGTAATGTCCTTTTGCTCAATCATAAAGCTCACGAAGAGGTTCTTGTTGGGCAACTCTTCCTCGTAGGAGTTTGAAACGAAGCCATTCAGCATATAATCGTGCTCAACGGTAGAATGCGAGCGGATAGCCTCAAAGCCACAATGATGGTTGGTAAACACGAGTCCATCAGGAGATACGACAACACCAGAGCAATAGCCTCCAAAGTTTACCACGCAATTTTTGATGGCATCTTCGCCTTGGTACAAAGCACCATAAGGGAGTTCGTAGTTTTCCTGCTTCATGGTCTCATAGACGGCATTGGGCAGGTTATACAGTGTCCACATGCCCTCATCTGCTTTGGCAGTAGAGAGTGAACAAATGAATAGTAATAAAAGTAATTTTTTCATATCGTTTTTATTTTTTGAATTTCTTTCCAATAACAGGTAGGCTCGAAAGCGGAAAATCTTTTTTGACCAGATAGGCCATAAACACACAGATTAACAAGGTGTTTACAGCCAATGCTGCCCAAGTGGTCAGTGAATGGTTGGTTATCTGGATGCCAGCAAATAACAGGATGGCCAGAATCAGGTAAATGGCCATCTCCTTGATAGGATAGGCAATGGGATAGTATCGCTGTCCGATGAAGTAGGAGAGGACCATCGAAGTGGCATAGGCTGCAAAACCTGCCCAAGCACAGGCCATATAACTGAAACGGGGAATCAACAGGATGTCAATCGTGATGAGCACCACTGCGCCAATACCAGAAAAATAGGCTCCCCAGATAGTTCTGTCTGTCAGTTTATACCAGAACGAGAGGTTGAAGAATACACCAAACATGATCTCTGCTGCCATCACAATAGGCACTACACGTAGTCCTTCCCAATAGCTCTCGCCAATCACGAATTTCAGGATATCGAGATATCCCATCACCACAAGAAAGGCCAAGAGCGTGAAAATCAGATAAAACTTCATGGCTTGTGCATAAGTCTCGCGATTGTCCTTCTCCTTTGATTTGCCAAACACGAATGGCTCATAGGCAAAACGGAAAGCCTGGGTAATCATCACCATAATCATGGCGATTTTAATGCAGGCACCATAGATGCCAAGTTGAGTGCGGGCTTCTTCCTGCGATCCATCGAAGAGATAAGGGAACAGTATCTGCGATGCAGCCTGATTCAACTGGCCCGCTAATCCCATCACGAGCAGAGGCCATGTGTAGCTAAGCATTCGTTTACACGTAGCCTTGTCTATTTTGAAACGTTCCGTGCCCCATTCCTTCCAGAGCATCAGCAAATTAGCAACAGTGCAGAAGAGGTTGATATAGAAAACGAATGCGACATTAAGTGTGAACTGTTCATCATAAATACCGAACGGATTGAGCTTTAGAGCTGGTAATATGATAAGATATAGGATATTGAGCGCGATATTCATCAGGATATTGATGATTTTCAGCAGGGCAAATTTCATGGGCTTGTGCAGGAAGCGCAGATAGGCAAATGGAATCGCCATAAAAGCATCAATGGCAACCGTGATAAACATTACTGCCACATATTCCGGATGGTCAGCATAACCTGCTGCTGCGGCTATCGGATGTAGGAATGTCATCACCAGTATCACTGAGATCAGGGATGTCATCATCAGCATGGTTAAGGTAGTAGAATATACCTTCTTCGGATCTTCACCCTCTTTGCTCATAAAGCGGAAGAAAGTGGTCTCCATGCCGAACGTGAGCAGGATGATCAACAACGATACGTATGCATAGACATTTGTGATAATGCCATATTCACCTCCAGAAGCAGCGAATCGTGCTGTTTGGATGGGTACCAAAAGATAGTTTATGAAACGAGCAACAATGCTGCTCAGTCCGTAAATTGCCGTATCTTTTGCGAGAGATTTCAGATTTGCCATAATTTATCCAAAGAATAAGTATGCGATTGCAATGGCAGCGATGATACCAGCTAAATCTGCCAACAGGCCACAGGCTACAGCATGTCTTGTATTTCTGATGCCTACGCTACCGAAATAAACAGCGAGGATATAGAAGGTGGTATCTGTTGAGCCTTGGAAAATGCAACTTAAGCGCCCAATGAATGAATCTGCGCCATAAGTGGTCATGGCGTCAACCATCATACCACGGGCACCAAGTGGTTTCATCAGAGCCGTAGGCAAGGCGCCCACAAAATCGCTATTGCCACCACAGGCCTCTACACCATATTTAATACCATCGATGAGCATATCCATTGCACCAGAAGCACGGAACACACCAATGGCCACAAGAATAGCTACCAGATAAGGAATGATTCGTACTGCTGTTTCAAAGCCTTGTTTCGCTCCCTCGATGAATGCCTCGTAAACATTCACTTTCTTGCGAATGCCTGCAAGGATGAAAGCGATGATAATCAGCATCAGCATGATGTTGGCTGAAGAGGTGCTCACCTTGTTCATCAGGATAGAATCCATCTGGCCAAAGCCCCAGATAATAGCAGCGACAACAGCGCACACACCTCCTAAGGTGAGCAACATGGTACGATTCAGCAAATTGATTCTCTGATAGAGGCTGGTAATAATGATGCCAGCTAAGGTAGAGAAGAATGTTGCCAGCAGGATGGGGATAAAGATATCCGTAGGCTGAGCGGCACCAAGTTGGGCGCGATATACCATAATAGATATTGGTATCAGTGTTAAACCGGAAGTGTTCAGCACAAGGAACATAATCATCGGATTCGTCGCAGTATCTTTCTTGGGATTCAGCTCTTGCAGTTGTTCCATCGCTTTTAATCCCAATGGCGTTGCTGCATTGTCGAGTCCTAACATATTTGCAGCAATGTTCATGAAGATAGAACCCGTTACAGGATGCCCTTTGGGAATGTCAGGAAACAGTTTGGTGAATACCGGACTCAAAATTCGAGCCAAGATATTTACGATACCTCCTTTTTCACCTATCTTCATGATACCCAGCCAGAGCGACAGAACACCCGTTAATCCCAGGGAAATCTCAAAGGCTGTTTTCGATGAAGAAAAAGTAGAATTCATCATTTCCGGGAACACCTCAAAGTCGCCCCAGAAGATTAATTTCACGAGCGCTATCACAAACGCTACAATGAAAAATGCAATCCAAATCCAATTTAATACCATAATGTGTGCAAAGAAATCTTTTCAATTAATCTCCAGGAAGTCTGGTTTCATCTAACCACCATTTTCCTGAAAGCTCTCCGTTTAAATAGAGTTTAAAGCGTGAGTCTTTTTTATTACCATATTTATCTTTATAGATGTATTTACTGCTGATATTTTGACGTTCATCACACCATTCGTAAGAATTGTCAACGCCAAGCTTGCAGGCTGTGAGAGGTTGGTCTTCTGTTACAGGCGTTGCTACAGGCAATGATATCCATACACCATCTATAAGAACACGGATAGGAATCCAATTGGCAATATCATAAAGGTTGTCTGATCCAGATTCGTTGTCAAGATAGAAGACGACATCATCTCTTGTTACTCCACCAGATGCATTAACATTAACATAGGTGACGTCAGATACCTTGAATAATCTGTGAACCTCATATTTGAGTACTGGATTACCATCAAGATCGGGTTCTGTCTCTCCTTCTGTCCCACCAACAGTTAATTTTGAAATTCCACCTGCGGCTTTCAAGGTAATCTTTATTTTATTGTCCTCGCTCATTTCTACATCGAAGACGACATCATTGAAATCGAAATCAGCCATATTGTCGGTGTCAGTTGACAAATCCTCAGCAATCACACGAACTGTAGGACCCTCTGATGGCGTGATGCTACCATCACTGCCAGTAAAACCTGGGTTGCATTCTGTTTTTTCAATGATTAATTCTGGTAATCCATTGTTAAAACCCTTTGCAAAGATCTTGGCATTACCTTTAATGCTGATATAGGGGTCAGTACCAGAATAGCCCTGAGCGAAGTGGCGTTCTTCTGCAACGACATAAAGATTGCTGCTATAAGTCACTTCATAAGCTTGTTCAGCCTTACCTGCATCAATCGTCTTTGCTTGGAATACTGCATAACCACCCTCAGAAGGCCCATAGATGCCATAATCAGCTTTAGTTGCATGCATTGTAGCAGTTTCTGTTACTTTAAATACAGCGTTTTCACCCATATAGATATTAAATGGGCCACCATTGTGATAATTCCATCCCGTTGAATAATGCTTTGCCCAGTTACCACCACCATTGAAATACTTAGTGACGACACCTGCACCAGCATCCATTTTGAAACTACCAGGATTGTCGCCTAGATTGATGTTGAATTCTTCATCTACTGTCAGCATGCAATTATTAATGACATCATCGCTTCCTGCATTGTAGATGAAGTTGCCTGTACGATACTTTCCGTTGTTTACCCAAGTGTTGTTGCTGCTGTTAATGAGAGTAGTTCCACTAATAGTCATATTCGAGTTGTTCTCAAATTTACCGCTACCGTCAGTATACAAATCAGCAGCTTTGATGGTTCCATAGTTTTCTATAACAGACTCTTCGTTTTCAATGGAAATTTTGTCGGTAATAGTTACAGTACCAGAATTAATCAGCCAACCATTGCTATCGGTAGAGATTTTACTGGCCTCAATAGTACCGTGGTTATAGATATGCAATCCTTTTTTTAACTTGAGTTCTGCAGTTGTTACTATTTTGGCTTTTCTGCCAATATAGATATTACAACCTGTTTGCAAATTCTCGACATTCTCTTCATTTAAAGTCAATACGGCACCTTCAATAAGATATAGTTCTGAGTTGCCAGCCAAATAGAATTTTCTGTTTGAAAAGTCACATTCCCCCTTGATATAGAGTGTGCCACCAGTATTTTTGTAACCATCCCATCCTCCCCATACGTTTACCTGATCAGTCCATGTTTCATCAACATAGGATGTTCCATACGCATAACCATTCGTCTCATTGTTTGCTTGGCATTCTTCTGCATACGATTTGACTCCCTTAGGAACATTTCTGATGAATTTTTTAGAATCAGCATCTCCTGGAAAAATGTAGGTTGGTTGGATAGCTCTTGTAAGTGCCCGAGAACTGGAAACAATGGGTTCATTACTTTCAAAGCCCCAATCGACGCCAACAGCTGGACGGTTGAATGTGCTGATGAATGCCTTTTCGTATATTTTGAGAGCATCTTTGGCATCTGGTCCGTCAGAATCTGTATCGTGTTTACAACTGATAAAGATGCTGATAAATATAATGAATGTAAATGATTTTGCAAAAAACGTCTTCATACTTCAAATACTTTGTGTAAAATTACTAATTATTTCCATATTAATCATTCTTTTTATCGGTTTTTTAACCATAATTTACATAAAGGAGAGGTGAGTGGTACAACTAAAAAAGGAGCACATGCTCACGCATACACTCCTTCCTTAACTTAGATATTTTAAGTACTTTAAAATTGTGTGCAAAGGTAATAATATTATCTGGTTTAAGATGATTTTAATTGTTAATCAAAGTTAAACCGTGAAATATTTGCCCAAATTATTACAATTTATTGGGTTGTTTTATTTTCTAGCTCGATTTTGGTGATAATACAGCACTCGGCTGTAATCAAAATCGCTTTGTTTGCTGCCAATTTTTCAGCATCAGATGATGTTAATGTGTATTCTATATATGTGCTAGAGGCAGGAACAGAGTATTGTAATATTTTACCTTCCCAATTTGCATGGTTAATTTCTAAATCATAATTTGACTTATCGTAATAGGGATTAGTAGATCCTTAAAATTTGACCTTCTTCATATTTACCATTTGAAAGATGGAATGTGATAGGGGTATTCGTCCAGCCGTCAAATATATAATTTCCACTCCAGAGTTTGGTGATGATGGGGCCACTTTCGCTACTTCCACCATCATCTGGGGTGGTTCCACCTTGTTGTTCACTTTGTTTGGGCTCTCCAGGAAGGGTTTTAACATATTCCCCATCGTCATCGTAAAGTTCGTAAATAACTAAGTCTTCATTTGCTTCTGTTACTTTGTCTGTCCTCTCTTCTAGAATTTCCAAACACGTGGTTGTAGCATCACCAGTATTAACATTGAAATCAAGACCTGCGTCGGGGCCAGGGTAGTTGTTATATAAATAATCATCTCCTTGTACGCTGGTATTAAGGAAGGCTTCATCACTTTCTGCCCAGTTGGCGAATTCTGAATAAGCATTACCTAAAAAGCATAACTCACTAGCCCATCTGGCTTTTGATGACAACATAAACTTCTGTGGAACTTCTCCTTGTTTTGCCGCAATGTTGGCAGCAATATTAGTACTCAACTGAACAAAAATAGGGATATCGTTGATGGTAGGATTAGAGAAGTTGCCGTTTTCACGAACATATTTGGTGATATCAATATGCTCATTGGTTACAGGCTCCGTAACTTCATGATAGCCAGAACCACCTTCTCTTTCTGTATGTTTATCGAAAGCATTGATATAGATGTCAATACTATAGCCTCCTAAAGCTTGATGTACCTCTGTAGCATCATTTCCACCTACTTTAATAGACTTAGTACTTCCGCATGCAAGGTAACATATATCGGTATAGAACTTGGTTGAATCATCACCCACCTTCATGTATTCAACCTCTTTAGCCAGAATGTTTCTTTTAGAACTTAAGTCTTTATTGTATAAAGTGTCATTATACTGAATCTCAGATTCAGTGCGAGTCTCAATCTGATAGGCTCTTACCTCATACGTATTGACAACCGTGATTTTTTTCCATAATTCTTCTTTCCAGAGATAAGCGTCAAAGACAACATCGTTATAATCAAAGTCATTTTTATTTGATGTGTAATTACCACTAAGGTCTTCACAGAATACACGTCCGTATTGAAGCAGCGTGCGCTTTTTGAAATATTCGGTGAAAGTCGTGGTGGTTTTCTCTTTCAAGTCTGTCTGTTCTTCAATAACGATGCCTCCAGTTGGTTCGTCGTTAATTTCTGCTCTTGTTGTAGCAACTGTATCTTGTGATCCATCCTTGAATCCCCATGTCTGATCAGGATTAATATTGCTGGTAAAAGCATTTTTGAATCCTTCTTCAAAATCCTTTATCTTTTGGGTCCCTGTATTTGTATATTCAATAAACTTATCGTGGCAACTGGCTATCATGAGGCCAGCCACTAACAAACACACACCTTTTATTAAATACCTATTCATTGCAACAATAAAACTTGTATAAGTGCTATAACTATATATGATAAAACAATTCGGTTGCTAAATTACGATATTTTTCGTCAAGTTGCTTAGAATGTGTGTTAAAATCTGTAAAAGGCTCTAAAATACACGCCTTGTTTCGGGATATTTTTGTAATTTTGACCCAAGTTTGCTGCATTAATGATAAATAGATAATGAGAAGGATTTTGTATATTCTCGCAGGAATGCTTGCCATCATGGTATTGGCAGGATCAGGTCTCTCTTGTAAGAATAGGGATTTGTTCAACGAAGAATCTTATGATTCGATGGTTAAACAAAGATCTCCTGTTGATTCTGTAGATCCAAATCATACATGGGAACTGTCTGCTACCCAAAATATCCATATTACAGCTAATGCTGGAGTAGGGACCCAAATGATTCAGATATTGACAGCTGACCCTGATTTCTCAGAGTCGGCTAACGTCATTGCTCAGGTTCCTATCAGCGAAGGAGAAACGACAGAATTGTCTTTCTCTTATCCCCGCATTATTAGTAAACTCTTTGCTGCTGCCATTGATTCAGAGGGCAGATATACGCTTGTAGATTTTACGCCATCCGATAGTATAGTCGACTTTTCAGCCCCCTTGTATAGGCAGCGTTCAGTGACTTATATTCCATCTCTTCAGTATTATGCTTTTTGTTTTGAAAACGAATTTCCAGATCCTGGAGATTATGACTATAATGATGTAGTGTTGCATATCGCATTCGAACGCGCCACAAAACAATTAATGAAGATACATGTAAGGCTTGCGGCAGTGGGTGCAACAGAACAAATAGCTTCATTGATACGTTTACCTGATTTTAAGTACGATGATATCGACTCAATCTTTACAGAGGGAAATAAGTCATTTAATGAGGGAATCTCCAAACAATATATGACAGTGTTTGACCAAACGGATTTGCTCGTTGAAGGTAGGGAAGATGAGGCTCTCGTGAATCTTTTTGTGGATGCTCACTGGGCTACGGGCGATGTGCTTAATGAGGATTATGGTACTTTTAAGCGCAAGTATTATAATGTGGCAAGAGCTTCAAATTCTGACAACCAATTGATGGTTCCAAGGGAGATCGTCTATGTTATTCGTGTGAATGATGAAAAAAGGTTGAATTCAATGAATTTAGATAATATTGATCCCTTTCTTATACATCAGTATAATGGCGGCAGAATGGAAATCCATACGTATAAATACCGTCATGTTCAGGCTTTGTATGAATATTATTACAGCGATTCGGAACATCTGCCTTGGGCTTTAAAAATACCCAAGAGTTGGTTCAACCATCCATTGGAGGGTGTGAGTATGGGCTCCCGTACTAGAGAGTCTTCTACCACAGAAATGCTTTTCGGTGCCTATGCCGTTCAGGGGCATGCTTTCGGAGAATGGGCGATGGATAAGGACAGGTTCTTAGATTGGTTTGATTATCCGAAGTCTAACTATTTTATTTGGTAGTATCTGGGCTTACCACGCTTTTATAATGTGGCTGCTAATAGCATTGGAGCTTTGGTACCAGTCGGTACCATTTTGTTGGTTGGTGCCCCATGTAACGAATTTAGGGAATGCCAGGCCGATATTTCCACCTTCTTTAACCCATCTCCATTTCCCATTAGTATCGCCACTGACAACAATATAAAGTGGCGCGGGACTATATGATTCTGGCGTAATGGTTTCAATAGTGCCAGTAGAAGTAACGGTATTAAGAGAAAATGGAAGTGACGTGATGTCAACATCAGGAGTCTTAAAAGTCAGTTCTCCGATAAAGCACGGCTCTTGAGTGACTCCCCCCGAAGTGTTCACCGTATTTTTTTTGTCAATGCCCATACGTTCATGGATTTCTATACCTATTTGATTACCATCATATAGAAGATAGGTTTCCACATCAGTTCCAACGGCAGCGATATTGAGAAAACATGTATATGTGGTATCGTTAATATTGTGGATGGCACTGACCTGTAAGATTAAGTCGTTGAAATCATAGTCTCTGGAAGTATTTGAACCAGGAATTTCAAAGGCATAATAGACACTATTGTAATATGGCATCTCCTTTCTATAGAGGTTGTATTCTTCACTAGCAAACACGATTTCATCCCCTGTTAATGGTTGGCTGACTCCAAAACCTTCGTTGTTGAAACATACCGCAAATAACTTGGTGGCATCCTTTGGCTTTGTAATATATATAGTTTTTGTCTCACCAGATGTGATGGTGCCTTTTCCTAAAAATTTGGCTTCGCTGTCTGTAGCAGGATCAGTAAGGCAGATAAAAACTTGGTATTCTTGCCCCTCTTGGAGATCAACGCTCACTTTGATGGGTGTGTTTGTCGCTGTGCTCCAAGTGTGATTGGGATCTATTTCATTTCCTGCTAAAACGAGTGCCTTAAAAGTATCAGCACCGTCGTCGGAGGAAGAAGATGACATATCTTTTAAACAACTGGTTACAAAAAAAAGATGGGAGAGTGCAACCAAACATGAAAACCAGAATTGTTTTTTCATTGTCAAAAATGGCTTGGATCAATAAAGTGGACCAGCCAGGGCTTGAACCTGGGACATGAGTCTGTTGCTCTAACCAACTGAGCTACAAGTCCGTGATTTGGGTTGCAAAGTTACGGTAAATTCTTTAAATATCCAAATTTTTTTGTAGAAATAACTAAAATTTCGTAACTTTGCGCCCCAATGAAGATGTTTTATAACACAGAAAAGGGGAATATGTTCTCAGAGAGCGTTGGAACCATCGGCGTGTTTGATGGTGTCCATGCTGGTCATCAGCACCTCGTTCAGATGGTGTTGAAACAAGCTCACCAGCTAGGACTGGCCTCGATGGTTGTTACTTTTGATCGTATGCCACAACAGGTGTTCAATCCTGAGTTTCATCCCCAGTTGCTTACTACAACAGAAGAGAAAATCGCTATTCTTAAAGAGTTAGGCATAGACCATGTTGTAGTGCTTTCTTTTACTAAAGAGCTCGCAAGTTTGTCTGCACGTGAGTTTATGAAGACCGTTTTATACGACCAGTTTCATGTGAAAGTATTAGTAACAGGTTACGATAATCGTTTTGGACATAATCGTGCCGAGGGCTTTGATGACTATGTACGTTATGGTGAAGAGATGGGAATGCAGGTGCTACGTGGCGATGCTGAGATGATGACTGATGGTAGCAAAGCGGTGAGCTCTTCCGTCATTAGAACATTACTAAGTCAAGAAGGACGTGTCGACCTGATGCCACAATGTCTGACTCGTCCTTATATGCTCTCTGGAAAAGTAATGCCAGGAGAGCACATCGGACATCAGTTGGGGTTCCCAACTGCCAATTTAGAACCTCTTTGCAGTGAAAAACTGATACCTGCTCCTGGTGCTTATGCCGTGTGGGCTACATTAGAAGATGGTAAACAGCTCGCAGCCATGATGAACATTGGTACCAGACCTACTTTTGAGGGTAAGCGGCAGACGTTGGAAGTGAATATCCTCAACTTTGACGGCAATCTTTATGGACAGACTGTGAAGATTTCTTTTGTTGCTCGTTTACGTGAAGAAAGAAGGTTCGAGTCTCCAGAGGCACTTGTAGCTCAGTTGAAAGAAGATCAAGAACATGTAATCAAGATAATGAATACAAAAAGGAAATGAAAAATGCTTTAATATATACAGTTGTATTTGCTGCTATAGAGATATTGGTTGGTTCCTTAGTGTTGCTGGCCTACCAACTGCTAAAGGGTAATGGCGCAGAGTTGGATGCAACAGGCGTCATTATTTCTTCTGGATTGGGAGGGGGCGTTACGATTGCAGTCTTCTTGGCTGCAAAATGGGCTATAGTGTCTCGTCATTGGATACGTACTCGTCCTTGGACAGTCTTGTTCTGGTGCGTGATAGCCACCTTGGGCTCACTCATTCCCTCGTCATGGCTTCAGGAGTTGATGCCAGAATTGCCAAATACAGCAGAAAAAGCCTTTGATTTGGTACTAAAGGATCGCTGGGGCTACTTTATAGTAGGACTGCTGGCTCCTTTATCCGAAGAGTTGGTTTTTCGTGGAGGCATTTTGCGTGAATTATTGAAATGGAAGGAAAATCCTTGGATAGGTATCGTCATCTCTGCCATGCTTTTTTCTCTCGTTCACATGAATCCTGTTCAGATGCCACACGCTTTCCTGATAGGTATCTTATTAGGTTGGTTGTATTATCGTACGGATAGCATCATACCTGGTGTGGTTTGGCATTGGGTGAATAACACTGTTGCCTATGTGATGTATAATCTCACTAACACCGATGAAACATTATTGGAATTCTTTGGCTCTCAACAACGTGTGTTAATGGCTGTAGGATTCTCGCTCATGATATTCTTACCAGCACTTTATCAGCTTAATCTACGACTGAGCAAATAATATAATAAGGTGGTAAAACAAATAAAGAGGGCTGCTCCGGTGTGCGACGGAAGCAGCCCATTCTTCTACGTTAGTATTTCTCTGAAAAATTTGAGAGGATGAAACTTCACAGTTTCACATTGGTAAAATGATTATTATAAAGAAAGCATAGAAATTAATCTTATTCGTAAAAGGCAGGTGTCTTTGTAGACAGTTTGGATGCAACTTTAGCACTGTCAGAGACCATCTCAGCCTGTATTGTCCCAAGCGAATTCACCGAGTCGATGTTCTGCTGGTGGTACTTGGCGTATGCATCCTTCGGGTCTTCCCAACCGTAATTCCAAGGTGCCTGAGCGGCATTGCCAAGGGTAAGGATGATAGCCACAATTGCTGCTGCCTTAAAGAGCGGCATCAAGCGACTTGTCAGCGTAATCATCTTGGCTTTGGGAGCACCCTCGCCAATTTGCTCCAAGATACGAGCATCAAAGTCGTCACCTAAAGAATCTTCTTTCTGAATCTCATAGGTGAAAAGTGCTTTATATTGCTGCAATTCTGCAGGAACCTCTTCTTGGCTGAAGAAGGAACGCAGTATCGACTCCTCTTGAAGAGTAGTCTCGCACTGCCAATAGCGCTCTAAAAGTTGTTCAATATATTTATAATCCATATTTATCTGTTTCAATGTATTTCTGCCGGATGGCTTGGCGGGCACGGAAGATGTTTACTTTTACCTGTTCCTCGCTGATGCTCATGATCGCGGCAATTTCTTTGTAACTCTTGCCTTCGAAGTCCCTTAGTTGCATAACGCTTCGCTGTTTCTCGGGCAATTGGTTGATGAGGCGACGTATTAACGCGATGCGGTCTTGCTGCATGGCATGTTCCTCAGGATTGGATGAATAGCTGTGGTCAGGTGCTTCGTTGTCGGCTTCCTCCAAGCTTTGGTTCTGGTTTTCCATCTTTCGCATCTTGTCGAGAGAAAGGTTGCGGCAGATGGTGAGACAGAAAGATTCAATGGATTCTATTTGTTCCCATTGTTCTCGTCGATTCCAGACCTTGATCATCGTTTCTTGTACGATATCCTCCGCTTCCGCAGGGTTGAGAGTGATGCGGAGCGCGAGCCTGTAAAGCTCATTCTTCAGTGGTAGGATATCACTTCGAAAGCTGATCTTTTTCATCCTCTCTATATTGTATGACGATTGAAAACGAGAAAAGTTACAGAATGACGATAATTTTTTTATTTGATAATAGTGCCTGATTTTCCATCGATAGCTGTCGCGAGTGTGATAATGACTTGTTTTACGCCTGCATCGATTGCCGAGAAGGCATTTTCAATCTTGGGAATCATGCCGCCACTAATAGTTCCATCTGCTTTATAGTTGATGAAATCAGAACGAGTAATCGTGGAAATAACAGAATCATCGTCATCAGGATTGCTCAGAACGCCTTTTTTCTCAAACGAAAAAATCAGGGTAACATCATAAATAGGGGCGAGTGCTTTAGCTGTTTCACTGGCGATCGTATCAGCATTTGTATTCAGGATATGTCCCTGACCATCATGCGTGAGAGGTGCCATCACAGGTGTGATACCTACCTCTATCAGTCTGCTGAGTATCCCACCGTCAGCCTTATCTACATCACCTACATAGCCGAAATCGATGCCGTTTTTAAGTGGTCTCTTATGACTACGGATAACGTTCATATCGGCACCTGTAAGTCCGAGGGCATTTACACCACAAGCCTGTAGGCGGGCTACCAAGTTCTTATTCACCAAGCCGCCATAAACCATAGTCACGACATTCAGCATGTCTGCATCGGTAATACGGCGTCCGTCCACCATTTTCGATTCAATACCGAGTTGTGAGGCTACTTGGGTCGCTTTTCGACCTCCTCCATGTACAAGAACCTTCTTGCCTTGGATGGCGCTGAAGTCGTTAAGGAGTTGTGAGAGTTGGGCCTCGTCTTCAACGATTGCCCCTCCTACCTTTACGATGGTCAGTTTCTCTTTCATGATTTATTCAAGATAGGTATAACCATATAAACCAGATCGGTAGTTGGAGAGGAATTCCTTACCCTCCTCGAGCGTAATCTTACCTTGTTTTACACTCTTGGCTACCCATACTTCAAGCTGACGAACAAGTTTCTTGGGGTCATACTGCACGTAGTCAAGTACTTCGGCAACAGTCTCGCCATCAATGATTTGGTCAATGTGATAACTACCGTCTTTCTCCGAGATATGCACGGCATTGGTATCTCCAAAAAGGTTGTGCATGTCACCTAGGATCTCTTGGTAAGCACCCACCAGGAACACGCCCAGATAATAAGGCTCATTCTTGCGCAAGGCATGAACGGGGAGCGAATGCGAATTGATACGATTGGTTACAAACGATGCAATCTTACCATCACTGTCGCATGTAATATCTTGGATAGTGGCGTTGCGAGAAGGACGCTCGTCCAATCTCTGAATAGGCATGATAGGGAAGAGCTGGTCAATGGCCCATGAGTCTGGCAGACTCTGGAACAAAGAGAAATTACAGAAGTATTTATCTGCTAAAAGTTTGTCGATATTCATCAGCTCCTCTGGAATGTGCTTCAGACTCTTGGTCAGAATGTTGATTTCGTGACAAACACTCCAATACATAGCCTCAATCTCTGCACGTGTCTTCAAATCTACGATGCCGTGTGAGAACAAGTCAAGTACCTCGTCACGTATTTGTTCGGCATCATGCCAGTCTTCAAGCACATTGCGTGGAGAAAGATTATCCCAAATCTCATACAGATCCTTTACAAGTTGATGTGCATTCTCATCCGGCTCGTACTCCTCTGGCATTTCTGGTAAAGAGGCTGTTTCCAGTACGTCGATTACCAATACAGAATGGTGGGCGGCTAAAGAGCGTCCGCTCTCTGTAATAATATTGGGATGAGGTAATCCATTCTTGTTGGCTGCTTCCACAAAGGTGTAGATACAGTCGTTTACATATTCCTGAATAGAATAGTTGACAGATGACTCGCTTGATGGTGAACGAGTGCCGTCGTAGTCAACGCCTAATCCGCCTCCACAATCCACGAAGTCTACATTGTAGCCCATCTTGTGTAGCTGGATATAGAATTGTGATGCTTCGCGCAAGGCAGTTTGAATACGACGTATTTTGGTAATCTGAGAGCCGATATGGAAATGAATCAGTCGCAGGCAATCGCGCATATCTTTCTTATCCAGCAGTTCCAGTGCCTCTAAGAGCTCAGCACTGGTAAGGCCGAATTTCGAAGCATCGCCTCCGCTTTCTTCCCATTTGCCAGAGCCCGAAGAGGCCAACTTGATACGGATACCGATATTAGGACGAATGTCCATCTTCTTTGCGACACGGGCAATGATATCTAGTTCGTTAAGCTTCTCAACGACGATAAAGATACGTTTGCCCATCTTCTGAGCCAGAAGTGCTAACTCGATATAGCTTTGATCCTTGTAACCGTTGCAGACAATGATGGAATCGCTTTGGCATTGCACGGCGATAACGGCGTGAAGTTCGGGTTTAGAACCTGCTTCTACTCCCAAATTAAACTTCTTACCGTGGGAGATGATCTCCTCTACAACAGGCTGTATCTGGTTTACCTTAATAGGATAAACCACATAGTTCTCACCTTTGTACTCATACTCCTCGGCAGCTTTCTTGAAACAGCTCCATGTTTTTTCAATACGGTTGTCAAGAATATCCGGGAAACGCAGGAGTACGGGTGGTGTAACATCGCGGAGTGCCAGTTCGTCCATCACCTCGCGGATATCTATCTGCGTTTGGTTCTTACACGGAGTGACATAGACATCACCTTTTTCGTTGATGCCAAAATAGGAAGTACCCCAACCGTTAATGTTGTAGAGTTCTTTCGAATCGTCAATTGTCCATTTCTTCATCTGTGTAGAGGTTTATAGGTTCAACAATTCGCGGATCTTAGCCACGCTGATTTTTATTTTCTCGTAATTATCCATCAGGCTTACATCGAGGGTGTATCTTGCCTTGGTGTAGTAGAGCTCACGCTTCTCCAGTTGTTCTCGGATAAAAGTGATAAGCTCCTCAGGACTTTTGCCTTTTAATAACGGTCGCTCCACTTTGCCCATCAGCAGATGTTTATAGAGCACCTCTGGATCGGCTTTTAAATATACCACTTGGCCTTGCTGATTCAGATAGTCCATGTTGTCAAAGAAACAGGGTGTACCGCCTCCGCAACTGATGATAACATCCTCAAACTCAGCCACCTCATGGAGCATATTATACTCCATTTTGCGGAATCCCTCTTCACCACGTTCGGCAAAAATCTGTGCCACCGACTTGCGCATCCTGCTTTCTATATACCAATCAAGGTCGTAGAAAGTAATGCCAAGTTCTTTCGAGAGCGCTTTGCCGATGGTGGTCTTGCCCGCTCCCATGTATCCTATTAGGATAATACGCTTCATCTATGACTCTTTCTTAGCGGGTGTAGCTTGAATAATCTTTATGCACTCGTCGAAAGTCAGTTCCTTTGCCTTCTCGTGCAGGTTCTTTGGCAAGCGGTAGTTCTTTCCATCGTATGAGAGGTAGGGGCCGTAGCGACCATTCATCACCTCCAATTTAGGATCTTCCAAGAAGAATTTTATATGCTTCTGACTATCCTGCTGGCGCTTTTCCTGAATGAGTGATATGGCTTCGTCGAGCGTAACGGCCATAGGATCAGTGTCCTTGGGAAGAGAAGTGTACTTATGATCATGAAGTACGTAAGGACCAAAACGTCCTGTACCGATAGTAACAGGCTTTCCTTCGTATTCTCCAATCTCGCGTGGCAGTTTAAACAACTCCATAGCATCCTCAAGCGTGATTGTTTCCATACTCTGGTCCTTAGGTAACTGAGCAAACTGTGGCTTCTCTTTATCCTCTGCTGAACCAATCTGAACGACAGGCCCAAAACGACCGATTTTAACGAATACAGGCTTGCCACTCTTAGGATCCTTGCCCAATTGTCGTTCACCAGCTTTATGCTGGTTTCTACTATTCATGGTCTTTTCAACCGTGGGCTCAAAACTCTTATAGAACCCCTGCATCATGTCTGTCCATTTCTCGTCGCCTTCAGCAATTCTGTCGAAGTCCTGCTCAACCTTGGCGGTGAAATTGTAGTCCATGATCTCCTTGAAATTGTCCATCAGGAAATCATTAACGACGATGCCGATATCCGTTGGCAACAATTTGCCCTTCTCTGAACCAACAATCTCTTTGCGAGCCTTCTGGCTAATCTGTTTTCCTTTAAGTTGGTAAATAGAATAGGGACGGTCCTCACCTTTCTTGTCGCCTTTCTGCACATATTCACGCTGCTGGATGGTGGAGATGGTTGGTGCGTAAGTAGAAGGACGGCCAATGCCAAGTTCCTCCATCTTGTGTACAAGACTTGCTTCTGTATAACGCTGTGGACCTTGGCTGAAGCGCTCTGTAGCAGTCAGCTCGCGACGTGTCAGTTCCTGCCCTTCCTTCAATGGGGGAAGGATGTGTCCAAATTCGTCTTGCTGATCATCATCGTCTGATGACTCACGATATACTTTGATGAATCCGTCGAATTTAACCACTTCGCCCTGAGCTACAAAGATCTCGTTGGTACCATCAACCTTAATATTAACAGTTGTCTTCTCGATTTCTGCATCAGCCATCTGGCTGGCGATTGTACGCTTCCAAATCAACTCGTAGAGACGCTTCATCTGAGCCGAACCCTCTGTCTCTGGCTGGTCCAAATAAGTTGGGCGGATAGCCTCGTGAGCTTCCTGAGCGCCCTTGCTGCTGGTATGGTACTGACGTGTTTTGCTGTATTCGCTGCCATAGAGACGTGTAATCTCTCCTTTACAAGCGCCTAAGCATAAATTTGAGAGGTTTACAGAGTCAGTACGCATATAGGTAATGCGTCCACTCTCGTAAAGATGCTGAGCCAACATCATGGTTTGACTTACAGACAAACCAAGTTTGCGAGCAGCCTCCTGTTGTAATGTAGAGGTAGTAAATGGAGGTGCAGGCGTACGCTTGATGGGCTTTTTCTGGATGGCTTCAACGGTGAATGTGGCATTCTTGCATTTCTCAAGGAAAGCAATGACGTCACTTTCTGTCTTAAAACGGCTATTCAGGGTTGCCTTAACCTCTGAAGCCGAACCATCGGGATTAGTGATGGCGAAAATGCCGCTTACGCTATAATAAACCTCGCTCTGGAAATTCTGTATTTCGCGCTCGCGCTCTACAATCAGTCGTACTGCTACACTCTGTACGCGTCCGGCAGAGAGAGCTGGCTTAACTTTGCGCCAAAGTACGGGTGATAGTTTGAAACCTACCAAACGATCAAGCACACGACGAGCCTGCTGGGCATTCACCAGGTTCATATTCACATGGCGGGGATGCTCAATAGCCTCAAGGATGGCTGGTTTGGTAATTTCGTGAAATACGATACGATTTGTCTTTTTACTGTCCAAACCAAGTACTTCGCACAAGTGCCAGGAAATTGCTTCTCCCTCACGGTCTTCATCGGAAGCAAGCCAAACTTTCTCTGCTTTCTTTGCCTTGCCACGCAATTCAGCTACGAGCTTAAGCTTGTCCTCTGGTATTTCATATTCGGGCTCAAGCGTCTTGTCGTCAATGCTCAGCTCTTTCTTCTTCAAGTCGCGGATATGTCCGTAACTAGACATCACCTTGAAATCTTCTCCCAAAAACTTCTCGATCGTCTTTGCCTTGGCAGGAGACTCCACGATTACTAAGTTCTTTTGCTTGTCTCGTTTTATTTCTTACGGGCTGCAAAAGTAAGCAAAAAAGTTGCTCCCACCTTATTTATATAGAGTAATTTTAGTTTTATTAACGCTTTTCGACCAAGAAACGGTGTACAGCTTGGCGGATAGAACGTAGTCCAAAGCGTTCTACATAGACTTTGTTAAGTGGTACCCAGGCTAGCTCAGCGGCATCATCTGCTGCTTTTATAACTGCGTTTTCCTCATCTACATAGCAACGGAAAAACAAGTCGAGTGTGTGAATGTCCATCCCAGAGTAGCGATAGATATTGGGAATCGAAAAGAGATATTCCACACTGTCGACATTAATTCTTAATCCCGTTTCCTCTAAGATTTCACGAACCATACCCTGCTCGGCTGTTTCCTCATTGTCAACGAATCCTCCAGGAAGGTCGAGTGTCCCTTTAGCAGGCTCTTTTCCTCTCTTTGCTACAAGCAACTCACCTTTTTTGTTAAGGATAAAGGCTGCTGTTGAGGCTCGTGGATTCTGGTAGTAGGTAAATCCACAGTTTGAACAATGTCTGCTGAG
>CAJOGK010000076.1 GCA_905234145.1 uncultured Prevotella sp. | reverse complement strand
TGGAGGCTGTGAAGGCATATCGGCCAGAGACTAATTCCTTCAGCAGCGGACAGGTGCTGCAGGAGCCTTATACTTTCAAGAAAGCCCGTGTGGTGATACGGGAAATGGCCGAGGGTATGGCCCTTGACCTCGTATCGAAGCGTCTGGTGACTGACCAGCTGATACTGACCGTTGGTTATGATGCAGAATGTGTGACACGTCCTGAAATCCGCGAAAAGTATCATGGTGAGATTACCACCAACTACTACGGAAAGGCTGTGCCAAAGCATGCTCACGGCACTATCAATTTCGAGAGGCCGACATCATCATCGCGGCTCATCATGGATGGGGCAACAGAATTGTTTGACCGTCAGGTGAATCCTGATTTGCTAATCCGCAGGTTGAACCTGACAACAAACCATGTAGTATCAGAGACATCGGTATCAGCACAGGACAGTGCTCCTCTGCAACTTGACCTCTTCACCGACTACGAAGCATTAAAGCAGCAACGTCAGAAAGAGAAAGCCAAGCTGGATAAAGAGCGCAGGATGCAGGAGGCACAGTTGAAAATAAAGAAGCGTTTCGGCAAGAATGCCATTCTTCGAGGCCTGAACTTCGAGGAAGGTGCTACGGCCAAAGAGCGCAACGAACAAATAGGAGGACACAAGGCATGACCAACGATTACGACGATATCATCAATCTGCCACATTACGAGCCAAAGCATCATCCAAGGATGTCGATGTGGAACCGTGCTGCCCAGTTTGCACCCTTTGCCGCATTGACAGGCTATGATGCTGCCATTCAGGAATCAGGCCGTTTGACGGATGAATGGATAGACATGGGAGATGCTGGCAATGAAGAGCTGAACCGAAAGATGGAGCTGCTGTTATCCAAGATTTCGGAACAGCCTCATGTTACAATCGAGTATTTCGTGCCCGACGAACATAAGGCAGGTGGCTCCTATCAGTCCTATACAGGAAATGTAAAGCGCATTGATGAGTATGAGCAGATAATCGTCATGACCGATAGTAAGAAAATACAGCTTAGGATGATTGTAAATATAACAGGTATTAAATAAAATTATGAACAAAGTAAGAATCACAGCCATTCGCCAGACGGTCTATAAGGATTTGATGGCAAAATACGAAAACCCGATTGAGCACACCTGCGATGTCAGGAAGGGGCAGCAGTGGATCTCCATCGATGGCCAACAACCAGAAGGCATGTGTCCGTCGGCGTGGGGATCTATGCGTGAGTTCGTGGAGTCGCTGGCCCGTGGTGAAGGCAATTTCTTCGACGGATGGATGAAGAATCCCATGAGTGCGATGATCAGCTGCAACGACGGTTTCCGTCCGTTCAGTTTCTATATTGAAGTGATTAACGAGCAATAGCAGAGAAATAGACTATAATGAAGAAAATTGCTACATTAATTGTATTGGTTCTTGTATCAGCAATGGTTGGTGCACAGGATCTGGCTCATTATAAGCGAGTGATTAAAGAGTTAAGCAGCGCCAAGTATCAGGGTCGCGGCTATGCCAAAGGTGGTGCCAACAAGGCTGGAAAGTATCTACAGCAAGAGTTTGAGAAGGCGGGTGTAGACGAGGTGACGCTGCAACCTTTTAAGCTGGATATCAATACGTTCAGCGGTAAGATGCAGATGTGGGCTGATGGAAAAAAACTAAAACCAGGTGTTGACTTTTCGATGCGAGAATATTCGCCAGGCGTAAAGGGAGAGTTTCCCGTCTATCATGTCGACACGCTGAACTTCGATTCCGAGCGGATGTTTGCCGATCTTGCCCAACCTGAGTATGCCAACTGTATGGTGGCTTGCGAGTTCTGGTTCACCTATAAGCATCGCAAGGACTTTTCACGTCTGCAAAAGGCTGCGAGTAAGCAAGAGCAGAGCGATGCTCGCATCAGCTCTGCCGAGCGTGAGCAGGCTCGACCGAAGGTCAAGGTTGGAGAATGTAACAATGCCGGACTTATATATACGTGGGAGGCACCGATTAAATTCTTTAAGGCCTACGGCGAGAAGGTGGTGGATAAACCCATCATCTGGGTAACACCCGAGGCTATCGAGGGCGTACAGCATGTGAAAGTAGACGTCGACAACAAGTTCCTGAAGGATTACGAGTGCTTCAACGTCATTGCCAAAGTAGCTGGCGAGCGCCATGACAGTTGTTACGTCTTTACCGCACATTATGATCATCTGGGCAATCTCGGCAAAAAGATTTTCTACGCCGGTGCCAACGACAATGCCTCTGGTACTGCCGCCATCGTCACCCTCGCCGCCTACTATGCCCAGCATCGCCCACCCTACGATATGTACTTCATTGCCTTCTCGGGCGAGGATGCCAACCTGCGCGGCTCCAATTATTACGTTGAGCATCCCATTGTGCCACTGAGCCAGATTAAATACCTATTTAATATAGATATGATTGGCGACAATAACCCTGTACAGTACTGCGAGGTGAGCGACGAGGGGATGCCAGGCTATAACCTCTTTGAGAAGATTAATGCAGAGAAGAAATACTTCGAGGACTTGCATCGTGGCGACCTGGCAGCTAACAGCGATCACTACCCTTTCGCCACACGTCATGTGCCCTGCATCTTTCTGGAGAACGAGAAAGGCGATGCCTTCCAATACTATCACACAATCTTCGACACGTATCAGACCGTTCGCTTCGACAGCTACGAGCCCGTGTTCCGACTGGTACGCGACTTTGTAACGTCATACAGATAAAAGTATTGTAAACAACGCCCTCACCGACGAGTCATCGCCTGCTGCCGACGGCCAAAGGCTTGTATATCCGCCGCTCTGCCTCCGGTGGCTTTGAAAAAATATCTTTAGGCGCTATGTAGCTGTAAAAGAGGGCCGACAGCACAATGTGCATCTGTCAGTCCTCTCTTCGTATTTATGCGCTCCATAGCGCTCGGCGCTTCTTCAATCGTTAGCTCCTTTCCTGATTAATCGTCGTCACCGTTCTGGCTACCGCCGCCGTTGTCGCCACCACCTGAGTTGCCACCATTATCACCGCCACCGGTATTGGTTCCGCCACCGTTCTGGGTGCCGCCATTCTCCTGCTCAGGGTCTTCCACGTCGTTGGTGTCAGCGCTAGTGACGCGCTTCACGATGTTGCCGTCCTTGTCGTAGCAGGTGATGGCAATCTTGGTGGCCTGCAACTCGTCCTTTACCTCCTTCGACGGGGTGAAGATAACGCGACGGGCAGAGATGAGCGAGGTCTTCACGTCCTCTACGCTCTGCACACTCTTGGAGCGCACGCCGAAGCGCATAGAGCCGAGTCCAGGCAGAGGCACTTGGCGATCGCCATGCACTATCACGTCAGGATAAGGTGCAACCGTCTCGTAGTTCAGATGCAAGTCTGCCAGTTCCTTGCCTGCCTTATAGAAGTCCATGAAGTCATCGAGACTTTCCACAATGGGGATACGAGGCAGCGACTTCTTCAAGTCAGCGGCAAAGCGCTCACGGTAGTCTTTTGAGTGCAGCAGGCCATAGACATAATAGAAGATCATCTCCTTAGTGATGTTCCGCGTGCCGTATCTTGTGCGTACCTCTTTTAATATCCAGTCTGTGATGCCATCCCTGCGGATATAGTCATCATTCGATTCTTCGTCAAAGAGTGAACGCTGCTTGTTCTTGTTTTCTTCGTACCAGTAGAGGGGGAATCCCTGGCCTTTCTCCTGCATATCTAATGAAGATGGCGTGTTCACTATGAATGCATTAAAATCTTTGTTAGCTCCAATACCAGAAACAAAAATCACAACATTTTCATGCTTTGATGTTGGAAACATCGAGGGTGTCAAACCAATTACCTCATTAAAATACTTATTCAACATCATATGCGATTTCATAAATGGTCGATATGTTGCCTCTCTAACATCGGTCTTTACATATTCTGTTTTAAATCTAAATCCCTTTTTTGCTCTGTTTTTAAGAATTGCCGTCCAACTTATTCTTGTTGGGTCAGTGTTTATAAGAGATTCAAAATTACTATCATCAAATTCACCTATATTATCCATGTCCTCATTATATAAAGACATCATCCTCTCTACATTATTTGACAATTGAGGACTTGAATAATTAAAAGCCCATGCATCTCTTGCTGTTACTACGCCCAAATAATTTATACTAAAGAATGATTGTGATTTAATCATATACTTTTTTTCCGGAGTAATTGGCAATAGGGCATCAAAAACTCCATCCCTTAAATTAATCCAATCATTTTTATCATTTGGGACTAGTGTCATCCATTCTATGTTGTTTAATGATTTGAATTCTTTTATTATTCGGAGTTTTTGTTCACGACTAAGGTAGTCTCCAATGTCATGATAATAAATATTAGCTTCACCTTGTTTTGTAGGATTTTTTACTAGGAAAGTAATTGCTATAGGAGTACGTGAACCAGAGCCAAAGATTTTCCCCCCTTCTTTTCGTGATAATTCCCCAGATGTACGTTGATTACCTCTGAGATTAAATACATAAACTGAAGTAAATTCATCTTGTAAAGCTTTCCGCATACCGTCTTGCGATATTCCATCGAGCCACGCGCCATTACTTATAAATGCAATAATTCCGCCATCTTTATTCTGTGATAAACGATCAGATGCCCATCTAAAGGCTTTTATATAACTATCTCGTAATGCAGCGACTGCCAATGCAGATGAACTATGACTTTTCTTTCTGTATGTTGATATTATTCTTTCATCCAAATGCGGGTATGTAAGATTCGCAGCATTATCATTCGCATCCTTTTGACCTTTTGAATATGGCGGATTGCCAATAATCACCCTTACTGGCGCTTTCTTCTGCTTCTGCAAACGCTCGGAGTTCTCAGGGAAGAGCTGTGAGAAGATATCATTATCGCCATGCTCATTCAGTTGGAAGGTATCTGTCAGGCAGATGCCATCATACATCTCGTATTTCTCAGGATGCATTATATCATGGAATACGGCCTCGATATTTACATCGGCTATGTAGTACGCCAGCAGGACGATCTCGTTGCAATGGATTTCATTCTTGTACTTGCGTAGCATATCTTCCTTCTTAATCAGTCCACTTTGTAGCAAACGGGTAATGAAGGTTCCTGTGCCTACAAACGGATCGAGAATATGCACATTCTCGTTGGTTAGCGAGGTATGGAACTCCTGTTGCAGAATGTCCTCCACACTATGGATGATGAAATCTACGCACTCTACTGGCGTATAGACAATACCCAGTTTCTCCACCGTCAGCGGGAAGGCTCCCTTGAAGAACTTCTCGTAGAGATTCTTGATGATGGTCTGCTTAGCCTCCAGGTTGTCGATGTTGCTGATGTTGTTTTTAACTGAGGTGTAGAACTTGTCAAGTACGGCGGTATCCATCTCCATTCCCTCGCTCTCAAGCACCTCCAGCATATCCTGCATCGAACGGCTCACGGCATTGTTGTTGACGAACTCATATTCTTTGAACAGCGCATCGAACACGGGGCGCGTAATCATGTGTTGAGCCAGCATCTCGATGGCTTGACCTTCGTCTATGCTGTCGTTGATGTTCTTATGCAGGCCGTTGATAAACTTTCGTTCTCCTTAATCAACAGGGCGATACGCTCGATAAACTTCTGGGCAATCTCGCCAACCGACTTGGCCCAGTTCTCCCAATACATCTTGTCGCCCACCTTCTCAACCAAGCGGGCATAGATGCCGTCTTGAAGTGTACCAAAGCGCAACTCCAACTGACGGGCAACTTCCTCGTTTTCGAGATGTTGCGGCCCGTCCTCAGCAGCCATCGTTCCCAGTCCGTAAGTGTCGCGAGGCACGCGGGCAACGGTAATCTTTGGCGGGCGCGTCTTGTTCAGGTTAATCTGATTGACGTGGGCATTGAAGTTCTCATCGTGAGAGCGGAGTGCATTCAGAATCGTCCAAACCACCTTGAAGCGGTCGTTGTCGTTGAGTGCATCCTCTGGCTTCACATCGTTGGGTACAATCACGGGGATGATGATATAGCCGTATTTCTTTTCCTTATCGGTGCCCTTGCCGAAGGTGCGCATCACGCGGCCTACGCTCTGCACTACTTCAACCTCGCTGTTTCTGGGTGAGAGGAATAACACGGCATCAAGGGCAGGCACATCGACGCCCTCAGAGAGACAACGAACATTGCAGAGCACGCGACACTCCTGCGGGTCATCGGCATCCTGCTTCAGCCAGGCTATCAGTTCGTTTCGCGTGTTGGCATCCATCGAACCGTCGATATGCTTGGCCTTTACGTTCACCACCTCTTTCTGTTCGTCAAGCAGCATCGTGTCCTTATACTCGTCGCAGATAGTTCCGAAATATTTGGCCAATTGCGTGGATGAATAGTTGGGATTGCTCTTTGTAGGATTGATGGTCTGACAGAAGGCAACAGCACGCTTCATCATCACAGGGTCTTGCTCTTTGGTAATGCCGTTATCGCCCTTGATGCGTTTTGACAGTCCGTTGATACAGCCAATAATTTTCGTGGCATCATCGAAGTGGAGTTCATGCAGCTTGTCCTTGTCTGAAGCCATATTATAGTCTGCCTTGATGTTATTGCGAATCTCTTGAGGTATATCCTCTTCGCTGACAGTCAGAACCAAGACTTTGTAATCTGCTAACAGCCCTTGACTGACAGCATCGTTGAAGCTGAGGCGGTGGATTTCTTCACCATAGAGTTCTTTTGAGTCCATCGAGCAGAGAATGTCCACATTCTCGTTTTCCTTCGCTTTCACCTTCACGTTGGCACTATACAAGCGTGGGGTGGCTGTCATATAAAGACGACGTTTGGCACGAATGAAATCATTGCTGTGAATCTTCGTAAAATTGCTCTCGGCCTTGTCTTTCAGAATAACGCCAGTCGTGCGATGAGCCTCGTCGCAGATAATCAAGTCAACCTCCCGACCATAAAGGTCAATAGCCTCTTTTACAACGTCGATACTCTGATAGGTTGAGAAGATAATGGTGCGGCAGTCTTCTTTGTCGTATTGCCGGAGTTGGCGAAGAATGGACTGCGTATTGGTGGTGGCAGGCACAGCCAAGTCGATTACGCTGGCATCCTCGTCGTCGGCATCCATCATTTTGCGTGAGGCTTTTGCATCCGAACAAACGCAGACGGCACGCATCTCGTCCTGCTTGTCAGCCATCCAGGCATTAAGTGTCTGGCCTAAAAGCGCGATACTTGGCACAAGGAAGAGAACGAAAGCATCCTTGTCTGTCATCTGTTCCATGATTTTCAGCGATGTATAGGTCTTACCCGTTCCGCAAGCCATAATCAACTTACCTCTTTCATGGCCTTGCTCTACAAAATATTCGTAGGCTTTCGACATCGCAGTCAGCTGATGTGGGCGAGGCTGCTTACCTGGCAGTTTGGCATCTTCGCCATATAGACCTTCACGCAGTTTCTCCCAGTCAACGGCTGAGATTTCGAGATCGTAGAGGAATATGCGGTTGAAGGGTTTGTTCAGTCCTTGAATGGCGGCTTCAGCATTGGCACCCCAACGCTTACGAGTGGTCTGCACCCAAAGCAGGTTGGAGAACTCTCGTGTCTGAAAGGTCTCAGGATCGAGGAATGTCCGGCTGGCATTTGCCAGGAAACTATCTACTGAGCCTTTGGATATCTGAGCATCCTCGTCATAGCATTTGCATTGGATAGCCCAATAGTCGCCTGTCTCAGTACGAGCCACAAGGTCTATACCAAGGTCTTTTCCGCCAAAGTCCTTGCGGGCAGGAAATTCTTCCCATAACCAAACTTGTTGCAGATTGGCATAACGGGGATCGGTGAGGAACCAGAGTTTCATCAGACGTTCAAAGTCTGTACCCTTTTCTTTTTCTGTGAGTGACTTCTGGCGG
Organism: uncultured Prevotella sp.; assembly: GCA_905234145.1. Taxonomy (GTDB): domain Bacteria; phylum Bacteroidota; class Bacteroidia; order Bacteroidales; family Bacteroidaceae; genus Prevotella. Next base: position 14,599 of record CAJOGK010000076.1, on the reverse strand, counting down.
ATTTCTGCCAGGATTTCGTTGATGCCATACACGGATGGCTCTTGGGCATAGTTGCCCTTGGATAGATTCTTCGGCATAGTTGGTCGGACGCTTTAAAAATCTAAAATCTATGTTCGCAATAAGTTAACACAGGGGCACAAAGAAAGCGTACCAGCTTCTCATATCACCTCTACAACCAGGAATTCGCGTCCGACCAAAGATTTAAACCCTTGTAGTGAAATGAAAGGAAGTGGTACGCCTATGAAGCATAGACGTACTCACATTCCTCGGTTCACTACAATGTTGGTCGGACATTTTTGGTTGTAGAACCATCAGAATAGAATACGAATATTCAATATACCCACGATGTCTTGCACCTTTGCCTTGCGGCTTGATGCAGGGGCAAAGGTACAATTTATTTTTTAAATAACCGCATAGCTATATGAAAAACTTGCAGAAATGGCAGATTTTCGAAGTTTTTTAGCGAATGATTTGATAATCTCGGGCTTTATTTGTAACTTTGCAGATAATATGAAACCGACTATCATCGAAGACGAAATATTTGAATTCGAGCCATTTGAAAAAGATGGCTCTGGGCTGTTGGCTGCGGAAACTTCATGGAGAGGTATGGCTGACGAATTGCAAGAGCTACACTATTTGAAGGGTGCCCGGTTTATCTACCAACTGAAACTAATAATCAACTATGGAGAGTTCCATCCTGTTGAGGGCGAAACCGATATTTATAGCGCTATCAGCGAACAAAGTGATGATTTCGACAATCTGATCAATGCAGCACGCAAGGCTGTAGAACATGGCTATCGTGTATATATACTGCCTAATCCGAAAGGAATTAGGACAGCAGATTTCATTTTCGAACGAAAAGGTGTTTATAAAATGTTTGACCATTACTGGCAAGAATTCTGTTGACAATCGTTTGTCAGAATCTATAGGTCAAACTAACCGTGTGCTTTTGCACATGACTGCTGATTACAATCCTGGGACATTGGCTCGTAGCATCAAACGTTTTTTTGAACTGAATCCCTATGCGCGAGAAGTGCTTGTGTATAAAGGGAAAAAAGAGATATCTGTTATGAGAAAGAGCTTGGATGATGTTAATTTCTTCCGCACCTTTATCCGCCGCTATACTAAATAACAAAAGAGCCACACGAAGTGACTCTTTGTTTGTAAATGGAGTAGTGTCGCGCGGAAACTTACCGGATAGCCAAAACTAATGTTCTGACGTTGCAAAGATAGGGATTTTTCGGTTATCTTCCAAACTTTTTCTCACTTTTTTCAATTTTAACGTTAAAAAAACAAATATTGTTTGTACCTTTGCAAATGGTTCGGGAGAAATCCGGACTAATAGAAAGCATTAGCTATTATTTCGCGTTAAGCCAATATGCCTAGGAAACAAATTGGGATAAGAAACGCTCAGAAGTAATAGAGATTGCGGGGTGCTGGATAACGGCATCCCCATTCCTCATCGATAAAAGCTATGCATTCACGCCAATAGGCGTGGTGTATTCTTATAAGATGAGGATGGGGCCCAATTCCTAGGCATACCCCAGCTTAACGCATAAGAAGCATCACGCTTTCTTTATGCGCCAGCGATTGATAGTCGATGCAAGTGAACTAAAACTATCAATTATATATGGCAAAGAAAGCAAAAGAAGAGGTTTTGAATCTCGACAACATTCTGTTCAAGTGTAGAGATATCCTGAGACAAGCGAAGAACTCCGGTTCGTTTTTCGAGAAACGCGATATGATGCTGACACTCGTATTCCTACGTTTTATAGGTGAGAAATACGAGGATAGTCTGGCAGAGCTACGCCAGGAACTTTGGATCCTGATGATGAAGAAATCATTAAGGCGTTTTTCGATGATATGGATGGTACCTATGCCCTGCCAGAAGAAGCCCGCTGGTCGACCATCATCAATACGCCTGCCCCACAGTTGAATGTGGCACTTGATACAGCCCTGAGAAGTATTGCCACAGGTAATGCCTATCTGAAAGGGTGCTTTGTGGAAGGTACATTCACCCAACGCAATCTTGGGGCCAACGACATCAAAAAGATTGTGGATGAAGTCAACAAGATTAGCCACAAGACCTTTGGTGAGGAGAAAGACCTGATTGGTCGCGTGTATGAATATTTCCTGAAGGAGTTTGCCGTGAATGCCACCAAGGAGGAAGGTGAGTTCTACACACCTCATGATGCCGTTCAACTGATAGCTACAGTCATAGAGCCCTTTGACGGAACGCTCTACGACCCTTGTTGCGGCTCGGGCGGTATGTTTATCCAGAGTACCGAACTGGTTAAAGCCCGTCAGGGCGACATCAGCCGCATCAACATCTACGGACAGGAGAAAGATGCTGCTACTTATCGTCTGGCCAAGATGAACCTCGCCCTTCGTGGCATCAGTCACAACCTTGGCTCCGAGAATGATTCCACGTTTAGCAACGACCTTCATAAGGGCTTGTACTTCGACTATATCATGGCCAACCCGCCCTTCAACCTGAAAGGATGGTGGGATGACAATCTGAAGAATGATGCACGATGGACGGACTATGGGCTACCACCCGAGAGTAACGCTAACTATGCGTGGATTCTGCACATGCTGTCGCACCTGAAACCGCTGTCGGGTGTGGCTGGATTCCTGCTGGCCAATGGTGCTTTGGGAGATACCGATGCACTTGAAATTCGCAAGCGTCTGATACAGAACGACAAGGTGGAAGCCATCATCATTCTGCCCAGGGAACTGTTCATCACAACAGATATTAGCGTAACGAATCAGAACAAGAAAGGCGGTCGCTATCATGGGCGAGAGTTGCGCAATCGTGAACACGAAATCCTGTTTATGGACTTGCGCCGTTGGACGGAGAATCCTGTAAAGGGCGAACAGAAAAAGAAGGTGCAACTCATCACGGAGCAGATTCAGCGTGTGGCAGACCTATACCATCAATGGCAGAGTGTTGGTACTAACGGAAAACATTTTGCAGAGCCAGAGCTTTATAGGAGTGTAGGCATCGAGGAGATTGAGCAGAACAACTGGACGCTGGTGCCCAGCAAGTACATCGAGTTTATCGACCACGACTTGGAGATTGACTATTCCAAGGAGATGGCTCGCATACAGCAGGAGATGCGCGAGTTGATACAAAGAGAGAAGGAGTCTTTGCGTATGCTTGAAGAATCATTTAAAGGTATAGGATATGGGATTGAATAAGTATAAGATAGGAGATCTAATTTCTGTTTGTGATGAAAGAAATTCTTTTAGATTGAGAAATTTTTATGGTCTCAATATAAACAAAGAATTTATGCCAACTGTGGCAAACACAGACGGATTAGACGAATCGAAATATAAAGTCGTTCGAAACAAACGATTTGTATTTAGTGGTATGCAAACGGGTAGAGATGAGTGTATTAGAATAAGTATGTATACTGGCAAAGAACCCATTATTGTGTCCCCTGCTTACACAACTTTTGAAGTAACAAGAGAAGACATTGTCTTGCCTGAATATTTCTTTATGCTATTCCTTTCAAAAGAAAAGGATCGTTATGGGGCCTTTTGTAGTGATAGTAGCATCCGCTCAAATTTGGATTGGGATCGTTTCGTTGATATTGCCATTATCCTCCCTTCACTTGAACAGCAACGCAAGTTTTCTGACGTTTTTTTAGCTTTACGACGTAATCTTACTGCAAATCAGCTTGTAAACATCTGTCCAGTACTCATCAAGGGTTCACTGCAAAACTAAAAACAAGAATTACGATGGCTAAGAATCTGAAAAATATCAATGGTCGTTTCGTAGAGAGCGATTTCGAAAATGCGCTTATTGCTTTCCTCGAAGCAGAAGGATGGCAGTATACTTATGGCGACGACATACCCAGAGCCAACAGAAAAGAGGTGCTCTACATGGATGACTTGCACCACTTCCTGGAAGAACAGCATCACAATCTGACCAAAGATGAGATTCGACAGATAGCCGACAACGTAAGACTTGTGGGTGCCGATACCGATTTCGCCACTCTCCACAAAGTGTATGGCTGGATGGTGAACGGTATCCAATATGTGACCCAGGCAGGCGAACCCATGATGATTCCCCTGATAGATTTTGAAAAGCCAGATAAAAACATATTCCGCGTGGTCAACCAGTTTACCGTTGACTATGTGAACAATGGCGAAACGAAGAACCGTCGTCCTGATGTGCTGCTCTATGTGAACGGTATGCCTGTATGCTGCATAGAACTGAAGAGTCCTACGGATGCCAGCGCCACGATAAACAGGGCTTGGGAGCAGATAAACATCAGATATTGGCGTGACATTCCTCACTTGTTGCACTATTGTCCGTTGGCATGTATCAGCGACGGCGTGAAAACCCAGTTGGGAACCGTTCGCACACCCTACGAACACTTCTATGCCTGGAAACGCGTGGAAAACGAAGATGAGGTGGCAACAGGCTCATTCGATGAGCTGATGACAATGGTGAAGGGCGTTTATCGTCCGGAGCGATTCTTGGAGATATTCAGAGACTATGTTTATTTCCAAGATGCCCACTATGATAGCGACGAAAAGGAAATCGTATGCCGATATCCTCAGTTCTTCGCCAGCCGTTTGCTGCGCGAAAGCATCAAGGAATCTGTTAGGACACGAAGCGGAAAAGGTGGTACATATTTTGGCGCTACGGGTTGTGGAAAGACCTATACGATGGCGTTCTTGGCCCGCCAGCTTTCCATGAGATGCCCAGAGCTGGGATCACCAACCATCCTGATGATTGTAGACCGAGAAGACTTGCAGAAGCAAGGAGCCAAGTTGTTTACCAAGAGTAAAGAGTATCTGGGATTGGGAGAAGTAAGCGTAGTGCCAAGTCGTAGGAAATTGCGTCAGGAACTAAGTCTGCGTCAGAGTGGCGGCTTCTATATCTGTACTATTCAGAAGTTCTGCGACCGAAAGGACGATACTATCGGATTGATAAATGAGCGGGCCAACATTATCTGCTTTAGCGACGAGGCACATCGCACACAGATAGAAGGCTCGAAACGCATCAAGTTCAGCGAGGATGCCGACGAGAATATGAAGGCGATGATTTCCAAACCATACGCCACCGTTCTGCGCGAGGCTCTACCCAATGCAACCTTCGTGGGTTTTACAGGTACTCCTATTGCCGAGACCTATCAGACGTTCGGCGACGAGATTGACCGCTATACGATGGATCAGGCTGTGGCCGACGAAATAACCGTCCCCATCAAGTATCACCCAAGAATAGCCAAGGTGCTACTGAATTCAGAAAAGGTGAAGGAGATAGAGACCTACTATGCCAATTGTGCAGAGGAAGGCTCAACGAAAGAGGATATCGACAAGAGCAAGAAAGCCATGAGTTCATTAGAGGTGCTGCTGGAAGAACCGGAACGATTGGACAAACTTTGTATTCATAATCATTATGTGAAGGCTGTGGAGGCTGATCCCAAACGGGTGCAAAAGGCCATGATAGTCTGCTCCAACCGAAAGATAGCCTACGACCTGTTGATGAAATTCAAGGAGCACTATCCCGAATGGTTTATTGAGAGAAAGGCTCCTGAGGGTGAAGAAGTTTCTGCAGAAGAACTGAAAAAGCTGAAAGAAATGCCTATGATGGCCATGGTTGCCAGCGTTGGCAGTAATGACGAGAAAGAGATGTATGACTATCTGGGTGGCGTGAAGAATGACAAACGTTCAGAGGAACTGGATGCAGCTTTCAAACAGGAACACTCCAACTTCCGTATTGTTATCGTGGTTGACATGTGGATTACGGGTTTTGATGTAGAGTGCCTTACTTATCTGTATAACGACAAGCCATTACAGAAGCATACACTTATTCAGACTATTAGCCGTGTTAATAGAAAGTATAAAGATAAGGAATATGGTCTTATCGTTGACTATATCGGCATTCGCGACCAGATGCTTGAAGCAAGGAAAATGTATGGTGGCGGCAGTTCCGTAGCTCCTAACAAGGACGATATAGAGCAGGCTACAATCATCTTCCGTGAACAGTTGATTATACTGAAATCGTTGTTTAAGGATTATGACCTGACGCCATTCCAGAACGTCAATACAGACCCTGCCACACGATATATGCTATTAGCCAAGGCGGCTGAGTATGTGTTTGCTTCTACTGAGACTTTGAACTCGGAGAGCAAGGATGGTAAGAAGACTAAGAAGGTGTCGTTCAAGACCTACTTCCTGCAACTGGTGAAGCGCATGCGCAAAGCCTACGACCTTTGTCAGCCATCAGGAGAATTGGGCGAAGAAGAATCTGCTTTGGCACAATGCTTTATGGGTGTGGCTGGTATGGTGTATAAGATGAACGGCACAGATGCCCCAGATACCGATACCATGAATAAGTGGGTGGCAAAGATGGTGGAAGAGGCTTTGAAATATAATAATGTGGAAAGCATTCTGGAAGAAGGTGAGCAGATGGATATCTTTGGACCTGAATTTACAGAGCGCTTGTCTGACATCAAGATGCCTGCCTCAAAACTGGAAATGCTTATCAAGCTGCTGCGTCAACAGATAACGGAGTATGGTAAGACCAATCAAGTGGCTTCAAAGAAGTTCCAAGAGATGCTGGAAGAGACTATCAAACTGTATCATGAGCGACGCAAATTTTTGTCAGAGCAAGAGGCTGGAGCCACACAGGAACATGCTGCCGACGATATATTGAAATGGGCTACAGAAGAGGCTATAAAGATACTACAGGGTATGCAGGCCGATCGTGAGAGTTTCAGAAAGTTAGGACTCACATTTGAAGAAAAGGCATTCTATGATATTCTGATTCACCTGCGTGATCAATACAACTTCGAATATGGTGAAGACAAGAACGTGGATGGCGTTGTCATCAACGAAAAGTGTAGGAGCCTTGCCCATAAGATAAAAGACCTTATTGATGAAAAATCGTCATACGCAGATTGGCTGAATAATACGATTGTACGAGAAGACCTGAAGAAGAAAATCAAAATTTGCCTCGTCAAGAATGGCTATCCGCCACAGTACACCCCTCAAGTATTCCGCGAGGTGATGGATCAAGTAGAGAATTTCAAGGAGAACGAAACTTTTGGCATCCGTAAATTGGAGAACATCGAGGATGACCGTGATGTACGCAATCTCATATATCAACGACTCCAAATGGATGCTACTATTAGTGATGCAAATTTGCAGCGTGAAACTATGGAACAGTATGGAGAACGCTATCCAGATATGTCTCCAAATGAATGGCGACATGTCGTGGAAGCATATACACCAATGGTGAGAAAGGCATCAAAGCCAAATGCCCAAGAAATATCCATGCAACAATATGGAATGGCGGCAGAGCCAAAAGATGATTAATACATTCATCAAATGATATTTAAAAACGGATTTTGAATCTGAAATATCCAAATCGGCGATAAAAATGGTCATTTATCGCCGATTTTATTCATTTCAATTTCGTTTTTCAAATTTTAGAGATATAATAAAAATCTAAAAAAGAAATAGAAGCATCCAATATGGAGGCCTTACTCCTCCCAACATTCAGCGGCGGCCGAACACCACTCATCACTTTTTTATGCAGTTTATCCTAGAAATTTTGTGCTTTCGGCAATAATTCGTAATTTTGCAACGACAAACAGACAAATAAGTAAAGAACATGTATAAGACCCGCAATTTACCCAACACCCGAATCGATGTGGCCGATGCCCTGAGAGGTATCGCTGTGGCCGGCATCATACTGTATCATTCCGTAGAGCACTTTAACATCTTTACCCAGGAGCCGATAGCCCATACGCTGGCGAGCGACCAGACGGTGGCCGACGTGCTGGCCTGGCTGCTATCGGGTAAGATGTACGGCATCTTCGCCATGCTGTTCGGACTGAGTTTCTTCATCATGAACGATAACCAGCAGCAGAAAGGCAAGAACTTCTCGGGCCGCTTTGCCTGGCGCATGTGCCTGCTGTTTATGTTCGGCATTATCAACGTGGCTTTCTACGATGGCGATATTCTGATGCTCTATGCCTGTTACGGCCTGCTGCTTATCCCTATCAGCTATCTGCCGTCGAAGTGGGTGTGGTGTATCATCGCCCTGCTGGCCATCCAGCCCGTGGAGCTGTTCTGTCTGCTGACGGGTACCACCATCGACCATAGCACCATGTGGGAACTGTATGGCAAAATCAATAGTGCCCACGAACATGCCACGTTCTGGGAAAATGCTCTCATCAACTTGCGATACGGGTTTGAGGTTAACTTCCGGTTCAATATCTTCAGTGGGCGACTGACGCAACTGCTCTGCCTGTTTATCCTTGGCATGCAGTTAGGGCGGCAGAGGCTCTTTTATAATGAGGGGCGCAATCTGCAGATATGGCATCAGATTCTTGTGAGATCATCCATCGTGGTGATAGTACTGAGTTTCGTGGATTTCGGCCAGCTGGAATCTTGGCTCAAGCCCATCTACAACCTTATTATCCTGCTGATGATAGTCTCGGCGACAGTCTCTGCATGGTATGCCTTCGAGAATGTCCGCCGAGTACTCCATCATCTTTGCATCTTCGGTCGCATGAGTCTCACCAACTATCTGCTCCAGTCCATCATCGGCTGCGCTATCTTCTGTGGCTACGGCCTAGCCTGCTACCACTATTTAGGCATCACCTACGCCGTAATGGTAGGCTGCGGAATGGTTATCTGCCAGTATCTCTTTGCCCGCTATTGGTTTAGCAGCCATCCCCGCGGACCGTTAGAAGGGGTTTGGCGAAAACTCACGTGGATGATTACTGCTTGAGCGCCTCATAGATAATCTGCGCCATGCGCTCAGCACCCTTGCCGTTGGGGTGGATACCATCGGGCAGCATCAGCTCTTCGCCACCCTCAAACAGCGTGTGAAGATCGATTACCTTCAGGCCGTATTTCTTGGCCACAGCTTTCTGAATGGGGATAATCTCATTGACGATGATTGAGTCGCTGATATCCCACGAGGGCTTTTCGGCCTTGATAGGTGTACACAGATAGATGACGGGCTTTGGCTGCAAGGCCTTTATCATCTGCTCCAAGTCATTCTTGAACTCTGCACCATGCTTCCAGTTGTGGCCCTTCGAATCGTTGGTGCCCAGTTTTATCACCACTACATCTGGCTTAAAGGCCTGTGCATCCTTCCAAGCCACCTCATTCATATAGGGCATATCACCCTTATTCAGCATTGTGCGCCCGCTAAGGCCGAAGTTCTTCACCCAGTAGCCCTCGCCAAGCTTCTTCTGCAGCATGGCGGGATAGCCGTAAGCTGTTGCCATATCAACACCGTATCCGTCTGTAATACTATTACCGATACAAGCCACGCGGATGGCATCTTCCTTAGGAGCCTTATGCGCCTTCAGCCAGTTGCCGATATCTGTCAACAACTGGTCGTGATACGGGAACCAAGGTCCGAATCCGAAGCCGTGATCGCCAGTGGGATACACATACATCGCACAATCATTGCCCTCCAATCTCATCCGCTTGTAATACTCCAGGCCGTTGGTTACAAATGGCACCAGTCTGTCGTCGCTAGCCGAAATGATTAGCGCTGGTGGTGTCAGATGTCTGCGTATGGCGTTCATCGTCGAGAAGTCGTTCACGAGGTCGGGGTTCTTCAGTCCTTCCTCGCCAAGGAAATTGATGCACGACCATTTATGACTTAGCTCAGGAACCATCGAAATAACTGGGTAGAACAAGATCGAGAAGTCTGGTCTCGCGTCAAAATCGGCATGCGTTGAGATTACCGATGCCAAGTGCCCGCCAGCCGAGAAGCCCATAATACCTACATCGTGGGGATTGATACCCCAAACCTTGGCTGAATCGCGCACAATACGAATACCTTTCATTACGTCGCCCATGGGTTTCGAGCGATCGCCCTCAGGCAGTCGGTAGTTCACCACGAAGAAAGCGATACCCTGACTGTTCATCCAGTCGGATGCCATATAACCCTCGTGATTGTTCGACAGTACAGAATAGCCGCCTCCGGGCACACTCACAATAGCCCTTCCACTGGGTGCAGTAGGCAGATAACACACCATTTGCGCCTTACCGTCGTCAGTCAGGTTCAGCGTAAATTTCCTGGCTGTCTGGGCATTTACCCCAATCGCAGCCAGCAGCATACTTAAAAATACTAGCTTTCTCATATTACAATTATTTTTTTAGTAAGAATGATCCCATTTCCTTAGCGATGACCTCATCGAATTTATAAATATCGGGCCACAGCTCTACGATGCCTGTTTCCGGGTTCGGGTAGGCCGTATAATATATAATGTATACCGGCACCTTAGGCTCTACCTCCTGATACGTCATCAGTTTCAGGGGGCTTGGAGCGTCGGGATGCTCCTCCAAATATTTCTGCCCGCGCTCCGTTTCTGGCTTGATATCCATCGACAGGCGCAAACGGTCTAACATCCAATCATCAGCCTCTGGCAACAAGAAGCAAGCCAGTTCGAAGGGCTTTTCTACACGTACACAACCGTGCGACAATGTACGGCGCTCTCGCAGGAAAGCACCTCTATTATTTGTATCGTGCAGATAAACGCTGAAATTATTAGGAAAGCGAAACACGATGCGCCCCAGGGAATTACCTTTTCCACTCTTCTGAACCACTCTCACTGAGCCCGATTTCAACTTCTCCGACGATACATTCTTCGCATTCAATGTATCGTTGGTCTTGCGATCTAATATCCAGTAGTTATTGCGTGAAAAGTAAGCCACATCACCCCCATGATTCGCCACGTCGGTCTTGATGATATTAAACGGAATCACCCACTCCGGGTTCACCTGCATATAGCTGATAGCACTACACAATAACGGTGTCTTCGTTGGCACAGCACCACAACAAATCTTCATCGACAGGGCACTATCGCCTCCCACAGCCCATAACCGCTGGGCGGCAATGTTTACCACAATCTGTCGCCCTTTCTCTTCCGGCTGTTTTATCTGCCAGCGGCTGCGCTCCAGATTAATGGCCAGTTTTCGGCGCTCAGCAATATCGGTAGATGATGCTAATTGCTGTTGCAGAACCTGATAGGTGCAATTGCTGGGTTCCGATTCTTTCAGATAGGTTATGCGATCGTCCGATGCCATCTGTTTCTTGGCTTCCTCAAAGTCGGGCGTTTTTATCTCGTAGTCGAATAGTTGTGCATAGCCCGTACCACCTACTTTTTCGTCCATACGGTTCAGCACTTTGTCAGGTCGCATAAAGCCGTAACGCTGACCTGTGGTATAATCTACGAAAGCCTTCTGCAGATTAACGTCCAGCCTTCGCAGCACTTCGTTGATAGAAATTCCCAGCGAGTCAAACGCCAATAAATGTACTGTCTTCAAGTCCTCAGCGATCTGTGGCACGAAGAAGGCCGACGTATCGAGTCCGTTCTTGGGCAATGCCTCACGCAGGTATGCCAGCATCTCGTCAGCATCGGGCGATACGCCCATCCTTGTAAACCACTTCCCCTGCAGGGCAGAGTCCAAGCTGTCTACATATACGCCAAAATCCGATAATTCCGCTTCTGTCTTGGCGCGATTGCCGCCACACGAAACCATCAGCACGCAGCCCATTACGGCTGCCACCCATTTGTTAGTCATTGCATCAAAGATAGTTATTATTCCTCCATCAGTTTACGATAGCGGGCACGCTTGGGCTCTTCCAGTCCCAGTCGCTGGGCTTTGTTGCTCTCATACTCGCTGTAATTGCCCTCGAAGTAGAACACGTTGCCCTCACCCTCAAAGGCTAGTATGTGCGTACAGATACGATCCAGGAACCAGCGGTCGTGACTAATCACCACAGCACATCCGGCAAAGGCATCCAAACCTTCTTCCAAAGCGCGCAGGGTGTTTACATCGATATCGTTGGTAGGTTCGTCGAGCAGCAATACGTTACCTTCCTGTTTCAGAGCAATAGCCAGATGCAGACGGTTTCGTTCACCGCCCGATAGCACGCCACATTTCTTCTCCTGATCGGCACCACTGAAATTAAATCTGCTCAGATAGGCTCTTACATTCACTTCCTTGCCGCCCATGCGGATGGTTTCATTGCCCTGCGACACTACCTCGTAAACCGACTTCTGAGGGTCGATATCTTTGTGCTGCTGGTCTACGTAGCTTAGTTTTACTGTCTCGCCCACATCGAAGGTGCCGGCATCGGCCTTTTCCAAACCCATAATCAGGCGGAACAGCGTAGTCTTTCCAGCTCCGTTCGGACCAATCACACCCACGATACCATTAGGCGGGAGGATAAAGTTCAGATCCTTAAACAGTTCCTTCTCTGGATATGATTTAGCCACATGCTCAGCCACAATCACTTTGTTGCCCAAACGAGGACCGTTAGGGATGAATATCTCCAGTTTCTCCTCTTTCTGCTTCTGCTCCTCGTTCAGCATCTTGTCGTATGAGTTCAGTCGGGCCTTACCCTTCGCATGACGGGCTTTAGGTGCCATTCTCACCCACTCCAACTCTCGCTCCAACGTCTTTCTGCGCTTCGAGGCCTGTTTCTCCTCCTGAGCCAGTCGCTGCGATTTCTGCTCCAGCCAAGAAGAGTAGTTACCCTTCCATGGGATGCCTTCACCACGATCCAACTCCAGAATCCATTCAGCCACATCGTCAAGGAAGTAACGGTCGTGGGTGACGGCAATCACCGTTCCCTCATATTGCTGCAAGTGCTGCTCCAGCCAGTCGATGCTTTCTGCATCTAGATGGTTGGTGGGCTCATCGAGCAATAATACGTCGGGCTTCTGGAGCAACAGTCGGCACAGAGCCACACGTCTGCGCTCACCACCAGAAAGTGTCTTTACGTTCCAATCACCAGGCGGACAGTTCAGCGCTGCCATCGCACGATCCAACTTTGAATCCATATTCCAGGCGTCTGTGGCGTCGATGATATCTTGCAGTTCAGCCTGTCGACTCATCAACTTGTCCATCTTATCAACATCCTCGTAATATTCAGGCAGTCCGAATTTCACGTTTATCTCATCGTATTCCTTCAGCGCGTCGTACACGTGCTGCACGCCCTCCATCACGTTTTCCTTCACCGTTTTTTCCTCGTTCAGCGGCGGGTCCTGTGGCAGATAGCCTACTGAGTAACCAGGACTCCATACCACTTGTCCTTGGTATTTCTCGTCGAGTCCAGCAATAATCTTCATCAGGGTCGACTTACCGGCACCGTTTAATCCAATGATACCGATTTTCGCACCATAGAAGAAACTAAGATAGATGTTTTTTAATATCTGTTTTTGATTCTGCTGGATGGTTTTGCTTACACCCACCATCGAGAAGATTACTTTTTTGTCGTCGACTGTTGCCATAATTTGATTGGTTTTGGGATTAGTGCTTGCAAATATACTAATAAATGTGCAAAACTCAAAATAATAATTGATTTTTCAACCATTTTCTTGGCTTATCCATTTATTTTGCGTATATTTGCAGCAATTCTAATCACAAAAAGCAAATTAAGTTATGGTTAAGCACATTATTCTCTGGACATTGAATCCAGAACTCTCTGAAGAAGAGAAAGCCACAGTTAAAGCAGGTATCAAAGCTGGTCTCGAGGGATTAGTAGGCAAGGTTCCTGGCCTTATCGATGTAAAAGTCCACGTTGATGGCCGCTTAGCATCATCCAATGCCGATGTCATGCTCGACAGCACCCTCGAAAGCGAAGAGGCACTCAAAGGCTACGCCGTTCATCCCGAGCATGTAGCCGTAGCCAACGGCAAGGTTCGTCCCTACACCGTTCAGCGCTCATGTCTCGACTTTGAGATCTAAAAAACGAAATAACCCCCGCCAAACGGCGAGGGTTAATTATTATATCAAGAAAAAGTGATTACTTCTTATTGATAGCGAGGTCGATAGCAACTGCTACAGATACAGTAGCACCTACCATTGGGTTGTTACCCATACCGAGGAAGCCCATCATCTCTACGTGTGCAGGTACTGATGAAGAACCAGCGAACTGAGCGTCTGAGTGCATACGACCCAGCGTATCAGTCATACCGTAAGAAGCAGGACCGGCGGCCATGTTATCTGGGTGCAGGGTACGACCAGTACCACCACCAGAAGCTACTGAGAAGTAAGGCTTACCAGCAAGTACACGCTCCTTCTTATAAGTACCAGCTACTGGGTGCTGGAAACGGGTTGGGTTAGTAGAGTTACCAGTAATTGATACGTCTACGTTCTCCTTCCACAGGATAGCAACACCCTCACGTACGTCGTCAGCACCATAGCACTTAACCTTCAGACGGCTAGGATTGTTTCCGTAAGGAACCTCCTTAACCACGTTCAGATCACCAGTGAAGTAATCGAACTTAGTCTGTACGTATGTGAAACCGTTGATACGGCTGATGATCTGAGCAGCGTCCTTACCAAGACCGTTCAGAATCACACGGAGAGGCTTCTGGCGAACCTTGTTAGCCATCTCAGCAATCTTGATAGCTCCCTCGGCAGCAGCGAAGCTCTCGTGACCAGCCAAGAATGCGAAGCACTCAGTCTCCTCGCGGAGCAGACGAGCAGCCAGGTTACCGTGACCGATACCTACCTTACGATCGTCGGCTACTGATCCGGGGATACAGAAGCTCTGCAGACCGATACCGATGGCCTCAGCAGCCTCGGCAGCTGTCTT
>CAJOGK010000075.1 GCA_905234145.1 uncultured Prevotella sp. | reverse complement strand
TTCAGGATTCTCACGAATCATCGTTGCAATCTCCTTTAATTCAATTCGCTTAATGACCTCCTTCTTTCGCGATATTTTCAATAAACTTACTTTCATATTTGTTAAATTTCCTATTCTGCCTCTACTAAATAATCACAAACTGCCTGCAAATATACTGATTTTACTTGGTATTTGCAAATATTTCAGTGGAATTTTTCCTCTATTTTACCTCTATTAAACCTCTACATAACATCTATCTCATCTCTACTAACCGAATAAGCGTTCCTTATTGTGCAATAAGCGGCACTTATTCATCAATAAGCGGCACTTATTACAGGATAAAGGCATCTTATTCATTGGACTTAACAGTCTTTATTTATTCCCAATGTGGGAATTTTCTATTCCCAGGCTGGGAACATTTTATTCCCAAGGTGGGAATAATTGTTACCTTAAATGAAGGTTTCTGTCGTCTCAATGGAAACGATGCTGCACCTACTATCTATATAGCAGAATAGGAGTAGAGGGAAAGTAGAGGTTAGGTAGATGTTTAGTAGATAAAAGATTTCACGTAAACCATTAATAAACTGCAATTTACGCAGTATTTGTAGAGGCAAAGCATATTATAACAATCATTCAAAGTCCCAATCCGTCACGTAATGATCAAATTTGATGCCCTCGATGCTACCAAATCTGGCGAGAATCTTCAGAATCTCCTCCTGTTTCTCAGGCGAAAGCATATTCTCTCCGTGATGCGCCCGATAATACGGTCCGTTTCCCCTTCCGAATAATGCACGCACACACTGTCGAGCCTCAGCCTTTTGGTGCTGGGGAACGTTGTGATAAAGCTTCGTGAAGCCCCAAGCCTTCTTCACCAGTTTCTTCTCGCAAAAACATCGACACTTGCCATTCTCCCACGCCGCAGGAAAGACTGCCGAGCCAGTATAACGGTCTTTGGGCATCAGCAGCATGGCCTGATAATGCATACACTTGTCTTTATCCGCACACTCATTATTGAAACACAAGGGATACCCCCAAGGTATATCTTTCGCTTTCAGTTCTTTTTCTTCCATATCCGTCATATTTCATGAAAACATCTCCGATTTGATGACAAAGATACGAAACATTTTCGAAACAAGAAAGAATATCAGATAAAATTGTACTACCGACTTAATTATGTTATTCAAAGCAGGCCAGATTTCAATGACTCTTCGAGAGTGGTCATAGTACCTATGATGTGACGAATAACTTGGTGGCAGAAAATGGCAGGAAAAGCCAAAAATATGCCGAAAATGTGATTTTTTGCTTATATTTGCAGCCGAAAATGTGATTTTTCGAGAAATGAAACTGCTAAGAAGAAAGATAGACAAGTATCTTTTGGATTGGAAAAACAATCCAAAAAGGAAGCCTCTGATAGTAAAAGGAGCCCGCCAGATTGGCAAGACAGAGTCCATCAGGGCATTCGGCGATGCCAACTACGAGTCGGTCATCGAGATCAATTTTGTGCTTCAGAAGAAATTCAGAGCCATCTTTGACGATGGTTACGAAGTAGATACCATCATCAAGAACATCTCGCTGCTGGAACCATCATGGCGCTTCATCCCGCACAAGACACTGATTTTCTTCGACGAGTTGCAGAAATGCCCCGACTGTGCCACCTCGCTCAAATCGTTCTGCCAGGACAAGCGCTATGACGTCATCTGTTCTGGTTCGATGATGGGTATCTATTACGAGGAGATTGAATCCAACGCCGTTGGCTATAAAGAAGACTTCGACATGTTCTCGATGGACTTCGAGGAATTTCTGTGGGCCAAGGGCTATCAGCCAGAACAGATAGAAGACCTGTATCACCACATGGTTGAATTGAAGCCGTTCTCGCAGTTAGAGATGGACACAATCATGAATGTGTTCCGCGACTATATGAGTCTTGGTGGAATGCCAGAGGTGGTGAAGATGTACATCGACAACGGCCACTATGGAGGCACTTTGGAACTGCAGCGTCAGCTGTTGAAAGACTACGAGGAGGACATCACTAAATATGCCAAGCAGACGGATAAAGCGAAACTCCTTGCCGTCTATAACCATATCTCCACCTTCCTGGCAAAGGACAACAAGAAATACCAGATCACGAAGATTGCCAAGGGCGCTCGCAACAGGGAATATATCGGGGCTGTCGACTGGTTGAAGGAAGCAGGCGTCATCAACGTATGTTACTGCCTGAACAACGTAGAGCTGCCTTTGAAAGGCAATTACGACTCCGATTATTACAAGCTTTACTATCACGACACAGGCCTGCTTATCGCCTCGCTTGACGAGGAAGCACAAGAGGATCTGCGTGCCAACAAGAATTTTGGCACCTACAAAGGAGCGATATACGAGAATGTTGTCGGCGAGATGCTGCGCAAGTCAGGCTATGACGGGCTCTATTTCTACAAGCGCGAGAGTCCTGCTCTCGAAATGGACTTCTTTGTTCGCGATGCCAACTCATTGGTGCCTGTTGAGGTGAAGGCTGCGAGTAAGCGAGCGCAGAGCCAAGCTTGCTTGAGCTATGCCGAGCGTGAGCAGGCTCGGCCAAAGGCCAAAGCCAAAGACAATGCCACCGTCTCGCTGAACAATCTCATCAAATGGAACTCCTATCCAGATGTGAAATACGGTATCAAACTCGGTTACAAGAACATCGGATGGAACGGTCAGTTCTATACCTTCCCGTATTTTCTCACCTTCCTGCTGAAACGCTTCCTGAAGGAACAGTTAAGTTGAATATTCTTCTTAAAAAACCAGGAGGCTTATCTGGTAGCGGAGTGCCTACCTTTATTGTTATATTAAGACCGTATCTCTCATTGAACTCCTTAGCGATACGCCAGAACTGTCGTCCGTGAGAGCCATTATCCTTTATCCGGTTCCAGGCGATATAGTAATGGATCATCTCGTGTACCATCACATCACACATCGTTTTTTCATCGAACTCGTATGTCTTGGAAAAAAAGATGATCTGATTTCCGATCGGTTTCTTGGCTTTCTTCCCGTTTCTCCGATACTCGAACGGTCTTCAGACCCTTCTTGCCAGTAGTAGGGTCAGTGAACTCGACGTTGAACCAATCGTAGTTGTTTTCCAACTCTGTGAGCCGGGCAGAGATGGCATTCACATCTTCGTCAGACCATGAAGGGTCAAGACCGTTCAATTTCTGCTGAAGTTCATCATACTCTCTTACAACCTCGGCTGTTGCCTTGGGCAAATTCTTCTCTACTTTTTGCATAAACACTATATTTAAAATGTTACTATTGTTGATTTCTGGGTGCAAAATTACGCATTTAAACTTAGAACGGCCGTCAATCTATACATATAACAAACTTTTTTCTTCATCACAGATGGAAACATCGCTACAATGATTATTTGGGAGCATTGGGCGCTAATGGGATGGACGAAGCATCGAAGGTCACAGTGATGTTCAGCCCATATTGCTCGTTCAACTTCTGAGCCATCGCCATGAATTCAGGACCATGGGCGGAACTCTTAAAACCAAAAAATCGAAGAAAACGGCGAAAGACCGAACAATCACGTGGATTATTAAGATATAGATAGTAATGGATCATCTCATGAACCATGATGTTTCTGAATGTCTCTTCATCGAAGTCGAAGTAGTCGGACATAAGAATCGCCATGTAACGCTTCTTGACTGGTTTTTTCTTTTCCCCCCAGCGATAAGCGAACTTCCCCAGGGTACGATAGGAATGCATGAGACCGAACTTGGGCGTTCGCAACTGGTGGTCAAAATAAAGGCGGTTGCACTCCCAGAACATACGAGGCATCGTGTTGTAATCTGCTATCATTATCAATCAATATTTAGTAAGACGCTGTAAAATTAGCGATTAAATTGCAATCACATTGTAAGTTTATAGGTATAGGTACTATTTCTTCTCAAAGTTTTTTCGTATATTTGGCTTTGCCGAAGTTACTCATGCTTGGAAAAACGCAAATATATTTGGTTTTTCGCTCGCTTAATCGTAACTTTGCATCATAATTGCAAACTCATCAGAATATGAAGATATTACATACTAGCGACTGGCATCTTGGTCATACGTTATACAACTACGACAGGACGGAAGAGCAACAGGCTATGCTTGAACAGATGGTTAGCATCGTAGAAGAACAGAAGCCTGATGTGTTCCTATTGTGTGGAGATGTTTATCATACGCCACAGCCATCGGCTGCAGTACAAACCATGCTGTCTGACGGACTCGTAAGAATTCATGAGGCCAACCCTCAGATGACGATAGTGATGACTGCCGGTAACCACGATAGCGGTACAAAACACGAGATATTCCAGACTCCTTGGAAAGCACTGAAAGTGTATGCCATCGGTCAATTGGAAAAGGCTGCGAGTAAGCGAGAGCAGAACCATGCTCGCATGGAATCTGCCGAGCATGAGCAGGCTCGCCTGAAAGGCAAGGAAGATCTGGATGAGCATATTATCGAAGTGCCAGGAAAAGGGTGGATTGTTGCTGTTCCGTATGCTAATGAACGAAACATCCCTGAAGGTTTCTTCCAACAGTTGCTGGATAAAGTAGCAGAAAAGAATACCGAGAATCTTCCTGTGGTGATGACAGCCCACACGACTGTGAAAGGCTGTGACTTTACGGGACATGACCATGCAACGGAATATACGGTAGGCGGTATCGACTCACTGGAACTTGAAGAAATGGGAGAGGGTTACGACTATCTGGCTCTCGGACATATTCATCACGGGCAGTTTGTGCATAGCGGGAAGCACAACGTACGATACAGCGGCACCCCGCTGCCTGTCAGCTTCGACGAGAATTTCACTCACTCAGTGAGTATCGTGGAGATAGGTCAGCATGGAGAGACACCAGCGGTCAAGGAGATTGAGATTCAGAACCCGCATCCTCTGGTGACGCTGCCGACTGACGGACTGGCTACGTGGGAAGAGGCAAAGGAACTATTGAGTAAATTCCCTGACGATATTCCTGCCTATATACGTCTGAACGTGGAGATTGAGGATTTCCTGCCTGTAGAAGCCAACGCTGAAGCCGCAAGCCTAGCGAAGGGGAAACAATGTCGGTTCTGCTGTATCAATGCCAAGAGAAAGGCTGTCAGACAAGACGATGTACAGGTATTGACCGTACAAGAGTTCCAGGAAGAGAAACCCATCGAGATTGCCAAGCGTTATGCAGAATACGAGGGCATCAGTTTCGATGAGGAGATGCAGACTATGTTTAATGAGGTCATGGATATGGTGGCCGAAGAATCACGTAATGATTAAATGAAGGAGGACCGTCACGATGAAGTTACAGAAACTAATCATACACAATATTGCATCTATTGAGGATGCCATTATTGACTTCGAGGCACAGCCATTGGCTGGCAGTGAGGTATTCCTGATAACGGGTAAGACGGGTGCGGGAAAGTCAACAATTCTGGATGCTATCTGTCTGGCACTCTTTGCCGACACTCCAAGACTGGAGAACACGCAGATGCAAGGAAAAACCAAGGATGTGGATAACAAGTTGGAATTAGACGATACCCGCCAGCTGATGCGCAGAAATACTGGAGAAGCGTATGTTTCTCTGACCTTTACTGGCAGCAATGGCGTTCACTATGAAGCACAATGGAAGGTATGGCGCTCCAGGAACAAACCCACGGGTAATCTTCAAGGAAAATCGTGGAGTCTGAAGAATCTCGATACGGGCTACACCATCGATAAAGACGTTCAAATCAGGGCTGAGATGAAGGCTGCCATTGGTCTCGACTTCAACCAGTTCTGCCGTACCACGTTGCTAGCTCAGGGGGAATTTACTAAATTCCTGAATAGTAAGGATGATGAAAAAGCGGCTATCTTGGAGAAAATAACCGGTGTGGATATCTATGCAAAGGTTGGTAAGAAGGTCTTTGAAGTGACAGGCCAGAAGGAACAGTTGTGGAAAGATGCCAAGCAGCAGGTGGAGGGTATTCGAACGCTCTCAGATGACGAGGTCGCTGCCAAAAAAGAAGAAATGGCAGGCATTGATGCACAGTATAAAGTTCTCAAGGATAGTGTCGATGTGGACAGAGCCAAACTCCAGTGGATAAAAACTGATTGGGACCTAGCAAAGGCCATCGACAAGGCTACTGAAGAGCACAAACAGGCTCAGTCTGTAGTGGACAGTGATGACTTCAAGACAAAGGAGTTGTTGATCAGGCAATGGAACACCACCATTGATGCCCGCAGCTGGTTGACAGCGAAGAAAGGTGCTGAAAGCAGCAAGGTACAACAGCAGAAGGCTCTGTCAGCATTGGAATCGGATTATGTCGGTGTGCTTGGCGGGTATGCCTTTTCAGAGCAGGAGAAGCAACAGACGGAGGCGGACATCAAGGCCATAACTGCCCTTATTGAGAGTGAGAAGGACAAGCACAAGGTTTATGAGAATGCCCAAACTATTGCAGGGTATATGAGCGCTATTGCTGATGGCCGGAAGAAGATTGCAGCGAGCCAAACGGCTATAGCTGAAGAAAACAAGACCCTGTCGGAAGAACTGAAACCTGCATTTGACAAGGCCCAAGAGATCTTGAAAGAGGCACAGGAGACCTATAGAAAACAAGAGGCAGAGATAAACGAACAGGAAAAAGTTCTTGTTGCACTCAATCTTGGTGGGTTGCGTACACAGCGTGACAAGAACAAAGAACTGATCCAAAACATTGGCATCGCTTTCGACCGTATAGACTTGCTTGACAAAGAGAGGAAACGCAAACAAGAAACTTCAGCGTCTCTTGAAGGAACCCGTGTCGAAACAGAGAAGAAACAGAAAGCCTTGGAGCTGATGGAACCACAGATCCATGATGCCAAGGTGAAGATGGATGACCGTAAGGAGATGCTTGACAAGCAGAGCGACACCATCGACAAGTTTGCCAAGACATTGCGCCAAAAACTACATATAGGCGACATCTGTCCTGTTTGCCGACAGGAAATCAAGAGTGAACTGCCTCATGAAGACGAACTGGCCAAACTTGTTGGTGGCCTGAGTGATGCCTTCACGGAAGCAGAAACAGCGTACAAGAAACTGGTAGATGAGAGAAATAGGTTGGAGGCCGAGGTAAAGGCGGAGATAAAGAAGTATAAGACAGACAAAGAGGCTTTTGACAAGGACAAGTCTGTTGAGACTGCCGAACAGAGGGTTTTGGCTGCATGTAAGGCTTGTGGCATTGGTGAGTATGATGATGCAACTGCTGCAGCCCTTAGCCAACTGAAGGAAAAGACCGATGCTGCATTAAAGGAACTGGAAGCCAAAATCGCTGAAGGTGAAGGTAAGGACTCTGCCATCAAGAAGCTGCGGAAGGCACTTGATAAGTTTAGGGTGGAGCATTTAGAGTTAAAAGCAACAGAAGCTCAGAAAGCCGAAAAAGCCGTCAACGACTGTAAAGGAAGGATTACTACTCTCAAGAAGCTGGTGGAAACCAAACAGGAAGATGTGTCCAAAGCAGAGGAGAATGCTGCATCGTTCATTGTTGGCCTGTGGACTATCGACTGGAGGGATAAACCTTATGAGTTCGCTGAACTGTTGAAGGAACAGGCAGAAACCTATCAGAAGAACGTCAAGCGGAGTCAGACACTCGCGAATAGCCTATCTGAAATGACTAACAGTTGCCAAATGGTGAAGGAGGTCATGGATGAAATCAGACAGTTAATGCCTTCATGGCAAGAGCTTACTGCATCGGGCAAGACAAAGCAGACAGACCTCTTGAAGAAAGCCAATGACGTAAAGAGCAAGACAACGACAGCTCTTGCCGGACTGCAGCAGGCAGAAGAGACTGCCAAAGTGAACAGCCAGCAATTAGAAGGTTTTCTTGCTGACCACGAGGATATCAGCATAGAAAGACTGGATGCCCTGAATGGCTATACTGCCACCCAAATCAGTGAGGTTAATACACTGCTCGATACGGATAGAAAAAAGATGCTGGCGAAAGAAACGCTGATGAAGGATGCTGTCAGAAAACAGAATGAGCATCTGAAAGAAAAGCCTGAACTGCAGGATGGTGACACCATTGAAACTCTGGATGCTCGTATCAAGGAACAGGAGCCAAAGCTGATTGAGTTTGCGGAGAAAAAGGGTGCCATCAGTCAGGAACTGAAAGCAGATGAAAAAAACAAGAAAAACAGAGGCAAACTGATTGAAGAGGTGGAAAAGAGATCTGCTGAGTATCAGAAGTGGTCACGAATGAACCAACTTATTGGTGATGCTACGGGCAATAAGTTCAGAAAAATAGCCCAGAGTTATGTTCTGACCAGCCTAATTCATTCGGCCAACAGTTATATGAAGACTCTGACAGACCGATATACGCTGAAAGTGGCACCTGGCACATTTGTTATTTCACTCGAAGATGCCTATCAGGGCTATGTCAGCAGAGCTGCCAGTACGATTTCCGGTGGCGAAAGTTTCCTCGTGTCACTATCACTGGCCCTTGCACTTAGTGACATCGGTCAACAGTTGGCGGTAGACACACTATTTATTGACGAGGGCTTTGGTACACTCAGTGGCGAACCCTTACAGAATGCCATCAACACATTACGC
The DNA here is from genome assembly GCA_905234145.1 of uncultured Prevotella sp. Taxonomy (GTDB): domain Bacteria; phylum Bacteroidota; class Bacteroidia; order Bacteroidales; family Bacteroidaceae; genus Prevotella. Next base: position 897 of record CAJOGK010000075.1, on the reverse strand, counting down.
TCACTGCATACCAAATCTGGCCGACATGTGGGAATTATCAGCCACGTGGAAGAACTGCAGGAACGCATCCCCATTCAGATTCAGGTTATACAGGAAGGCAATAATTCGAGCAGTAAAGTGAAAATCGTCCCGGATGTACCACAAATTAAAACAGCAGCGGTTTGAGTTTTAAATATATTAGATAAGGTATGTTAGGAGCAATCATTGGTGATATCGTTGGGAGTCGTTGGGAGTTCAATCCAACGAACGATTACCATTTTGAATGGCTGTCAGACAAGAATGACTTCACGGATGACACCATTTGCACGGTGGCTGTAGCTGATGCTCTACTTCAAGGCCGTGACTTTGGAGAAAGCATCCATGAATGGTGTAATCGCTATCCACATCCGATGGGAGGTTATGGTGGCAGATTTGCACAATGGGTGCGCAGTGAGAATCCCCTACCCTACAATTCATTCGGTAATGGTTCTGCTATGCGTGTGAGTCCTGTTGCGCATTGGTTTGACACTCTCGATGAAGTTTTAGATGCAGCTGCTGCCACCGCTATACCATCGCACAATCACGATGAAGGAATCAAAGGCGCACAGACTGTAGCTATGGCAATCTTCAGGGCATTGCAGCATAGTCATGAGGCACCCCAATACATTAATGAGATTTTGGAAGAATGCCTTCTTTTTTCCGGCTATAATCTGGATATTCGCAGGGCAGACGTTGTCAATCGCTTTGACGAAACGTGTCAAGGTACTGTTCCTGTTGCTCTCTGGATAATCAGTGATAGTACCTCTTTTGAAGATGCTGTTCGTAAAGCTGTCAGCCTTGGTGCAGACGCTGACACCCTTGGCGCTATCGTAGGAAGTATATCCGAAGCTATCTGGGGAATCCCTAAAGAGATTGAAC
>CAJOGK010000074.1 GCA_905234145.1 uncultured Prevotella sp. | reverse complement strand
CCCGTCTGGGATGACAGTCAGAAGATGTTCATCTGCGACGAGTTCGAGAGCAATGGCGGACATCGGTACTATCGGGGCATCCGATTCTGCGATCGCATCGTCATCCTTGAGAAGGTGGGACTGTATCACAACTGGACATACATCGACAGCATCGAACTCTACGCCTTCAACGGGCAGAAGATGGAACTGATCCAGAAGCGTGACTACGACAAGGAGCACCGTAACGAGGCGTTTATCCGACAGGAGTCGGAGCAGATGGTGAAGGACTATCTGACTGGCGTGATGAAAACTCAGCGCATCTGTGCTCCTGTAGAGCAGATTGCAGCCCAGGCCTCTGAACTGATCAATGGATGCTACAAGAGCTTCCTTGATCCGGACTTCAACACACGTTTAACCCAAATACTTCCCAAACTTGAACAGCGATAAGAAAATGGAGAACATGATCGACACACAGAACAAGCAGCAGGTGATGGCTTTCGAGCTGATTGCCAACACCAACAGTAGTTTCTTCCTTACAGGTAGGGCAGGAACAGGTAAGACAACCTTTTTGCGCAACGTGCAGAAGATGGTGGACAAGCAGTTCATCACACTGGCACCTACGGGTGTGGCAGCCATCTTAGCGGGTGGCGATACCATCCACTCGTTCTTCGGACTGCCTATGGATGTCTGCACGCCAGGCACGATGGGTAAGATGAGTGAGGCACGCATCCTGACGCTGATCCATACGGACACCATTATCATCGATGAGGTGTCAATGGTGCGTTGTGACATCATTGATGCCATCGACTATACGATGCGTAAGACGCTGCGTTCGTCGCTGCCCTTTGGCGGCAAACAGGTCATCTTCGTGGGTGACATGTTCCAGCTGCCACCGGTACTGAAGCGTGGCGCAGAAGGCGAACTGATGAACGACCTCTACCATACGGATGACTGCTTCTTCTACAAGGCAGACGTCATCAAGCGTATGCGACTGGTGAAGATTGAGTTCCAGAAGGTGTACCGCCAGGAGGATCAGGACTTTCTGCGCATTTTGGAGAACGTACGTCTGAACAAGACGACACCAGAAAACCTGATGCACCTGAACGAGCGTGTTTGTCCACCGGCAAAGGAGGACGGGATGGTGATTACACTATCGGCACGTAATTGTACGGTAGATGGTATCAATCAGAAGCGACTCACAGAGATTGAGGCAGAGGAATACACCTACGAAGGGACGGTAACAGGAAAGTTCGAGGAGAAGCGCTTCCCTGTGGACTTGACCTTAAAACTGAAGGTTGGTGCACAGGTGATGTTCACCCGTAACGACCAGCAGAAGCGTTGGGTGAATGGCACTATTGGTACCGTCACCAAGTTGAGCAAGGACGAGATACAGGTGACTACGGACGGAGGATCCACATACGTGGTACCTAACTGTTCGTGGGAGTCGTACAGCTACGAGTATGACAAGGAGGCACGGAAAATGAAGAAGGAGCTGATGGGCACCTTCACTCAGTATCCACTTCGACTGGCATGGGCGATTACAGTACATAAGAGTCAGGGCATGACCTTTGACAAACTCTACCTTGACTTGAGCCGGGGCATGTTTGCGGCAGGTCAGCTCTACGTGGCACTGAGCCGTGTGCGTTCGCTTGACGGCCTGTTTCTGTCGCGTCCTATCATACCACAGTATGCGCATACCAGTCGTGAGATCTTGGCATACGCCAGTGGCTACAACGACGAGCAGGTCATCAACAGCGAGATAGAGAGCGGCAAGGCTGTGTACCAGTTGCTGCACCATCACGACTACGATGAAGCTGCCAAGCAGTATCTGCTATTGGTGCAGAAGAAGGCGCAAGCTGGTGACATCAAGGAAGCCATGCAGCAGGCCAAACGGTTCTTGGATACCGTCATCTGCGATGATGAGCTGTTCGGATGCATTGATGAGGTTCCTGCTTCGCTGATAGAGGCTGACCACTGGGCTCCGAAGTTCCTTGTCGCCTTACTAAGCCTCTATGCTGGCGAATACGAGCAGGCGTTGGAGTGTGCGGATAGCGTGTTGGCACAGCATCAATGCCAAGAGGCACTGTACGTAAAGTCGCGCTGTCTGGCCAAGATGGAGCGATACCAGGAGGCAGATGCCGTGAACGTGCTGATGGGTGACGTGTTCGACATGTCAACACCAGATGCCAAGGTACTCTATTCGATAGCAATGCTCAACGAGCTGCATATCGGAGACCCAGGTCTGAACCTGATGCAGGAACTGATCAAGGCACGGCCCAAGTACAATAAAGGCATCCTGTCGCTTCGCTACCTGATGAAGCGGAAAGGGCTGGTGCTGGTGAAGACATCGGACGAACCTCGAGAGCTGGTGGACGACTTCAACTCGGACATGCCAGAGGAGGAGTTCTCTCAGAAGTTGGTGACAGCACGTGAGAAAGCGCCAAAGGCAGTAGAATACCTGCTTCGACTCATCAGGAAGCAGGTGTTCGAAGCCTAGCCCACTACCCCAGAAAATAAAACGACCAGGATAACAACCTAAAACTAAGCTACTATGAAAAACCCAAACCGACACATCGAAACACAGGACCTCTACAACGATCTGATAGAGGAAGTCAAGCACAAGGTTCACAAACTGAAGGAGTATGGACTGAGTGAGAAGGATATTGCTTCTCTCTTACGTTCAGAGCAGCCTTTGCTTCAACTGACTGTTAGCAAGAACTATAGGATTTTCCTTGGTGAGAAACGTACTGAGGTTTGCATGGAACCATTGGTTAAGGCTGTGTATCTTCTTTTCTTGAATCATCCGGAAGGCATTATCTTCAAAAATCTGCCTGACTACAGGAGGGAACTGACCTTCCTATATGACAAGGTTAGGCCTTGGGGACTAACCGAAAGAACACTGCAGAGCATCGAAGATGTTACGAATCCGACACTTAACTCTATCAACGAAAAGTGTGCTCGAATTAAGAAGACCTTTCTTCGCGTGATGGAAGCCGATATGGCAGAGCATTACTTTATAAAGGGTACACGAGGAGAACCAAAGGGGATTGATTTACCTCGTGACTTAGTCACCTGGGAATAAAATGCTTATTTCACAAGGCTTGTGAGGCTGTTTCACTTCGTCATGTAAAAAAGAAAAGCTACTTTTGCAGACAGACCAAATTGTTACAATTATGACAGATTACGAGTACATTATTCAGCAAGTAAAGAAATTCCACTATTCTGGGTGGAACGATGAAGAATTGAGGAAGTGTGTAGATATGTTGCCAGGATTGACCAGAGAGCAGCAGGTTTCACTCTTTCGCAGTAAATGGATAGAGCATGAGAAGACGCTCAAAGAGGCCATCTTCAATCTTCTGTTCAAAGATAGGATTGAGGAACGGGACAAGAAGATTAAAGGCATGAACGTGAACGAACTGATTGATAATCTCCACGATGAGAATGGCTATGGTAAATTCATTGTCATGGAAATGAAAGAGCGGTATGATTCTCTTGAAGACGAGGATAAGGTAAAGATTCTCGATACGTTGTCGGAAACCACTAAGGCAAACCAGAAGTGGGCTGAGGGAAAAAGAAAGCAGATGAAAAGTGACAAGTAGTTAGTATGCCAGGACAAAGAACCCAATACAGACAAGGTCAAGGGAGAAACAGTCAGTTACCACTGGATTTCTCGTATGCTCAAGTGCAGCCACAAGCGCTTGAAGTTGAAAAAGCGGTGCTTGGTGCACTTATGATAGACAAGGATGCATACCTTGTAATAAGTGAGTTATTGCGTCCTGAAAGTTTCTATGAGCCGCGCCATCAGAAGATCTTTGATGCTGTAAGACAATTGAGCATGAATGAGAGGCCCATCGATGTATTGACCGTGACTGAGCAATTGAGCAAGAATGGTGTACTGGAAGAAATCGGAGGACCTGGTTACATTGCAGAGCTGAGTTCGAGGGTGGCCACGTCTGCCAATATAGAATATCATGCCAATATTGTAGCAGAGAAGTTTATTTCACGACAGTTGATTACATATACAAGCACCATTGGGAAGAAGGCTTTTGACGAGACATGCGATCCAAAGGACGTTATTGCAGAGGCAGAAAGTATGCTGTTTGATATTGCCCAGACCAATGTAAAGAAGGATTACGTACACGTTAGTCCCTTGATAAAGGAAGCTTCTCAGATTATGATGGCCGCCTCGAAGAATAATGGTGATGTGACTGGAATATCAACTGGCTACAAAAGACTTGATGAGCTCACAAGCGGATGGCAAAATTCAGATTTGGTCATTATTGCAGGAAGACCGGCAATGGGTAAAACGGCTTTTGCCTTGTCGATGGCTAAGAATATTGCTGCAGACCAGAATGTGCCGATGGCCTTTTTCTCTCTTGAGATGTCAGGTGTACAACTTGTCAATCGTCTTATAGCCAATAATTGCGAGATAGAGGGTATGAAAATCCTCAACGGTTCCTTGAATGCAGAAGAATGGGAAAGATTTGATAAGCGTATCCAGCACCTGATAGACGCACCTTTATATATTGATGACACCCCAGGCCTATCTGTTTTTGAATTGAGAACCAAAGCGATGAGATTAGTAAGGGAGCATAAAGTGCAACTAATCATGGTTGACTACCTGCAACTGATGAATGCAAATGGAATGCGCTTTAATAGCCGTCAGGAGGAAGTATCTACAATATCCCGTTCTCTGAAGATTCTTGCAAAAGAGTTGAATATCCCAGTACTCGCCCTTAGTCAATTGAATCGTGGGCTAGAAGCAAGAACTGGCGCAGATGGTAAACGACCGATGCTCTCTGATCTTCGCGAGTCTGGCGCTATTGAGCAGGATGCCGATATGGTGATATTCGTGCATCGTCCAGAAAAGTTTGGCCTGACACAAGGACCAAATGGTGAGGATTATTTGGGGAAAGCAGAAATCATCATAGCAAAGCATCGCAAAGGAGCGACAGATACCGTACTATTGAATTTCAAAGGTGAATATACTCGATTTGAAAACCCTGAGGACAATATGCTTGGCAGTTTTGGGGGTGAAATATTAGGATCCAAAATCAACGGAGATAATAATCATCCCATTGGTGTGAATTCCTTTGAAGAATCGCCCATTGAACTTCCTCCACCAATAAACAGTCCAGCACCTTACTAAAAGTATGAGCATAGAAGAAGTAATAGACAGGGCTGTGCAACTGAATCAAGAAATTGAGATTGAGTATTGTACTAGGAATGGCAGAGTTTTTACATGTAGAATCGCTGACATAAGATATTCCAACTACTACGGAGGATTGTATATTCAGGCTTTCCGACTCGATATGGGTGAAGAGCGGACGTTTAAAGTCAGCAGAATTCTATGTGTTAACGGTCACTCTTTCTCTCGGATATTTTGGAAACAAATAGGTGATGATTTTAAAAGAATTTATTAACGAGTAGCAATATGGAATGGCATATAATAGGAATTTTAGCTTTTATAGTGATATACAACCTCTATCGCTACTATCATGAGGATAATGATAATGATTATAGTCCTGTCACAACAACTACACCAGAAAGTAATCATATAGAAGAAACGTGTATGGAAGAGACAATAAGCACAAGGCAATTGGCTTTAAAAACCATCGAGAATATCGGGAGCAAGCCAGAATACACTGAAGAGGGACGGATTCAATTTGAGTATCAGGGAGTGATATTCCTGATGGAGGCAGTTAACGACTGTATGTTTGTGAATCTGATATGGCCATGGTGTCATAGCTTCTCAAAATTCGACATTGACGAGTTCGCAAGGGTTCGCCAGGTGGTGAATGACATAAATATGCGGGGGACTTTGTCTGTGTTTTATGGTATTACGGATTCAGATGACGTGGCTGTACACATTAAGAAACACTTCCTATTTGTGGAGCAGATACCTGATTTGGAAGGCTATTTGAAGCTAACGATGGATAGTTTCTTTAGGACAGCCAGGACATTGGACATAGAAGTCGAGAAATGCAGATTGCAGGAGTGTGAGAAATAAGATTGAGATTTTTTTCGTATATTTGCAAAATCAAAGTAAAAATATGACAAGAACAAAGATGTTGGGAGCGTTAGTGGGCGATATTATTGGCTCAACCTATGAATGGTACAACACAAAGAGGACAGACTTTGAGTTGTTTGAGAAAGGATGCCGTTTTACGGATGATTCTGTGATGACGCTGGCTGTGGCGAAATGGTTAATTGAGGACAAAGGCCATAGTGCGGCCCAACTTATAAAATGTATGCAGGAGTTGGGAAGAAAACATCCTGATGCTGGCTATGGGGGACATTTCTATTCATGGCTATTTGCCAAGAATCCACAGCCCTATAACAGTTGGGGTAATGGGGCTGGAATGCGCGTGAGTCCTGTGGGGCTATATGCTAACACTTTGGAAGATGCTTTGGAATTGGCAGAGATTACTGCATCTGTGAGTCATAACCATCCAGAAGGAGTGAAAGGAGCTCAAGTGATTGCTGCGAGTGTATTTCTTTGCAAAGAGGGGAGGTCGAAGCAGAAAATCAAGGAGTATGTTGAGCAAACTTTTGGCTATAATCTACATCGTACTATTGCTGAGATTCGTCCAAGATATGGATTCGATGTGTCATGTCAAGGCAGTGTTCCTGAGGCTATCATTGCATTCTTGGAGGGAAATTCGTTTGAGGAGGTCATTCGTCTGGCGATATCTCTTGGTGGCGATTCCGATACTATTGGCTGCATGGCAGGAGCTATTGCTGCTTGCCGATATCCAATTCCTGATGATATTACTGAACGATGCGACAGTCTTTTGACTGAGGATTTACGAGATATTAAGGATAGGTTTTGTGACTTTATCGACAATAGGAGCCCTTATGTTAAAAAGCTGACAAGGGATAATTATAAAGAATGTACAGGCTTGGATATTATTGCTTTTTCATCTGCTGCTCCTGGTGCGATGGGAGATGCTGGTGCTGTTGAAATGGTAACATCCAAGGGAGAAGTGTACTATGCTAATCCTTTTTATGAAGACATAGAAATGGAACAGGTATTTCAGGTTTGTCCACCATTATCCGAATGTCGATTTGGAGTCTTTGGCGGAGGCGTTATACCAGAAGGATGGAAAACTGTATATTTTGGATTTGGCAATCATCTTGTCCTACATGAGTCTATCAGTGAAGATTTTCGTAAAGAGGCAGAGCAGTCGGAAATAAAGGAAGTAGGTGACCTATATAACAAATGGATGGATGTCGTAAGGAGAATATTAACTAACAGAAATGCTTAAAGTTAAAACAATAAAGAGAATGGTAACTTGGTTTGGCAAGAGCCATTACCTATTAGCGAATGTTGCCTTAGTAGGTGAAGCAATAATTCTTGCCATGAGGACATCTACACCCCAAATTCGAATGTAATTTAACCCCAGCTCGTCGTTGTTACGGGCTGGGGTTTAGATTACATTAGTAGACTCTGAACTGTAGATTGCCAGCGATCAATAAGGCAATCGTCATGAATGTCACAAACAAGCAAAATCCGAAGATGCCAAGAAGCCAAGCAAACACTTTGGATGTACACCAGAATCCGCTATGTGACAAGACTTTGGATAGACCTTCGTTGAAATTGGCGAGTTGTTTTTGTGTTTCAGTGGCAAAGTTGCCAGCGGTTTCTTTCTCCCTATCCAGGAAATCATCAATCCTGAAGCGTAGTCCCTCAGACAATTCCTTACGGAAATCCGACAAGAGCTTGTAATGATCATCAAAGATCGTGCCCACCTCTTTCATGGATTCCTCGGAGATATTGCTTGTAATCCCTATCCGAGTCACGTCATCTACAAACTGCTTCGATTCCTTGATGATATTCTCGTACTTGTTCAAGACATTACCGAAATCTTCGTTCGCTTTTTTGAAGCGGTGGTTGCCCTCATCTATCAGACTGACGGCATTCTTCATTACCAGCAGGTCTGCGGACAGCTCTTCAAGAAACTTGTCAAGGCTCGCTGTCTTGTCCTGCACATCTTTCTCCTTCTCGGCCTTCTGGTCGAGCTCATTCATTTTGGCCTCCAGATCGAGGCCGGTTTTTACAAATCTATTCTTCATTTTTTCAACTTTATATATTTACCAGTGAATACCACGCGAACGACGTATGTGCATGCCGAAGGCCTTCTGTGCACAACGGTGAGCCCATGCAATATCGTCCTCGTCTTCCTTTCTTCCCCAGCCGGATTCGGGCGCATTTCCTCCGCCACCACAAGACTCCGAAATCTCTGTAGCTGCATTTACATAATTGACAAACAGCAGCAGAGCCGTATGCTGGACATCGGTGAGGGTTGACCAGAGTACATCATCAGGCAGCGTTGTTTCTTTCATCAGTACATCGTCTGCCTTTTCAGGGATGTCAACAGCGTAGTTCCTGCCGTTCCACTCGATGTCGTGGTGAACCATGACAGGCTGCTGTTTCGCTGGCTCTGACATTGTGGGATGCAACGGTATCTGCTTGGGTGATGACAATTGCTTCGGCTGCGTAGTTTTTGCTGTAACAGATGCGGCAGGACGGGTAATTGTCTGCGTTTTTTTCGGCACCATAGTCTGAGCATGAATGCTTTTGTCCTGATGTAGTTTCTCCCAAGTCGCTCTCAGTCTCGATGGTGTGAGGCTTCTCTTGTGCCCCAACAGTGTGGACTTGTATGTGGAGTTCCCTTTCTTGATGGAGTAACCGCGAACCTTCCCGATACCGTCACGCATAACATTGACCCCATAGCCTTTTGCTTTCAGCTTCGCCTCGTAGTTATTGAAGTCGAAAGAGTCCATTTCCTTCAGTGCCTCGATGCAGGCATTGGTAATCTCGTCGATGTTCCATTCTCGCTTGGCCATCGACTGAACCCACCCACGCTGCTCATTGATTTTGTTCGCAGCCATCGTGGCCCGTTTGCCGATCATGTACTCGTTGTTTACGTTGCCGTTCATGTCGATGCGGTTGGCATTGATATGAAGGTGGAGTATCTGGCTCTTACTGTCGTGGTGGAGTGACACGACATACTGGCTGTTGGCAAGGTGAGTATGCGGGTCGTCGTCTTGCCTGTCCGGTCGTTTGAGATTGACGGCATCAAACTCACGGATGAAGTCATCGGCGAGTTTCTGCCAGTCTGCCATCGTCCACCCCTCCGTCTCTTCCTTGGCTGGGGACAATTCAATTCGTATCGAGGTGTTCTTGATGCGGCGATGTCCCTGCAACTTCTCCTTGAACTGAGCCTGATGCAGTATCATCCTCGACCATATCGACGATGTGGTGAGGCCTTCAGGCAGGTGACCAACCTTCACAATCTCAGCCAGCTCCTTGTCGGCTGAGTATCTGACGGCATTACTGCCGTGTGTGATATTATTCGCTTTCGCTATCATTGCTGTGTTAGTTTTAGTCCTTCATCTGCTCAAGAATGGTGTCCCACTGCACAATGATGTTGTTGATGGCCAGAATCCACTCACGCATGAAATCAGGGTCGTTGAAGTAGTTCCTGATCTGCTCCTGCGTCTTACCCTTCAAGGCACTGCGGATATGGACCAAGTCACCACGA
>CAJOGK010000073.1 GCA_905234145.1 uncultured Prevotella sp. | reverse complement strand
AGAAGTAGTGATGAAGAGCGAGGCGCTGCTGATCGGTAACAAGCAACTCTCTGACGAGAAGAAGGCCATCCTTGAGCAGATGCTTTTCCGCTTTAAGGCCGTAAAAGATGCCGAGGATAAGAAATATGTACGCATGAACGCGCCTAAAGCCCGCTTGCAGGAGATTATCGATGTATTGCCGGGCTTGAAGAGTCCTACCATCATTCCACTGGCCGATGAGGAATGGTGCTCTGTACACACGGTATTAGACCAGAAGCAGTTCTGGGAGATTATCGGGAAACTGAAGGAGATGGGCGCTCAGGGCATCCTTGTAACGCCAATCGAGAAAATGATTCTTTGAGATTAAACATTAAATTTCAGTTTAATGAACATCATCCGATATCCTGAAAAGAGTGAATGGGCTAAGATCGTAGAGCGCCCGCACTTGGATGTTTCGAAGTTGAACGAGACGGTAGCCTCTGTACTGGCCGACATTAAGAAGCGTGGCGACGATGCCGTAAAGGGCTACGAACTGAAGTTCGACCATGTAGACCTGCCTACGCTCGAAGTTTCTGCCGAGGAGATGGAAGAGGCCGAGAAGGCCGTGAGTGCCGATTTGAAAGCTGCTATTCAGTTGGCCCACTATAATATCCAAGCCTTCCACGAGGCTCAGCGCTTTAAGAGCAAGAAGGTAGAAACCCAGCCCGGTGTGGTATGCTGGCAAAAGAGTGTCGCTATCCAGAAGGTGGGTCTTTATATCCCTGGTGGTACTGCCCCACTCTTCTCTACCGTCCTCATGCTGGCTACCCCTGCCAAGATCGCAGGTTGCGAAGAGATCGTACTCTGTACGCCTCCGGGGCGCGATGGCAAGGTAAATCCTGCTATCCTCGTAGCCGCTCGTATCGCTGGGGTGAGCAAGATTTTCAAGGCTGGTGGCGTTCAGGCCATTGGTGCGATGGCTTACGGCACTGAGTCAATTCCCAAGGTATATAAGATTTTCGGCCCTGGCAATCAGTATGTGATGGCCGCTAAGCAACAGGTAAGTCTCCACGATGTAGCCATCGATATGCCCGCAGGCCCCTCAGAGGTTTGTGTGATTGCCGATGAGCACGCCAATATCGAGTTCGTAGCAGCTGATTTGCTCTCGCAGGCCGAGCATGGTATCGACTCGCAGGTATTGTTGATCACCACCAGCGAACAAGTCATTCTCGATGTTCAGGCCGAGGTGAATCGCCAACTGGAGCTCTTGCCTCGTAAGGAGATCGCTCAGAAGGCACTTGAGAATAGTACGCTTGTGCTCGTAAAAGACAAGCAGGAGGCTATCCAGCTTTCGAATGCCTACGCCCCAGAGCACCTGATTATTCAGACCAAGGATTATCAGAAGTTGGCCGAGAAGGTGGTCAATGCAGGTAGTGTATTCTTGGGCGAATACGCTTGTGAGAGTGCGGGCGATTATGCCAGCGGCACGAATCATACTCTGCCCACGCATGGTTACGCCACGGCTTATAGCGGTGTAAACCTCGACAGCTATTGCCGCAAGGTTACATTCCAGCACCTCTCTGAGGATGGCATCCGCAGCATCGGTCGCGCCGTAGAACTCATGGCCGAGGCCGAACAACTCGATGCCCACAAAAACGCAATGAGCGTAAGACTGAAGAGTTTATAGTTGATAGATTATAGTTTATAGATATGATTACTTTAGAGAAGTTGTGTAGGAAGAATATTTGGGATTTGGCGCCATATAGCAGCGCTCGCAATGAGTATGCAGGCAGGGAAGCGCGGGTGTTTCTCGATGCCAACGAGAATCCCTACAACCAGCCCTATAACCGCTACCCCGACCCCTTGCAGTTGGAAGTAAAAGCCGTTATCAGCAAGATAAAGGGCGTACCCGAGGATTGCATCTTCCTGGGCAATGGCAGCGATGAAGCCATCGACCTGCCCTATCGCTGTTTCTGTAATCCGGGCAAGGATAATGTCGTAGCCATCGAACCCACTTACGGCATGTATAAGGTGTGTGCCGATATCAACGATGTGGAGTATCGCCCCGTATTGCTCGATGAGACCTATCAGATAACCGCCGATAAGCTCTTGGCTGCTACCGATGCCAATACCAAGATTATATGGATTTGTTCGCCCAACAATCCCACGGGCAACAGTCTGCATCGCGAGGAGATTATCAAGGTCATTGAGGGTTTCCAAGGGTTGGTGATCGTCGACGAGGCCTATAGCGACTTCTCGTCACAGAAGAGTCTGCGCCATGAGCTGGCCAAGCACCCCAACCTGATTGTACTCAACACGATGTCGAAGGCATGGGGTTGTGCCGCTATCCGTTTGGGGATGGCTTTCGCTTCGAAGGAGATCATCTCTATATTTAATAAGGTGAAGTACCCCTACAACGTCAACCTGCTTACCCAGCAGCAGGCCCTTGAGGCACTGAAAGACCCGTTCGAGGTAGATAAATGGGTAAAGTTGTTGCTTGAGGAGCGTCGCTGTATGATGGATGCTTTTGCTTTGCTGCCCATCTGCCTGAAGGTATATCCCTCCGATGCCAACTTCTTCTTGGCGAAGATGACCGATGCCCCGAAGATTTACAACTATCTGGTAGACCGTGGCATTATCGTTCGCAATCGCCATCGCGTGCAACTTTGCGAAAACTGCCTCCGTATCACCATCGGCACCAAGTCTGAGAACAGCGAGCTCATCGCCGCCCTCAGACAGTACTAAAATAATATCTACCCGTTCAAGAAGCTAATCTTTCTGCGGTTGTCGCTCGGGCGCACGGCAAAGTGAACCCAGTAGGTGCCTTGCTTACTCTTCTCGATAAAGAGTTCATCGAAATCCTGATGGATCTCTTTTGAGTACGCTTTCAATATATACGCAAAATCAATCGCCTGCTCTGCCCCACTACACCGAATATCAACCGCGCAACCAGTCAGATGATTGGAGGTAGATACACCACCTACTTTCTTATTCAATTGGGGGCTACGATAGCCGGAGTTAATAATAATAGGTTGCCCGTACTTATCTCTTAATACCTCCAGCCAACCACAAATTCTTTTCATATTCTCAATCGCTACATGACTTGGGATGTTATACACTTCGGGATGATTACTCTTTGTAAACTCCCCGAGCTTGAAATGCTCGGAGAGTTGGGTATTGGGATTAATTGTTGTCATTGCTTACATTATTTTTATTATTCATATACGCTTTTTTAAAACTGAAATCTGAAATCTGAAATACATATCCTCTACATTTCCATAATGATATCATTTTAGACGTACGATCACTATCCATCCCATGCTTTAGTCGCACACGCTTGGCATCTTCAACGGTAAACGTCTCGGGCAGGAAATCAAGTAGACTCTGCGGGCCTCGCTTCGATGTCTGGATATCATCATCCGCATGACGAATCTGATCGCCAAACAAATGCATCTTCAGATAGAGGTCGTAGAAGAGTGACCAGCGGCAAAATGTCTCAATCGACTTTTCCCACTTCATGCCATTGGCGGCATACAGCAGACAAGCCTTTCTGAAAGCGTGCACTAAAGCGCGATGGGTCAGATTATCGAACACTCTGTCCTGCGAGAGCCTTGCAAAATCGGCACATTCGTCTTTCAATCGCTTGGCCAGTTTGCGCGCCTGAACGCAATCGATGTAGCCAGTAGCCATCTTCAGGTTCTCGAGGAATGGTTTCAGCGCTGCGTCGTAAGCCTCGTCGTAATCACCAAAGGGCAAAATCGCTGCTCCAATTTCTTCCTCGGGAATGGTGGCCAGACTAAGGCGCGATATAGGGCCGTCGGTCAGCACATGCTTAAAATAGCGCATTACTTTCGAGATCGTCGTGTTGGCGTTCCAGTTCAGGAACAGGCAACCCGAGGCCATCACACTTTGCGTACTGGCGCGATCAGAGCCGAAATCATTGCCCTCGTCATCACAGAGTTTCAATGTAGTAAACTGGTTACTCCTACCCGATGCGCCTTCCAGCTTATCCCACTGTTCCAGCTCGCTCAGTCTTACGTACAGCGGTGCACCTTTTGCATCTTTCATTCGTTGCGCAAGTGCAGCTTTCGTAATGTCGTACTTTAGCGTCTGAATGATAAGGTTGTCAGGACGCTGGGGCTTCTGCTTGTTGTTCGCCTTGCTGTTATATTCGTCACCGAATTTCTCTAACCGCTTGCGATTGATTTCGTCGCGTTCGGCTATCTCGGCTATGATATGCTTCAGCGGCTGATGGGTGCACGAATCCTTACCGCTACCCGTGCCCGCTACGATCAGGCAGTTTATTCGCAAATCACGCGGCTGATTATCCAGATAACGAAAGCTCAGTTCCTTGGAATAAATGGCCAGCGGCGGAAACATAGCCTGGGCTACCGTAGCCTTGAATCTCTGCGGTGTGTTCTGCGTAACCGCCTTTACCAATCTAGGCAATACTGGCGGCAGTTCGGGCGGCAGTTTGCTGGCGAAGATGCGAGAGAGTTCGCAGGCAGACTGGCCGCCAGAAACCTCGATTTCCGATGCGTCAGTATCTGAATATGCTGTGCTGTTCAGCCTTTTACTCTCTCGGAATACGCGCTTCTGGAATAGTGTCAACTTGGCGTTCGCATCAAAATACTTGGTATAGAAATCACTTACCAATTGCTGGATGTTTTCATCCTGCCAGTTGTCGGGCATCAGCTCTTTCAGTACACCCAGCGTTTCTTCTTGCGATAACAGCTGAATGCAATGGCTCAGTATCATCTTTACCGAGTTGTGTCTGCCGCCTTCGTTCTGCAAATCCTCTTCGGTCACATCTTCTTCTCGCATGCACTCCTTAAAGATAAACCGCGTGCGCTCTGTAGCCTCTGATGTCTGATGGCCGATGTCTGATGGCTGATGGCCGTTACCTCTTACATCATCCTTCTTACATCTCACATCCCCCGCATCTTCCCATGGCCGATAATGTTTGTTTGCTTTTTTAGCACCTTTAGGAACTTGCTCTTCCCGTTTGCGCTCGCGTTCTTTCAGGCGTTTATACTCTGCCTCGCATTCTTCTGCGCTCATGGGTTCCAGAAAGAGCGCATCGTCGAGATATACCAAGTCCTCAGATGAACCGCTTGTTGAATAGACGATTCTCTGCAAATCTTTAGCGTTTGTATCCATCTCGATTTTCAGAATCGATGCTACACGTACCTGATTCTCTAAGATCGTGGTTCCTTGTATGCGCTTGCATACGGTATGCCAACCGCCACTGGCGCTTCTCTCCAGCATCATCAGTCCGATCTCGTCTTTCTTATTAAGTATCTGATGCTTTAGCATTTGACTTTGCTCGGCATCGTAGCAGTCGATATCGTGGAAGAAGAAACTGCCCTGACTCTTACAGCCCGCAATGGGGCCTTCTACGCGACCTAAGTTATAAGCCAGCTGCAACAGTTTGGCTTTAGCCGCATCGTCACCTTGGCGTGCCTTCGAAAGATTTTCCAGATTCTCCTTGGAATCCCTCAGTGCCAGCAGCGCCTCGCGGTTCTTGATGGGAGTAGCCATTTTGCTACCCCCGTCCGACTTTATTCGATAAATCATGCCTTTGCTCCTTTCTTTTTCCTCATGAACTTAATTACCTGTATTGCCTCATTTGTTAAGATATCGGGCAATTCATCGCGCATATCGTTGGGCAATGTCAAGATGTAGCGATCGTAACCGTCTGGGCTGTACGAGAGGCTGCTGTACTTCAATTTCAACACAGGCTTATTGCGCTTGCGAATCTTGCGAATAAAGTCGAATACACCGTTATTCAATAGTTGGCCGTAGCCTAGTCCGCGAAACGGCGTTACGAGTCCTACACTCGGATTGTCGGGTAATACCTGAACATAATCCAAACCTGCTTCTGTCTTGCTGATGGCCACTTCGGCCTGCAGCGTTGTTGTCTTTACACTCTTGTTTTTAATACTGTTCTTTTTCATAATCTTTGCGAAATTTGTGAGTGAAGGTTTGTGTCGGAATTTGGCCATTTTCACTTCGAAGACTTCCTCCACTTACACCTCGCCTCGATTAATGTTTAATGATCTCCGTTGCGATGACATCCATGAACATCTGTCCGTTATACTCCCTGCTTTGGAATCGCAAGGTTGCCATTACTATATCCCCCTCGCTGAACTGGAGCGTAGCCAGATTGCCCAAGGCGCTCACCACATACGTCGATTCATACTTGCCGCCAAGCTCCTGCAAAATCAGGTTGCGCTTGTTCAGTACACCGTTCTCGCTCTTCTCACTTTTCACCGTAAAGCACTCTCCGCACTTTACCACTCTTAAAATCTTTGTTTCCATAATGTTTAATTTTTTAATGTTTAATGTATTACTCGATTGCATAAATGCTTCCGCATTGTTCTTCGAACTCTTCCCTGATGGTTTCAATACTCTTGATTTTGATCTTCAAGCCTCGCTGCTGGGCCAGACTTTCTTCTTCGCGCACCGAGAGCACATACATCAGATACTCCTTTCGCTTTACCTTTCCCTTGGCGAATCCCGCCATTCTCTGCTGCTGGCTCATGGCCCATTTGGGGCACACATGCGTATGGGCTACCAGCTTGTCGAGAGCTGTACATTGCCGCTTGTTGATGTGGCGCGTAAAGTCTTTAAAGGCGCACGACATGCAGCATTTCTTCACCTTAATGCAGAACACGTTCTTTACCTGTTGGCAGTTCCTTGCATTAGTCATTTTCTTTTTTCTCATGAATCTTTTTATTATAATAATGTTCGCGCTAGGACTATCCTTTGCGCGGCGCTCAGATGCTTGTTATCTGATTGCGGTTGCAAAAGTAGAATTCGATTATTCGATTGAAAAAAAAATCTCAATCGAATTTTCAATCGAATAGCCCAAAACAGCCCGAAACCCCAGTGTTTATCGGGGAAAGAGAAAAAACAAAAAAAATTCTACTGAAATTCCAATCGAACTCCAGTAGAACTTTTCAATCGAACTTTTATGCTAAATCAGCGGTTTACATAATCTACAAACCACTCGAAAAACGGCTCATTCTTACCCTGACCCATATAGTTAGAAAAGTTGTTATTATCTTTTTGACTTCCATTGATGATAGCAGTTGCTATTTTCAGGTAGCTGCCTTTTAGTATGCCAGCATCCCTCACGCAGCCGATAAGTGCAGCTTTCAACCAGGGGCGCTTTTTGGGGTGCTGCCAAATGCCTAGTAGTGTTTGGCGATGCTCCGAATTCAGAAGGTCGGTCATCAGCTGCTTAATCCAGTCGTCATCATATTTCTTGTCGGTACGGAATGCCTTAAACCAATCCTGCATCATCAGTCTCGTCATCGTGTTGATGATGCCAAATGTTTCAGACGAATCTTCCGTTTCAAGGAATGCCGCCAGTTCCGGTTGCAATCTTACCATGTCTTTATGAATAAGGCAGAGCATTACTTCGAGCCTGAAAATCTCCTTTATCTGCTCGATTTCGAATTTGTCGGCACAACGGCAGATATATTGGCCTAAGCCGTTATGGTTTATGATTAAGATGTCGCCCCGCCATACGATGTAGCGCCTAAATCGGGCACAGCGTTCTTTAAAGTCGGCAGGATAGTTGTAATCCGCACTCAGTTCCAACTTCACACGTTCCTCGTCTACTTTTTCCAGCTCCCAAGTCTTCGCTTGGTTGTCGTGCTTCATTATATCATTACTCAGGGCGTTCGCTACAGCTTCAGTTTGCAAAGATTTTAGAAGTCTAGGTGTTATTTGCCCTTCGGCCAGTATTCTATTCAGATACTCATTCACTACGGTACTTTCATCGAATTCTTCTTTATGCGAAAGGTAAAATCTACCATAAACATCGGGATGCAGGTTTAACATCTTCACCTTGATAACATCAAGACACTGGTTCATTTCTTCCTCGCTGTTGGTTATCACATCGATAAAATCTTTGATGTAAACGATGTTGCGAGAGTCGATAGAAAACATCATTTTGTTGTTTTCCAGCGGTATATCGCCATAATCCTGCAAATCCTTAATCAGATTGTTGCTCTTTATTTTCAGATACTTATCGTTCTCTTCCCAGAACTTGCCATAGAAAGGTTCGATGATAAAGCCTTTTTCGAGCCCATTTTTACATGCCTTCAACTGCTTGTTGATGTCTGATGTAATCGAAACCGACCAAATGGCACGACGGATAATCGTGTCAACAGTGTCCGATTTTGTAATAGTGTTAAAAGAATTTGTGGTTTCTCGATATGTTTTGATAAGTTGGATTACTGACATAAAGGCAAACCTCCTTTCTGTCGTTTGGTTGTTTTAATAACTCCTCGGAAACCCATGCAAACCATAGCAGAGGTTTCCTGACATCGTAAGCGGCATCCGCTGGGAATAATTGTATAATTCATACGCATTATAATTTATTTAGTAAAAATATTAATACCAACAATTTTAAGCACTTGCCAGCTCCAGACGTGGACTTCAGTCCCCGTATTTACACCTCGGGGCCGGAAATTAGTCCCCCTAGCACGAGAACTTCTGTCCACGCTGATAGCAGCATAGACGCTTCTCGTTACGCTAGGTATAACTACTTTGAAATTTCCGGTTTCGAGGTGTATAACGCGAACGACTATAATAATAAGATGATCTCCGACCGCACTTTTACATGCTAATCGAATCTCAAATGCAAAGGTACGGCTTTTCTGTGATATTTGCAAATTTTACACTAAAAAAAATTGGTTAAGTCGTAGAATTTGCTTATACTAGCCACTGGTACTTGGGTATGACGGCTGCTATGACTCAGTATCTGTCCCCAAGGCTAAAAATACCCCGCATCATTCTTCCGATGCGAGGCATTTATTATTACACTGCCACACCTGTTCGCATTACGTCGTGGTAGAGTGGCGACTGGCGGTCTTCAGCCATGAGCACTGGCTCGATGAGGAAGCTGACCTCACGGACATCACGCCATAGTTTCTTGGATATTTCGAATTTGCTGTCACCATAAGTGGGTACGATTACAGCCACGTCGATATCGCTGTCAGGGTTGGCATATCCCTTACTGTAGGAACCGAACATCATTACCTTCGGCTCCACATCGAAGCGGGCGCTTATTACTCGCTTGTATTTACGTACGAGCTCTAGGGCCTCGTCGCGGGTAAGTGTTCTTCTATCCATTGTTGCATCTGTTTGGTTTCATCTATGATATGTCGACAGGTCTGCGGTGTGAGCGTGCGGGCGAGTTCCTCTTTGTCTTCGGGGTAGCGTGCCTCGATGTTGTAGTTTGTGATGGTGTCAAGGAAGTCGCGCTGATCATCGTTCATCAGGTCGTATAATCCGCATCCTGTGGCCAGTCGCTGGTGACTGTGCGTGTAAGGTGGGTCTGTGGGCTGTGTGGCACACCAATATGCCTTGAGGGTTTTGTTCGTCTCTTGTCATTTTGGGTAAATGTTGTACCTTATATTTAATATATTCTGCTGCAAAGTTACAACAAACTTTTGAAATTTGCAAGCGTTTTGCAAGAAAAATGCCTCGCATCATTCTTCCGATGCGAGGCGTTTGCGTTAGAAATAGTCGTAGAAGAGAGGTGCTTGGGTATGAGGCTGCTATAACTCAAATCTGCCCCAAGGCTCAGATTTCAGTATTTCAGATTTCAGTTTATTTTTGGGGTTCATCTGCTGAGAAGAAGATAAAATGTTAAATATTATTTAATATTATATATAATATATATATTATATATAATATTACTATTTTATAGGCTCGAAA
>CAJOGK010000072.1 GCA_905234145.1 uncultured Prevotella sp. | reverse complement strand
CAACGACGAGGGCAACCTCACCATCGCCATTGAGAACAAACAGGAACACAAGCATGAGGACAAGCATCATCACTATCTGCGCCGCGAGTTCAGCTACTCGAACTACGAGCAGAGCTACACGCTGCCAGACGATGTAGTGAAGGATCAGATCTCTGCCAAGGTGGAGGACGGCATCTTGACCGTCACCATGCCGAAGACCGAGCCGAAACAGAAGGTCACCAAAGCCATCGAGGTATCATAAAGTGATTCCACTTCAAAACAGCAAGACCCCGACCTGCAGGAATGCAAGCCGGGGTCTCTTGGATTATATATGGAATGGCAAACAGTTATGCCATGAAGTGCTTGATATTCCGGGCTGAAGTCTTGTTAGCATCGAAGCGGACAGTCAACTCACGAGTACGGGGATTCCAGTTGGTGTCCATCACGCCCTTCATATTCTCAACCTTTGCCACAACCTTCTTATGAGAGTCGTGACGGCTCACCTTAATGGTGGTGGTCTTCACGTCAGGACGATAGGCATGGGTCTTGCTCGTATCAAAGTGACTTGTCTTTTTGTCAGCCTTGTCGAAGTGCGAACCCTTCTTGTCGTTATTCACTACCACAACAACCTTGTCGTTCTTACCGTTGTCGTTCTTACCGTTGTTGTTCTTCTTATTACCGGCCATTGCTGGCATTGCGAATGTGATTGCCATCATCATCATGGCTGCGATCACTTTATTCAGCCAATTAGTGCTCACTATTGTCTTCTTCATAATCTTCTTCTTTTAAATTGTTCAACTTTCGTTCTGTGATCAGACTCCTATGTTCTGATTCACGGTGCAAAAGTACGGCGATTTTGTAGGATTTGAAAAAGAAAAGTCCTATTCTGCGATTCTTGAATCCCTAAACTTTCATGGGGATTTTCCTTAAACTCGGGACATTGAGGTATCATAAGGTTCATTCTTGAATTGCTGTCGAACCGTCACAGGATCTTCGCATGTAAAATCATGTAAATACGGGTAATTTCATGAACTAACAAATAGGTTCATTTGGGTTTAGTTCTTGAACCCTAATGTGTAATTCGGTGAAAATAGAGATAAATCTATGTATTTTACAGTAAAATATATGTAAAGGTTCGAGTACACCCTATTTTTGTCCCCAAAAGTCAGCTATTTGATTCATCACGCAAAGAGGCCTTCCACTAACTAACTCATTTACAATATGTTGCAAATTATATCCATAAACAATTGGAATTCAAAATCTAACAAAACTCAAGCAAAAACGCCCGCAGAATCGCCCCCCAAAAAGAAAAAGAAAAATCGCCAACCAATTGACAGTCAGCGACTTGCACAGTGGAGCTGGAGGGAGTCGAACCCTCGTCCAAACAGGGAAACCATACGCTTTCTACACGCTTATTCCAGCCTTCGGTTTTCGAGCAGCAGCAAGACCTGGACCACCAACTGTTGCCTTAGCTCCTAAAACTTCATCCCTGCATCGGAGCCTGCAAAGACTATTTCCGATTTAACCTGCGCCGCTGGATCCTTGGATTCGGAACAACATCCTTGGAGCGACGTCTCGTTTCCTCACCTGGTGAAGAAATTAAGCTCTTAATCTACTATACTTCGATTAGGCAGCGAGAGCATACTCATTGTTTCCTCAGCTCGGATTATGGAGGGAACCAAGAAGCCTCCGCGTGCTTACATACCATCTCGACCCGCTGTCAAATCCAGTCAACCCCAAGTCGCTATTTTTGTAGCAAAACGCACTCACCAGCGCTTTTCCGACTGCAAAAGTACAAAGAAAAGCCGTAACTTCCAAATTTTAATCCACGAATTACACGAATTTCACGAATTATTTGTAACTTTGCACCCGTTTTCCATAATAATAAGGTGGAAACGACGTTTTTAAAGTGATAAAATGATAGAATGAAAATGAAGATAAAACACTTGATTTGGGTAGCGGGTATAGCCATGATGATAGCTAGTTGTGCCGCACCCAAAAACTACAACTATCTGCAAGACTTGCAAAACGGGCAACAGATAACGACCCAAACAGATGGCACGATCCGACTAAAACAAAACGACAATTTAACCATACTGGTAAGGAGTAAGGACCCTGAGATGGGTAACCTGTTTAACAAGGGCATTATCACGAACCTGAAAGCAGGATTAGCCGACCAGAGCCTCTACATGATGGGCTATACCATCGGTGCTGACGGCTGTATCGACATGCCTTCGGCTGGCAAGATTCATATCGAAGGACTGACACGCTTTGAGGCGCAAGAGAAGATTCAGCAGAAACTGAGAAGTGAGGAGCTGCTGAAGGATGCCAACGTAACGGTAGAGCCGACTAACCTGAGTTATACGGTAATGGGCGAGGTAAACAAGCCCGGCAACTATCCCATCGACAAGGATGCAATTTCGCTGTTAGAGGCGCTGGGCAAGGCTGGCGACATAAACGTATATGGCAAGCGCGACTCGATTGTGGTGATTCGCCAAAACGGCAAGGAGAAGAAAGTCTATCAGTTCAGCCTCAACTCGGCAAAGGACATCTTCAGCTCGGAGGCTTATTATATACAGCAAAACGACGTGATTTACGTAAAGGCCAACGATACCAGAGCGCGCCAGTCAACCTATCCAGGCAACGAGAGTCGCACACTGAGTTTCTGGTTGTCACTTACATCAGTGCTCACTGCGCTGGCAGTATTTCTCTTTAAGTAAAAAGTTAAAAGTGGAAAGTTAAAAGTGGAAATGGAATCGAACTTCATTAAGATATGCCTTAAAAAGTGGCGATGGTTTGCGGCATCGGTAGCTACGATGCTGGTGCTTGCCATCCTGTTCTTACTAGTAGTGGCCCCTCGCTATGAGCGCACCGCCACCATTCTGATTAAAGATGAGAGTGGTGGAGGCGGCCTGCTGTCGGCAATGGCAGCCAATATGGGTTTCCTAGCAGGACTGGGCGGACTGGGTATTTCTGCCAACGTGCTCAATGAGATGGAAATCCTCGGTTCGGCAGGAACGTTAGAAAAGGTGATCGATCGAATGGAAATGGGCACCCGCTATCAGGCCTACGACGGACTCAGGAAACTCGATCTCTGGCAAGAGACGCTCCCCGTGAAAGTGACCTTCCCACAACTGAAAAAGGAAGAAGGAGCCTATATGAAGATGGATCTTAGGAAGGACGGCACATTCACGTTATACAAATTTCGCAAAAACGGCAAGAAGGTGGATGGAGAGACTACAGGAAAAGTAGGCACCGTCAGCGAAACGCCCTTAGGCAAGCTGTCCGTCATCAAGACTGATGCCTTTGACCAATGCTTCACAGATGCCGAGACCGACGAGCTGACCATCCGTATCACGAAAGAGAACCGCTTCAGCATCATCGACCGCATTCAGAAACAACTCAGCATCGACCTTGCCGATGACCAGACATCTATCATCAGCATCACCTTCGAAGACCAGATAGAAACAAGAGCAGAACTCTTTATCAACACCCTGATCAGTATCTATCACGAAGAATGGATGAAGGACAAGCAAGATGCCGCCAACGCCTCAACGAAGTTTATCAATGAGCGTATTAACGGCATTGAGGCTGAGCTCAGCGGACTTGACACAAACATAGCGCAGTTTAAAGGTCGTAACCTGCTGCCAGACTATGAAGAAGCTGCAAAAATGTATATGAAGAATGCCTCGATAACCTATGAGGCACAGATAAAGGTAAATAACTACCTATACATGCTCCAGCAGATGCGCGAAGAGGTGAAGAACATCGAAGGAAAGAACATCGTATTGCCTGCCAATCTGTTGCCCGACAATCAGAACGTGGCCTTGGAAATAGCAGAATACAACAAACTGCAGACCAAGCGCAATTCGATGGTAGCCAATAGTAATGAAAACAATCCGCTGGTGCAGGATCTCGACCTTCAGCTAAAAGGCATGCGAGGGGCCATTATTAACTCCCTTGATCAGGCTGTTAATCAGCTTAAAGCACAACAGGCGGGTGCCATCAATGAAGACCGTAAACTAAAGAGCGAGATTTCACTGGCTCCAGAGAAGATAACAAAGATATTACCCGCAGAGAGAAAGCAGAAGATTATTGAAGCACTTTATATCTACCTGCTCGAAAAGCGTGAGGAAAACAATCTCACCCACGTCTTCAACGCACAGAACATGCGCCTAATCACCCCGCCTATCGGCGACTGGAAGCCCGTGTTCCCTAAAAAAGGCATAACAATCATAGTAGCCATACTCATAGGACTGATATTACCAATTCTAACCCTTTTCCTCAAAAGAAATATTCGTAGCATACTCGAAGAAGCATAACAGACCATAAGAGAAGGAATGGCGATAATTTTTATCTATTTCGCACTATTTCTTGGTGTACACTATATCTCCAAGACATTCAGTAA
Organism: uncultured Prevotella sp.; assembly: GCA_905234145.1. Classification (GTDB taxonomy): domain Bacteria; phylum Bacteroidota; class Bacteroidia; order Bacteroidales; family Bacteroidaceae; genus Prevotella. The sequence continues at coordinate 7,835 of CAJOGK010000072.1, read as the reverse complement.
TCCAGGTAAGGCACAGCTTTTCCAGCTCGCGGCTTGCTTCATCTTACTCTTCGGATTCTTTGGATTCAGAGATATTACGGTACTCAATGACACTTCGCACTACTATGGATTCTATTATCAACGTACTCATGTAGCAAGATACCTAAACGAAACAGTTTTTGCATATCACATAACAGATAAGTTTGAATATGGATTCCAAGTACTATGCCACGTATTAATAAAATATGTATCGAAGAATCCCTATACCATCATTATTCTGTCGAGCCTAGTTATCACTATCGGTGAACTTTGGTTTTTCAACCGCCATTCCAGGCACATTGCCAAGATGTGTTTCTACTTCCTTATTGCCAACCTCATGTTCATGCACTACTGCATCATACGTCAGGCATTGGCAATATTATTGTTTTATGTGGCATTCGAACAATTGGATAAGAGCATTAAGAAATATCACTTGCTAGTAGCCTGCGCATGCCTATTCCATATTTCGGCAGTATTCCTCTTTCCGTTGCCATATCTCCGGAAGATTCAACCTTCACGGCGTTTGATAATGATAGCAGTAGGGGGTTCTATAGCTTTTGCTCTTTCCGTTTTTGAAATACTCTCGCTTTTAGGTATGCATGACCATCCTTATTATAAGGCTGCCATACAGAGAGAATCGATATCAATAGTGGGACTTGCCGATTTAGCAATGCTCCTATTTATTTTGGGTACATGTATATACATCCATAGAAAAAAACAATATGAGCAGATAGAAAACACGTATTTCTGGATAGGGATAACAATGCTTTGTGTGAGCATCATCTCTCTCGTATTTTATCCCATAGCGCGTGTGAACGAATATCTGTGGCCTTTCCTGATGCTCCTGCTCTTGAGATACATTGACCCCACGGTGCTGAGAAAACAATATCCATGCAGAACAGAAGGAGCCCAGAATCTGTTCAGGCTCATTGTGATTATCGTGTTTGTGACCAAGATGATTGGTGTAAACACCTTCCGTCCTGAGTGGCTGCATGTAGACGATTATAAGTTCTACGACTTTGAGAAGCCAGTGCACACGTTCAACCTTTATCCCCAAGAATAACCATGAAAGAATCTCTCATTCACAAATTAAAAGCCTCAGACATTGCAAAAAGAATGACAAGGGGAGCTTTCTGGTCGCTCACAGGAACGGCCTTGGGGAAATTCTGTATCTTGTTGGCAGGCATCTTCTGTGCAAGGATCTTAGGTCAAGAGGGATTCGGGGAACTGGGCATGGTCCGCTCTACCATCGGTATGTTCATCGTAATGGGCTCTGCAGGCATAGGGGTTACAGCCACACGATTCATCTCACAATACCGAGAAAGCGACAAATCGTACACAGCAGCCATATACACATTATCCAACAAATTCGCTTTGGTGGTGGGAATCATGATCGCCTGCATACTGCTGTGTGTTTCATCTCCCATAGCAGTCTATGCGTTACACGAGCCAGAACTGCAACTTTCAGTACAAATCGGTTGTCTGATACTGCTGGCGTCTATCCTTAACGCAGCACAACAAGGAGTCTTGACGGGACTTGAGGATTTCCGATCGATTGCGATCAACACTTTTATTGCCAGTATCATAGAAGCACTACTGACAACCGCTGGAGCATGGCTCTGGGGTGTAGAAGGTGCCATAGCAGGATTTGGATTGGGTATCATCGTACTATGGTTAGCCAATCTGCGGTCGGTAAGAATAGACTTCATGAAAGCAGACATCCATCCTGCAGGGAAGATGATTGGCAAGGAAAGCCGACATTTGCTCATCGATTACTGTCTGCCAGCCACCCTATCGGCACTGACCGTCACTCCGGCATTCTTCCTGATACGGTCGATGTTGGTCAACGATAGTGGTTACAATGAGCTAGCCATCTATGAGGCAGCCGACCAATGGAAGGTAATCATACTCTTTATCCCAAGTGCAATCAGCAATATTGCCTTGCCTATACTGTCGAGCATGAACAAGCAGCAGACTTTCGAGCGCACACTCATGGCGAATATCCTCCTGGTGGGAGGCATCGCTACCCTCGTCGCCATACTCATCAGCCTGCTAAGCGCAAACATTATGCCCCTCTACGGTAGCGACTTCAACAATCAGTTACCGCTGATACTGTTGGCTGTATCAACCGTATTTTCCTCGATTGCCACAGTGATTGAAATGGCCATTTACAGCAAAGATAAAATGTGGCCCTGCCTGTGGATGAACTTACTGTGGGCTATCTTAATGGTGGGATGCTGTTACCTGTTATTGCAAAGAGGGTATGGCGCTGCCGCTCCCGCATGGGCAGTACTCATCTCCTATCTACTAAAGGCTGCCTATATGGGCGTTTATATCCGGATGATCAATGAAACAGACTGAGTACATAGAATATCTCCTTTTCGGACTGACCATCACGCTGTTTCAGTTTGCAGGTTACTCCGTGCTGACCATGCCCTTGCTGGCATTCTCAGCGCTGCTCATGTTCTCGCCGGAAAAAATCAATCTCCAGATAAAAGTTAATCCCATATTCACCTTCTTTCTTGTGGGGTCGATGCTTATCGGACTGGTCAATCTCATTTTCAGGGATACCAAGTTGCATTCGCTCCTTATGTGGGGGCAGTTCTACTTCTTTGCCATTATGCTCGCTGGTGTGAGAGACCAGTTGAAGCTTATCACGATGATCAAATACTTCGTGTATACGATTTTCGTTGCAGATATCGGATCAAACCTATTACTTGCACTTGGATACAACCTTCCTTGGACCCACTTCCCTCCTATCCGTCCCGGAGAACTGCTGCCTCGCTTTCCGGGCGTGAAAAGCAACTCGCTCTATTCGGGCAGCATCTCGTTCCTGGCCTTGTGTTTCTTCATCCACGAGGACATCAAGAACCGATGGATGAAGTGGAGCCTCATGGGGCTGATGTTTGTGAACCTGCTGCTTGCCGGCTCATTCCGATATTACATCACGCTCGCTGCCGTGGTGATGGTATATGTGCTCAAGCTCTACCGAAAGCCCCATACGCTGCTCGCCACGTATGGCGGTTTCGTCATCGGCGTGGTGATGATGACAGCGATGACGACAAATATCAGCAAGAGCAATGAACTGCGTTGGAAACTCTGGATCCATACTTTAGGACTGATTGAGAAGAGTCCGCTATGGGGAGAGGGCTTTTTCTTCCAAAACCTGAGAGAGCACGCTATCTTCAGCTATCACAATCTGATGAAAGCTGGTGTGACAGAGTCTACGATATTGCTCTTTGCACTCTGCTTCGGCGTGCCGTTTGCCATCATCTTCCTCTTGGTGGTCTACAATACACTGCGTAAATTCCAGCATTACCAACTATACTCGCAGGAACTTGGCTTGTTTGTAGGTCTCACCCTCGACCTGTTCTGGGGTGGTAGCATCGACAACTGCATGTCGCTGGCCATCCTGTTATTAAGTACTTATCAGATCAACCGCCATGCCCAAGTTTAGCATCATCATACCAGCCTATGAAAACGTCGCACTGCTGAGCAGGGCGATGGAATCGGTGATGACCCAGACGGAGCAGGACTGGGAGATCATCGTATGTGATGATTCTGACAGCAATGAAGTGAATGACTACGTAACGCAAATAGACGACCCAAGGATTATTTATCAGAAGCATGAGAGAGGAAAGAGCGCAGCCGAGAACTGGAACTTTGGGCTTCGGGCCGCGAAAGGAGAATACATGCTCGTGATTCATCACGATGAATCGCTGAAAGAGTCTTGCCATCTGGAGCGAATAAGTGAGATGTTCCAACAAGGAGCCGATGTCGTCGTAGCTAACATCGAGATAGAACAAGGAGGCAAACTGTCGGGAGGCAGGCCAGACTGGCTAAAGCGGATGTCACTCCGCAAGCCTGCCTTATTGATGCTGTGCAATACGATAGGACCGACAGCCTGTCTGGCTTTCAGGAAGCAAAGACTGCAATTCTTTGATGACAGACTTCAGTGGTTAGTAGATGCTGAATGGTTTTACCGGATGCTGAAAGACAGCACCATTGGCTTTTTGGAGAACCTGAAAGTTCACTCCTATCATGGGCATGAAGGGCAGCTCACGCAGAACATGAAGGTCATCGAGACCTTCAGGAGCGACAAAGCCATCATCGAGGAAGTGTACAGGGAAAATGCTGAAGTCAGAAGGATGACATCGCTATATGGAACCCTCATCCTTGGAACGAAAAAACTGTTAGGAAAGATATGAAGATCGTAAAGGTGATAGGCGGATTGGGCAACCAGATGTTTCAGCTGGCGCTCTACGAGGCATTGCGAAGGCAATTCCCCGCAGAACGTGTATTGTTGGATCTGCACACCTTTAAGGGCTACAACAAGCACAGGGGATTTGAGGCTGCTAAGGTGTTTGGCATCAGTTACAAAGAGGCGACACTGGGCGAGGTGGCACGTATCGCCTACCCCTACCCTAACTTCTTGGCTTGGCGCATCGGCAGCAGACTGCTACCTGCCAGAAAGACCATGCTCTGCGAAAAGCCCAATTTTGCCCTAGAGCCTGAGGTACTGAAGCGCAACGGCAACACTTATTATGATGGCTACTGGCAGCACGAGGACTACTTTAAGCACATCAGGCAGGAATTACTGGAACTATTTAAATTTCCTGCTTTCACAAATGAGCGCAACTTGGCTATCGCCCAAGAGATAAAAGCGACTGCGAGTTGCAGTATCCATATCCGCAGAGGCGACTATCTGACAGACCCGCTACGCAAAGGCACTACAGGATTGGAATACGCAGAAGCGGCTATTGCCAAGATGAAAGCATCGGCTAAGCCTGAACGCTGGTATGTCTTCTCTGACGATATGGCGTGGACTCAGGCACACTTATCAGAATGGCTGACGGATGAGCAGACGTGCTACGCGGATTGGAATCAGGCAGAACATAGCATCGACGATATGCATCTGATGTCGCTCTGCCAGCATCAGATTATCGCCAACTCATCGTTCTCATGGTGGGGCGCATGGCTCTGTACACGTGAGCATCAGACGGTTATCGCCCCCAGCAAGTGGATGAATATGAAGGATGTGTGTTCGCCCGTCCCTAAAAGATGGAAGAAAATATGAGGTTTTCTGTTTTGATATCGGTTTATCACAAGGAACAGCCTGCACACCTGCAGCAGAGCCTTGAAAGCATCTTCAACCAGACGATGCCTCCGAGTGAGGTGGTGCTGGTAGAAGACGGTCCACTGACGGAAGGTCTTTATGAGGTGATTAGCAGGGCAAAACAATTGCACATAGAGATGATAACCGTGACATTATCCAAAAATCAAGGATTGGGACTGGCACTGAAAGCAGGATTGCAACGCTGCAGCTGCAATCTGGTGGCACGAATGGACTCTGACGATATCGCCAAACCAGAGCGATTTGCAAAGGAACTGGCCTATCTGGAGACACACCCTGAAACCAGCGTGGTTGGCTCGTGGGTAGATGAATTCCAAGACGACACCGCAAAGCCGCTATCGATACGCAAAGTGCCTGAGAGCCACGAGGCATTGGTGCGTTTTAGTCATTATCGCAACCCCATGAACCACCCCACAGTGATGTTCAGGAAAGCTGACGTAGAAGGTGCGGGCAGTTATCAGCATTGTGAACTGTTTGAGGACTACGACCTCTGGGCCAGGATGATGCAGCAGGGCTATAGACTGCACAATCTTCAGGAGTCGCTGTTGTGGTTCAGATTAACCTCGCAGCCCTTCAGTCAACGAGGCGGTATCAGCTATATTGGGCACGAAATGCGTTTTCAGAAAAGGTTGTGGCACATGGGGTATATCAGTTTAGGCAGAATGATGCTGAACATGCTGGTTCGTACGCAGGTAAGACTGATTCCAAGAAAATGGCGCAAATATGGCTATCTTTTTTTCCTCAGGAAATAATAAAAGAGCAGATTGTGCGTTTAATAATAAATAATGTAGAACTAAAAGGTATTGGATGGAGCAAAGCTACTCGTATATTTTTGATGGAATGAATGCTTTTGAGAAGGAGGTAAAGCGCTGGCTTGATTTCCTGCTCGCAAGTATTTGTTTAATCCTCTTCTCACCATTATTCCTGGCTTGTTATATTGCCGTGAAGCGTGGTAATGACGGACCTGTCATCTTTAAACAAGAGCGCATCGGGCGATTCGGGCGACCTTTTTACATCTATAAATTCCGCAGTATGACGGTGGATGCCGAAGCTAAAGGCCCCCAACTAAGTAAGCAGACTACAGACAAACGACTGACAAAAGCTGGAAAATTCCTTCGTGAGCATCATCTCGACGAATTGCCTCAGTTATGGAATATCTTCGTGGGTGATATGGCTTTTATCGGACCAAGACCTGAGCGAAAGTTCTACATTGACCAGATTATGGAGCGTGATCCCCGTTATGTATACCTGTATCAGATACGTCCAGGTATCACATCGATGGCCACACTCTATAATGGCTATACTGACACCATGGAAAAGATGCTGAAACGTCTGGAGATGGACTTGGATTATCTGAAAAATCGTTCATGGTGGCTCGACGCCAAGATCCTGGGCCTGACGTTCCTGAAAATCGTGTTTGGCAGAAAGATTTAATACTTGCGGAATTCCAGCCTAATGGCATAACGATCTTTGCCAAGGAGTACCATCTTATTGGAAGTAAGTTCTTCAATATAGTACAACTGCTCACTGGCACTATTTATACCGTATGGCATCAGATAGGTTGCCACATTTTCTTCAGTATCCTCAATCAGACGATCGCCCTCATCACGATCCACAAAATAAAACTTGCTCAATTTCAATTCATCGCCATTGTGTTCAAAACTGGCGACGATATCCTGATTGACTTTCTTCACATCACGCAATTCGAGGATATACCCTTGGAAAGACCATGTAATACCACTATCGCGCATATCGGAACCTGCCATGCTGTTACTCAATGTACTCATCGCCGATGTCATCTGCCAAAAGCCCTCCAAATGACCATTGTCTGGATTATCCTTATTGCAACCCGATAACAACAGAGTTACACCTATTATTATATATAGAAAGAAACGTTTCATCATTTTCCAATTAATCCTATTTTCGAAATTGTAATTTGTATACCATAATTCTTGCCTGCATCCATGCCAAAGGCGCCCTTCAGATGCCAGCCATGTTTCATTCCATAACTGGCCTCAGCCAATAAGCTCACATTCTCCTGAGGATTGGTAGGCAGATAGTAATAGGAGCCGTAACTGCGTTGCCAAGAGAGCAGGAAGCGGTAATGGAGGCGGGGAAGCGGGTCGCCACTCAAACCCAGATGCCATGCCACAAAGCGATTGTGTTCTACCTCAATCTTACCATCGTCGTTATATAAAGGCGAGAGATACAGGGGATTACCCATCACCTGCCCCCAATGCTGCCAACCAGTATAGAGGTGGTGGTTATAGTAATTATCGCGCCCACTGATTTGATACTTCACATGGTCAGTCTCGTCATGACCTGCCTGATATTTGGTATGGAGATATTCCACCACAAAGGTATTAAGCCATGGATTCTGCTTGAGTTTGAGTTCTGCACCCAGCAGCATGTCTTTAAAACCATACCAATAGGTTTTTCCACCGCTTTTATTAAAATGGGTCAGCATAGAGTGGTCTTCAAAGAACTGATCGGCATAGATACCAAGGTTCCAGACAGGCTGATCAATATTCAGACGAGCCACCCAACTACCCAGATGGTTACCCTCAGTATTCTTAAAGTCACCATCAGTTGCATCGGAACCACTCAGAATAAGGGCATTTGCAAAAGCCTTCAAACCACTGTCGTTCTTGTAAACCTCCAACTGGCCATCCTTATAGAGATA
>CAJOGK010000071.1 GCA_905234145.1 uncultured Prevotella sp. | reverse complement strand
CCCAGTAAGGGTCTGGCATTCCCATTCATTGACCTTCAAGATGGCGGTATGTTTCAGAAGTCTCAGCTTGTCTGTCCATTCCACAGAGAGAACTTCTTCGCCTTTTACAGTACGCAAATAGCCTTGTACATCAATGGATACATCGCCCTTTGTAGCCAGATATTCCACGGTCTTAGGAGTAAAGTCATCCGCAAGTAAGGTGCCAAGATGGAAAACACGTGCTTCTTCATGCTCAAGTTGATGGAGGCTAAAAGGAGCAGACTTTGCTAACACACGCTGGGTGCGGTAGTCCATATTGGCACCATACTTATTCTCAAAGAATACATTGGTAGGGCTCTCATAAGCAGTTACCTTGATGCCTGCCTCACGAAGTCTTTCAACCTCAGGCATCACCTCACGACTCACAGAGGTAATCATATGGAAATTCACATCATGAGCTTGAAAGGCCCATGCCATGTAATATGCGGAACCACCAGCACAATGGGTGGTCATGGGTGGATTCTGTGTGATGATTCTGTCACGAGTTATATGTCCTATACAGCAAATATCAGTCATTATAATGTCCTTTAAAGGGTTTATTATCTAATTTTGTGTGCAAAGATACACTTTTTTTTCGAAAAGTTTTGTTTTATTTAAAAATATTGTTAACTTTGCAGCTCGAAAAATTATTCGTTACTACTAGTAGACATGTCAAAACGAACGATTCTATGGAATTGCCTGCTTTGGATGATGGCGATATCATCAGCGGCTCAAACTATTTATGACGTGACCTCTTTCGGTGCAAAGGGTGACGGAAAAACTGACGATGCTCAGGCTATTCAGCGTGCTATTGATCAATGCTCCGCTGAAGGAGGTGGCCGAGTGTTATTCCCTCGTAATCATACTTTTATTTCTGGTCCTGTTGAACTAAAAAGTAATGTGGAGTTCCATTTGGAAGCTACAGCTACTTGGAAAGCAAATCCTGATGAACAAATTTATACCTTGAGTGCCTTTGGTGAAAACCGTGGTGAAGGTATGATGTGGCTCTATGCTGATAATGCTGAGAATATCAGTATTACAGGTAAGGGAACCATTCATGGTAATGGTATTGCTTTTATGGGCGCAGAACTCTCTGATTCGTATGAGTTGAAGCCTTTGGCAGATCCTTCTTTCGATCCTCGTCCCCATGTATTGACACTCAAGGGTGTGAAGAATCTCACGATTCGTGATGTTACCATTAAGGAGGGCGCTTATTGGACAGTTCATCTGATAGGTTGCGATGAAGCTGTAATTGATGGCATCAATCTGCTGAACAATCTGAAGATTCGTAATGGCGATGGTCTCGATATTGACCATTCTAAGAATGTACGTATCGCCAATTGTCATATTACCTCGGGCGATGATTGTATTTGCCTGAAGAATCGTCGTGAGTTTGAGCAATATGGCTCTTGCCACGATATTGTTGTAACCAATTGCACCATGTCTTCTCGCTCCTGCGCTATAAAGATAGGTAGTGAGAACATGGATTCTATCTATAATGTCGTATTCGATAATTGCATTATCACAAAGTCGAATCGTGGTTTGGGTATTCAGAATCGCGATGAGGGTACTGTAACTGATGTGGTATTCTCCAATATCCAGTTGGATTGCCAATTATGGAGCGACGTATGGTGGGGCAAGGCTGAGCCGATTTATGTAACCAGCTACCCACGTGCTAACGGCAACCACAAGGATGCTAACTGGCGTTTCCCCAAGGGACAGATCGAAGGAAAGTGTGGCGAGGTAAGTCGTATCCGCTTTACCAATATCTTTGCAAACTCTGAGAACGGTTGCTTCATTGGTGGAGATGTAGAGGGCAAGGTCGACAAGATTTCATTTGATAATGTACGTGTTCGACTGGTTGGCCCAAGGGTTGATAAATACGTGTTTGATAAACGTCCTTGTAAGGATGATGGCTTCATCGTAGTCAGTGCCAAGGAGTTGGAAAGTGCCAATTTCCCCATTGTTACGGAGAATGCTGACTTTACTCAGGATTAATTTTTCCAATTATACTAACTTTAATTAAAAATTATGCAAAAGATCCTAAATCTCAAGCAAGGAATGCAGAAGACAATGTTCTTCGTGTTCTTTCTGTTGTGCAGACAGAACAAGGTGTCGGGAACTGTACTGGACGCTACTGGTGAGCCTCTTATTGGCGTAAGCGTTCTGGAGGCAGGAACCTCGAATGGTGTAGTGACCGATTTCGACGGTAACTTCACGCTGACAGTAAAGCAAGGTGCTCAGCTTTCATTCTCTTATGTAGGCTACACCACACAGACTCTCGCTGCCAAAGATGGCATGAAGGTTACGCTTCAGGAAGACAACACAGTTCTTAACGAAGTTGTTGTTGTAGGTTATGGTACGATGCGTCGTAAGGATGTTACCTCGTCTATTACCACCGTACAGGCAAAAGACTTGAACAAGGGTGTATTCTCTGATCCTGCTTCTATGTTGCAGGGTAAGGTTGCTGGTTTGACAGTTACAACTTCAGGCGACCCTAACGGTGCTCCTTCAATTACACTTCGTGGTGCTTCTTCACTTCGTGAGGGTGCTGCCATGTCTCCTTACTATGTAGTAGATGGTATTCCTGGTGTGGATATCTCTATGGTTGCTCCTGATGATATCGAGAGCATCGATGTACTCCGTGATGCTACAGCTACCGCTATCTACGGTTCTAAGGCTGCAAACGGTGTTATCATCATCACCACAAAGAGTGGTGGAAAGACTGAGCGTACCAATGTTAGCTATAACGGCTATGTAGCATTCGACTTCATCTCAAAGAAACTCGAGGTTGCTTCTGCTTCTGATATCCGTAGCTATGTAGCTAAGAACGGTATTGACTATGCTTATGATAAGGGCGCTAATACTGATTGGCAGAAAGAAGTGCTCCGCACAGGTATCAGCCACAACCACAACGTCTCTATTAATGGTGGAAGTGCCAAGACAAAGTATATGGCAAGTATCAACTTCCAGGATCGTCAGGGTGTTATTGATGGCTCTCACATGAATCGTCTGAATGTACGTTCATTGCTGTCTTCAAAGGTTCTGAAAGACCGTTTGGATCTTTCTATTGGTTTGAATGCCATGTATGCAAAGCATAATAACCAGTCAATGGGCAAGGGTGGCAACGGTAGTGGTCGTGAAGGTCAGTCAGTGCTGGATGCCATGAACTACTTCAACCCAACAATTCCTATTAAGAATGCAGACGGCTCTTGGTCTACTGGTGATGGCTCTGCCAACTACAACCCACTGTCAATTATCAATGAGGATCCAAATGAAGTTATTTGGAAGCGTAATCAGATTGTGGCTAAGGCTACACTGAATATCATTGATGGTCTGAACTGGAATGCCAACTATTCATTTGATAACTTCCAGAGCACATATAGTGAGTATCACTCTCGCAATTCTCAGCTTGTACCTTATAATGCCTATAATGGTACTGCAAAACGTAATACATATTTTGGTACCAATCACACGTTTGAGACCTATCTCAACTATGATCAGACCTTCGCTGAAGTTCACAAACTTGCGCTGATGGCTGGTTATTCTTGGGAAGAGCGTAATTCAAACGATGGATTTGGTCTGACTGTTCATAACTTCTTCGATGACTATCTGAAGTGGAATCAGTTGACTTATGCAGGAACTATCGACGGAATGACTGCTGTAGAAAGTGGTACAAAGGAGAAGATTCGCAACATCTCATTCTACGGACGTGTTAGCTACTCTTTCAACAGCCGTTACATGTTGCAGGCTACTATTCGTCGTGATGGTTCTTCAGTATTTGCAAAGGATCACCGTTGGGGAACCTTCCCATCTGTATCTGCTGCATGGAATGTCACAGAGGAGCCTTTCATGGCTAATCAGAAATTCTTCGATAACTTGAAGCTTCGTCTTGGTTATGGTGTCAGTGGTAATGCCCTCGGATTTGGTGCTTACTCTGCTGTTGCTACTTATGGTTCTACAGGTACTACCTTTACATATAATGGTAATTCATGGGCTATCCTTGGTGCTACCAAGTTGGCTAATCCAGACCTGAAGTGGGAGACCACAGGTATGTTTAACATCGGTCTTGACTACGCTTTCTTTAACAATCGCATCAATGGTAGTATTGAAGTGTACCATAAGAAGACAAAGGATTTGATTTGGAACTATCCTGTATCTACTGTTATCTATCCAATCGGTGACATTGCAGCTAATGTGGGCCAGATTACCAATAAGGGTATTGAGTTCACCATCAACTTCGATGCTGTTCGTACAAAGAACTTCAATTGGATGACCACTTTGAACCTTGCTCATAACAAGAACAGAGTTGACAAGTTGTCAAATGAAAAGTATGAGACTGGTTACTTTACCCAGGGTGACCCAATGGTAGCAGGTGTATCAGCTAATGGTTACACCCAGCGCATTATGGAGGGTGAGGCTCTTGGTACATTCTATCTGCATGCTTTTGCAGGATATGGTGCAGACGGCAAGGCCACATACTACGTATTTGATGAGAATGGCAATAGAACAAATGAGACCACAAGTACGCCTCGCGATAGAGAGGATCGTTATATTGCTGGTACTGCTCAGCCTAAGCTGAACCTTGGTTGGAACAACACATTCAACTACAAGAACTGGAACCTGACTCTCTTCATTACTGGTGTATTTGGTAATAAGGTTTATAATGGTTCACGTGCTCACTACACAGCTCCTGATTTCTTCGCTGGTGGTAAGAATGTGCTGAAAGAGTTCATCACTGATCGTTCTGTTCAAGATAACCTGAGTAATATCCCATCTGACCGCTTCCTTGAGAAGGGTGATTACCTGCGTCTGCAGTCGCTCTCTCTTGGCTATACCTTCGACAAGCTCGGTGACGTGCTCCAGAGCCTGCAGGTTTATGCTACTTGCAATAATGTATTTACCATCACAAGCTATAAGGGTCTTGATCCTGAAGTCAGAATGGATGGTATTGATCCTGGTGTTGACTATCGTTGGAGTACTTATCCACATACTCGCACTCTCATGGTAGGTTTAAGGGTTAATTTCTAATTATTAAAAACGGAATTGTAATATGAAAACAAATATCAAGATATTTTTCGCAGCCGCTCTCACTGCTTTGACTGTTGGCTGTACTGATCTGGATGTTCCTGTAGAGTCTCAATATACCTCTTATCCTTCCAGTGAGGCAGCTATCGAGGCTCAGCTTTCAGGAATCTATTTCCAGCTGCGAGGCTGTTATGGTCGTCGTTTTATGGAGGCCAATGCTCTGTCAAGTGATGAGTATACTGCTGTGTCTTATGGAGGTAACTGGTATGACAATGGTGCATATGCTCACCCAAGCCTGCACAATTTCCAATATTCAGACGCTTCAATTGACTGGATGACAGAATGTGCATCTGGTGTTGTAAAGGCAAATGAGGTTATCAATAGTGACGCTGATGATAAGTACAGAGCTTCTGCTCGTGCTATGCGTGCTTTCTTTACCTTCATCATGATGGATGGTTGGGGCGATGTTGCTATCAACGATGCTAATTTGGCAGATCAGATTGACTTGGAGGCTCGTCAGCCTCGTGCAGACGTTGCCCGCTGGTTGGAGAGTGAGTTGAAGGAGATTATTCCTCAGCTGACAACAGAACTCACTGGTGATAATTATGGTAAGCCTAACAAGTATATGGCTCAGGCTCTGCTTGCTAAGTTGTATATCAACTGGGCTGTTTATACAGCATCATCTGTAGAGAACTATGAGCCAACTGCAACAAATGAGAAGCTCGCTGAGTGTATCTCTGTTTGCAATGAAATTATTTCTTCTGGCAAGTTCGCTTTAGGTCCTGATCCTTATCGTTTCAAGTTCGCTTCTGATAATACTGAGCGTGTAGAGGCTGGTACAATTAAAGACTTTATTTATGCAATGCCTTATCACACCATCGAAGCTCAGGGTATGCAGTATGGCCGTTCTCACTCTTATAAGGATATCAAGAACATGAAGCCCAGCTATTATGGTGAGCAGCTGACAAACTCTGGTGGTGGTTATGTAACCATGGTGCCCGAGTTCGTTAAATTGTTCGATTTGAAGGGTGACGAGCGTAACAAACTGATTATTGGTCTCTCTGAGAATCTGGATGATTATCGTTACAGCACAGGTGGTGACGAGAATACGGTTTACGTTCTCGATCCTTCTACTTTGCTTCTCACCAATGAGGTGGCTAAGGACAAGGAAGGTAATCCTCTTAAGCTTAGCAGAAACATCAACCTGGTTGAGACGGACTTTACCATCAACGTAGGTGATAACCTCGATGGATGGCGCCAGGGCTGCCGCAATACAAAGTGGCATGTAACCAGAAACGACTTTGCCAATGGTCGTAACCAGTCTAACGACGTGCCCATCTTCCGTTTTGCTGACATTCTGTTGACAAAGGCTGAGGCACTTACTCGTCAGGGTTCTTCTGCAGAGGCTAAGGAATTGATAAACCAGATTCGTGCTTATGTAAATGCTGAGTTGCTGGATCATAATCCTTCTCTGGATGAAATCTATCAGGAGCGTGGTCGTGAGTTCTTCGATGAGAACTGGCGTCGTAACGATATGATTCGTTTCGGTCATTTCGAGGATGAGTATTTCCCTCATTACAAGAACTTCCCAACTGCTAACTTTGATAAGACTCGTCGTATATGGCCAATTAATGGTACGATGCTCGACCTGAACCCAAAGTGGACTCAGAATGCAGGTTATTAATTTGAAATCTATCGTAACGTCTCTATTTCTCTGGGCAGTCACAGCTGTGGCTGCCCAGAATATTGAGATAGTAGTACATCGAGGCGCTAATGCTTTGGCGCCAGAGAATACCATTGCTTCTGCCGACTCTGCACTTAAATATGGAGCTAAATGGGTGGAACTTGATGTACGTGCTTCGAAAGACGGTGTACTCTTTAATCTTCATGATTTCACCTTAAACAGAACGACGAATGGCAAAGGGTTTATAAATGAGTGGGATTCAAAAGACATAAAAAAGCTCGATGCAGGAAGTTGGTTTGGACCACAATTTGCGAACACGCCTCTCCCGTCGATTGCAGAGATGCTCGACTACCTGCAAGGCAAGGCTTATGTGTTCTTCGATGTCAAGCGAGGAACGCCTATTCCTACTTTGGTTAATCTTGTTCGTGAGAAAGGTTTTGCAGAAAAAAGTTTCTTCTGGTTTGGCGATGAGGAGATGCTGCGTGAGTTTATCACTCTTGCACCAGAGATGAAAATTAAAGTGAATGCAAGTGATATCGAACGATTGAAATACTGGCAAAGCGTTTGTACCCCATCTTACGTAGAGATAGCTCCAGAGAAGATTACTGAAGAATTTCGCACTTATTGTCATCAACATAACATTAAGGTGATGGCAGCATGTCAGGAAGACGATACTTCGCAGTTCCAGCTCGTCATCGACAAGAAGGCTGACCTGGTAAATCTTGATCGTCCAGAGGTGTTTATCCGTTTGTTGCCTTCCCGTGAGGCAAAGCCTGGGATGAATACTAAAGAATTGCAGACTTTGATTGACAAGGTGAGCAATGATGGTGGGGGAAAGATCGTGTTCCCAAAGGGCGAGTATCATACAGGACAACTGGAATTAAAGAGTGGTGTAGAACTATATTTGGAGGATGGTGCTACTATTTTAGGTAGCACTAATCCTTACGACTATCAGCGAGTGGATACCAAGCAATCTGCTGGCGATGAAAGGAAAGACAAGTCGCAATTAGGACTGATCATTGCGAAGGATGCGCATGATATCGCCATTACAGGTAAGGGAACGATTGATGGTCAGGGCTTGGCTTTGGCCTTGACAATCGATAGTCTGCACCATACTGGCGAGATGACAGACGCCAATTATAGCACTCGCAGACAGCGCCCTAGCGAATTGGTGCGTCCCACCTTATTAAATATAGTAGACTGTCAGGGTGTTCGTGTTGAGGATGTCCATCTGCGCAATAGTGCAGGGTGGGGCCTTTCGTTCCATCAGTGTCGGGATATGGTTTTGAGAAATCTCGATATCTATAATCGTGCTTATTGGAACAATGATGGTATCGATTTAACTGATTGCAAACAAGTGCTGGTAGAAGGTTGTAAGGTGAATAGTGCTGATGATGGCATTTGCCTGAAGTCGTACAATCCTGAGAGTTGTAACGATAGTATTACCATTCGTAATTGCGAAATTCGCAGTAGTGCCTCGGCTATTAAGTTTGGTACAGCATCTTATGGTGGTTTCCGTCATATCCGTATCAATGGTATCCGAGTGTTTGATACCTTCCGTTCTGCCTTGGCCATTGAGAGTGTGGATGGGGCGATTATTGAGGATGTAAAGGCTGATGATATTATCGCCCAGAATACGGGCAATGCCCTCTTTATCCGTTTGGGTCAACGAGCTGGCAATCGAAAAGGGGTGGTAAAGGATATCCATATCTCAAACCTTACAGCTCAGATTCCTTTTGGGCGTCCTGATATCAACTACGACCTAAGAGGACCAGAGGTGGATTACTTCCATAATATCCACCCTGCTCCTATCTGCGGCATTCCAGGCAATTGTATCGAAGACGTTACCTTGGAGCATATCCAGATCACCTATCCTGGCAGAGCGACGAAAGGTATGGCCTATATACCCCTTTGGCGAAAAGGCGACGTGCCTGAGCAGATACAGAAATACCCAGAGTTTACCATGTTTGGCGAGTTGCCTTCATGGGGTCTTTACTTACGACATATTCGCAATATCAAGCTGAAGGATGTTCAGCTGAAATTGCTTGATGAGGATTTCCGTCCTGCGATTGTCGACGAAGATGTAGAGGGATTGACTACAGATCGTATTCAGTTGTATCCGTGATACCTGCTTCTGCGAGCGCTTCACGGCGCTCCACGCAGGTGCCACATTTTCCACAATGCTTTTCTCCACCTCTGTAGCACGACCATGTTTCTGCATAGTCGATGCCCAGCGCTTTTCCCCTTGCAGCAATCTCTGCTTTCGTCATGTTGCAATAGGGTGAAAGCAAGCTTACCCCATTATAAGTGCCTGCTTGTGTGGCCTTGCCAAAAGCCTCCACGAATTCAGGGCGACAATCTGGGTAGATGGTATGGTCGCCACCATGATTGGCCATCATGATATATTGCAGGTCGTTGCTTTCTGCCATACCAGCGGCAATCGCCAGCATGATACCATTGCGGAAGGGCACTACCGTCGACTTCATGTTCTCATCAGCATAGTGGCCTTCAGGGATGGCTTCATCGCCAGAAAGCAGCGAACTACGGAAGTAAGTGCTCATAAACTCCAAAGGTATCACGATATGTTTGATGCCCAATCGTTCGCAATGCAAACGGGCAAAGGGTATCTCCTTGGCATTATGATTAGAGCCATAATCAAACGAGATGGCTAGTGCGATGCGCTCTTGGTAATCGTAAAGCAGGGTGGTGGAATCGAGACCTCCACTCAGTATCAAAATACTATCTTTCATTTTTCTCTTTATTTTGGCTGCAAAGGTACGAAATAAATGATAAATGATAGGCGATAAATGATATTTTTTTGTATCTTTGCAGCATGAAACTGAAACATATTACGCTAACTGCTAGTTTGCTACTTTTTTCTTTGTCCATGATGGCTCAGATGTGGCAATATGTCGATTCCCGTATCGGCTCTGAGGGTGTAGGTCGAACCTTCCCTGGTCCTTCAATGCCTTTTGGTATGTGTAAGCCCGGACCTGATTGTACCATCAAACCCAATGCTGGATGGGCGCCAATGCCAGAAGTGGTTACTGGTTTCTCGCAGACCCACGTCAGTGGTACTGGAGGAGGGCAGAAGTATGGCAATATCTTGATTCAGCCATTCTTGGGGAATCAGCCTTCAGAACAATTGAGAAAGTCGGAAGATTTTTCGTTGGGTTATTATTCGACAACCTTTGAGAATGGCATTCGTACAGAAATCACGACTTCTGAGCGATGTGCTTTCTATCGGATTCATTATCCCTCTAATGGCTCGTTATTCATTGATGCGACGCATTATCTGGGTAAGAATCCTATTCCAGACCAGCGAGAGCAACAGCAATTCGTAGGCGCTGAGGTAGAAGTGGTAAGTGATTGCGAGGTACGAGGCTTTACTCGCATTCGTGGAGGTTGGAACAATGGCGATGCCTATACCGTTTATTTCTGTCTGATAAGTGATAAGCCTTTCTCCTCGACAGAGGCCAAGGGCAATGCGACCTTTCAATTTTCTGACACCTTATTAAATATAAAGGTGGGCATTTCCTTCGTGAGCACCCAGCAAGCCAAGCGAAATATTCCTTCCTGCGATTTCGATACACAATTAAGTCACCTCCGTGATAGCTGGAATCAGCTCCTGAGTCGTTTCGACATCAAGGGCACGGATGTTCAGAAGCGGATGTTCTATACAGCCCTTTACCACACGATGATTATGCCAGTAGACAAGAGTGGCGAGAACCCCAAATGGACAGAAAGGCCCTATTACGATGACTACTATGCCATCTGGGATACCTATCGCTCTTCGTCGCCCCTGATTACGCTTATTGATCCCAAACGCGAGGCTGATATCGTGAATGCCCTCCTGAATATCTACAAGCGTGAGGGTTATATGCCCGATGCCCGTAGTGGCGATTGCAATGGCAGAACCCAGGGAGGTTCGAATGCTGATGTGGTGATAGCTGATGCTTTCGTAAAAGGCTTGGAGGGTATCGATTATGATTATGCCCTTGAGGCCATGCTAAAAGATGCAGAAGCAGACCCTGGTGCTGACCACGAAAAGCATGGCCGTGGGGGTCTGAAGGAGTATACAGAATTAGGCTATATCCCTTATGGCATCGATCGTGCAGGTACTCGCACCATCGAATATGCCTATAACGACTATTGTATCGCCTTAGTAGCCAAGGGTTTAGGTCGTATGGATGTCTATGAGCACTATCTGAAGCAATCGCAGAATTGGAAGAACCTTTGGCGCTCTGATTATGAGTGGGACGATGTAAAGGGTTACATCTTGCCTCGTAGTGCAGACGGTTGTTGGCTCGACTCTGTACCCTGGGGCAAATCGAAGGTGTTCCATCCCCAGATTCCCTATACCCCGATTACAAAAGTGGCTCCGTGGTATCTGCCTTGGTGGAGCACATTCTTTTACGAGGCCCTGTCTGCAGAGTATTCGCTCAGCATTCCTCACGATGTGCCTAGCTTGATTGCTGCCTGTGGTGGCGAAGATACTTTCCGCAAAAGGCTCGATATGTTCTTCGATCGCAAGCGCTATAATGTGGGTAACGAGCCCTCGTTCCTCACCCCTTGTCTGTACCATTGGATAGGTCGCCCTGACCTCACTTCCGATCGTGTACGTCAGATTATCGAGGCTAACTATACAGACCAGCCTGATGGCTTGCCAGGCAACGACGATAGTGGTGCGATGTCTTCTTGGCTCGCCTTCCACATGTTGGGCCTTTATCCGAATGCAGGACAGAGCTACTATCTGCTTCATGCGCCCTTACTCCCAGAGTGGATGTTGCAATTATCGAATGGCAAAGCGCTTCATGGTATCGTCAAAGGCAAGGGTACGCATTTTGAGAAAGTAACGCTGAATGGCAAGACTTTGGATGATGCCCGCCTTGAGCATGCAGACTTGATGCAAGGTGGCGAATTAGCGTTCTACGTCTCCACCAAACGTTCTTCGACAAGCGAAGCGGCAAAGCCGAGCGCCCTTATTGGGAACAATTCATTCCCAGTAAGGGAACAAAACATTCTTCGACAAGCGAAGCGGCAAAGCCGAGCGCCCAGTAAGGGAACAAATTATTCCCACCTTGGGAATAAAAAGGCAGCAATAAGCTTCACCTTGAACAAGCAGCATCGCACATGGCCTCTCTCCTATGATTGGCAAGGCGATACCTTAATAGTGGTTTGCAAAGAGACCACTTATTTGACCCCTCGCGCTATCGTAGAGAATGGCCAGAACTTTAGTTGGGATATCCCAGCAGATGGCTATGTCCATCAGACAAAGGGCACTTTCGCCTTTATCTCTCGCAAAGCCTTCAGGGATTTGAAAGAAAAGGGTTCTTTCGTTTATGATGACATTACTTGGCGAAAGGTTGATGAATCGGATGTTACTATCCATGTTCAGGCAGATATCGATCGTACGGAAATGTGGATAAAGTATGATGAGCAGATGCCATTGGTACTCCATTAGGAATCGACTGGTTGATAGAAGAATGAAACGACTGCTGACAATTCTTACCCTTTTGGCGTGCTGTCTTGTGCTCTATGCAGATAAGACAGCAAGTAAGCCAATGAGCGACATTGAGAAAGAAAGTCTTGCTCGTTGGCAAAAGATTGTTGACCTGAAAAACTCCTCTCAGACAGAAAAACTTGCAGAAGAAGCAACCATCCAGATGGAGTGGTTTAGTAAGCAAGGTGAGTGGGATAACTATTATCGCACTTGGCAATTAAAGGCCAATGCCTTGAGTGCTATGGGTAAGTTGAAAATGGCTCTGCAAGAAACCCAGCAGATGCTGAACGATGCCAAGGAGAGAGATAACAAGTTGGGTCGTGCGATGGCTTATAAACAGATAGGTGTCATCTATCTGAACATGAAGCAGACGGAACCTGCTGTGGAGGCCCTGAAGCATTACGCAGAGCTGATGAAGGACGAAGCGGACGACTTTAGTTCGTTGAGCAACATCTATTATCGCATCGCTAAGGCCTACGATTACGACAAGGCCTACGATCAGGAGTTGCGAGAAACGAATGAATGGGTTAAGTATCTTCGCGAAAAGGTGGGTAAGGTAGAGTCGCCAGAGGTTCGCGAGTGTTACAATTCCTGCTATTTGGCCAGGGCTGCAGCCTATATCGGAATGAAGAAATATGCAGATGCCAAAGAGGCGCTCGATACCGCATCGCACCATGTTCATTTGGTAAAAACCTCGCTCAGTCTGCACCACTACTATAAGATGCAGGCCCGATATAATCTGGCTTTGGGCGATGCTGCCAAGGCTTTGCTTTATACTGATAGCGTGAAGATTGTGACGAATGAAAAGGATGACCATACTGACGATGTGAGGGCTCAGGCACTGATGATGCTGGGACAAGGCCTTGAGGCTGCAAAGATTTATCATCGACTGTATCATGAAAGAGATTCTGTTTATGGACAAGAAACCCGTGCGCACCTCGATGAGTTGAATACCTTGTTCAAAGTAGACGAATTGAAGGCAGATCAGCAACGACAAAGGATCAGATACACGATGCTTGCCACTTTATCTGTCGTGTTGATACTTCTGCTATTGGGCTTTTTTGGTTGGTTTTCTGCCATCAAGCAAAAGAAAGTCAATGAGCAATTACGCATTGCTAATGAAAAGGTGGAATCCTCTTCAAAGATGAAATTAGAGTTCATGAAGAATATCTCCCACGAGATTCGCACACCTCTGAATGTGGTTTCTGGCTTTACGCAGATACTGACTGCAGAGGGAATAGATGTCTCTGAAAGTGATAAGAAAGAATATCGAGAGCGAATCACTGAGAATACGGATCGTATCACAAGGATGGTAGATCGTTTGCTCTTGTTGAGTGATCTGCATAGTGACACACTCATTGGAAGCGACGACCAGACGAGTGTGCATGAAATCGTGGCTCAAGCCATAGAGTTCTCAGAGATTGCAAAGCATACCCGTCCTGTTAATGAGGATTCTTCTGTTGTTTTTGAGAATCATGAACCAGACACTCAGATTCCTGTTCGTACCAATATACGGCATGCGTTCCGATCGCTCGCTCAGTTATTTGAGAATGCCATGAAGTTTACCAAAGAGGGTAGCATCAAACTCTTTGTAGAAGATTCGGATACGATGGTTCGCTTTATTGTTGAAGATACTGGTATTGGTGTTCCTGCTAAAGAGGCAGAGCATATCTTCGATGAGTTTGTGCAACTTGATACCTTTGCAGATGGTGCAGGTGTTGGATTGACAGTCTGTCGTTCCATCAATCGAAGGATGGGAGGAAATTTGTGGCTTGATACGAATTATTCACAAGGTGCTCGCTTTGTTCTTGAAATCAAAAAGGGGTAGGTGCCTAAAATGATAGTGATATGAATAGACTTAATAGAATAATGATGTTGGGTTTGGCCCTGTTTGTGGCTATCCCATTGTTTGCACAGTATGAACGTCTGGGTGGTGTGTATTATGCTTATCCCATCACAGAGACGAAGATGAATCAAGCCCCAGAGGGCTACGAACCGTTTTATATCTCCCACTATGGGCGACATGGCTCTCGCTGGTTGACGAGTGATAATCGCTATATCTGGGTAAACCAACATTTTGAGGATCAGAAGAATCTTACGAAGTTGGGCAAGGATGTGCGCAAACGGCTCGATAAAATCTGGAAGAATGCCAAGGGTAACGGTGGAAAATTGACGGCCCTTGGAGGCAGACAGCATAGAGGTATCGCTCGCAGGATGTATCAGAACTTCCCACAGCTTTTTACCTCTGATACCCATCTTTCTGCCCATTCCAGCGTCGTAGGGCGATGCAGGAGCAGTATGCTGGCTTTTGTAGATGAGCTTTCCAAACTGTCAGGCTTGTCAGGCTTGCCAGCGATTACAGATTCTGCTGATATGGCTTGGATCGCTTATACCTCGCCAGAGGAAAAGGCCTGGGAGAACCGCATGAATCTGCCCCTGAAGCTCTCGCCAGAGAGATTCATCAAAGCGCTTTTTGTAGATCCTTCGAAGATCGATAACCCTTCGAAACTTCTGATGGAGATTCATACCATCGCCTCTGATATGCAGGATGTAGAGCTTAATGTGTCACTCTATGATATCTTTACGCCAGAGGAGTTTCAGGCTGTTTACGAGAAGAACAACATCGGTATGACCCTCGTTCATGGCGATATGATTCTAAACGAGGGCATCCCTGCTCGAAGTGCCATTTCGCTTTGGGAAAACTGATGCGGATGCTTTAATCGCCTCTGGTAAGAAGGGTGCAGACTTGCGATTCGGCCATGATTCGAACCTTTATCGCTTGATGAACCTGATGGGGTTTGATCTTCGTGGGGATACATGCAACTTCATGGATGAGATTCTCCCGATGGCTGCAAATCTGCAGATGATATTCTATAAGAATGCACAGGGTAAGGTGCTTGTGCAATTGTTGCATAATGAGCAACCTGCTCGTTTGAAGATAGGGTTTAGGGTAGAGGGCTTCTACGATTGGGAGGATTTGAAACAGCATGTAGCTGATCGCATCCATTATTTGGAACATCTGCGCCAACTTTGTGCCCTCAATACGATGGTTGGTACAGCACCAGCTAACACCAAGACTGCAGGTCTTTTTGGTAAGGGTTCTGAGGAGCATGGACAAACCCTGCCTGCGGTACTCTCACCCAATGGTCAGAACTTCTGGACCCCACAGACAAGAGATACAGAAAAGAAATGTATCGCACCTTATTACTATACGGACTCCTTACTGCAGGGCTTTCGCAATAGTCATTGGATCGTAGGTGGCTGTACACAGGATTATGGGTCGTTTACCCTTGCTGCCCTTGGTGGCAAATTGCGCTTAAGACCAGAAGAACGAGCCACGCCTTTCTCGCATACAGAGGAAATCTCCCATCCTCATTATTATGCGGTTCGCTTGCCTCAGGAGCATCTGAGGGTAGAAATGACGGGTTGTAGTCATACGGCTATCTTCCGTATTACCCCAGAGCAAGACGGACCAGTGCATATCATCTTGAATCATAATAGCGATGAGGGTCAGGGCTATCTGGAGGTCGACAATCTGAATAAGACCATTTATGGTTATAACCCTGTGCATCGCATCTATCAAGGTTGGGGTGAGCCGGCTGGTTTCTGTGGCCATTTTCTGCTGCAGGCTTACGATGAAATAGCAGATTTTGGTTGCGATAGCCTCTGTGCCTGGTTTACTTTTAACGGCAAAGCCCATGAGCCTATCATCCTGAAGGCTGCGACCTCATTTACTACCAAGGAGGGTGCAGAGCGCAACTTCGCCTTTGAAGTAGAGGTGCACGATTTTGACAGTATGCTGGAGAATGTGGCCTCTCAGTGGACTACCAGATTGCATGCCATCGATGTGGAGGATAAAGATACTTCGAGGGTAAATCAGTTTTATGGTGCCCTTTATCGTGCCTCTTTCCTGCCTCGTGAGATGAGTGATGTAGATGGTGCCTATCCAAAGTTTGCAGATGGTATCACAGTCGATCCTTCGAACCTCGTACTTACTATGGCGATTACTCCATGTGGGATACCTATCGTGCAGTTCATCCGCTTTACAATATCATTGCCCCTCAGCAATCTGCTGATATGATGCAATCTTTGGTTACGATGTATGAAGCAGGTGGGTGGTTGCCTATCTTCCCTTGTTGGAATAGCTATACAGCAGCAATGATTGGCGACCATTGCAGTGTGGTGTTAGCAGATGCCTACGTGAAAGGCATTCGCGATTTTGATGTAGAGAAAGCCTATGAGGGTATGCGCAAGAACGCTTTTGAGTCGCCTGCTTCGTTTGAGGATTATAAGAATGGTATGGGTCGCAGGGCCTTGCAATCCTACTTGAAATATGGCTATATTCCTCTAGAGGATGGCGTGAAAGAAGCCTTCCATCAGGATGAGCAGACCTCTCGCACCCTTGAGTATGCTTTCGATGATTTTGCTGTGGCACAATTAGCTAAGGCCTTGGGCAAGGATCAGGATTACGAGGAATTGATGCGTCGCTCAGAAAATTGGCGCAATGTCATCAATCCCAAGACGGGCTACTGCGATGGTCGCCATGAACCAAAGCAACTTTCGAAGAAAAAGACGGATGGTGGACTTTTTGAGAATAATCTCGACTTTATCCATCGCAAACCTTATATCACAGAAGGTGCTACTTGTCACTACACTTGGTATGTGCCCCAGAATGTAGAAGGACTCGTAGAGATGCTTGGTGGCCCTCAGCAATTCGAGGCCAAACTCGACTCGATGTTTACTGAAGGGCGCTACTGGCATGGTAATGAACCTTGCCATCAAATCGCTTTCTTATATGATTTTATCGGTAAAAGAGAGAAGACGATAGAGCGTGTAGCGCATATACTCGATACGGAATACAATGATACCCCAGGAGGCTTGTCTGGCAACGACGATGCGGGACAGATGTCTACTTGGTATCTTTTCTCGTCGATGGGCTTCTATCCCGTTTGTCCTGCTACGGATCGCTATATGCTTGCTGCTCCTCGATTCCAGAAGGTAACGCTGAATTTGCCAGAAGGCAAGACATACACGATTACACCAACCTCTCTGCCTAAGGATCGAAATTACATCACTCATGGTGAGCTGATGCAAGGCAATTAGGGCACTATTTATAGATGAGTGTGGTGATTCTATCAGTGGCAAATAGTTCGTTTGCCACTTTTTGTATGTCTTCTGCAGTAACCTTGTCGATGCTTTCATAAAGGTGGGTGATATCCTTCTCCCAACCATAGTGCAGAAAGCTCTTGCCAAAGTCGAGGGCAAATTGCTCGCGATTATCACATGCAATGGCGATTTGTCCCTTCAGTTGGCGCTTTGCATTGAGCAACTGATGATTGCTCAGGGGCTTTTGCATCACCTTATCCAACTCGCGCCTTACCAATCGCAGGCATTTCTTTACATCGTGAGGATCGCAACCAAAGTAAACACTCCACATTCCTGTGTCGCTGTAGCTTACCATTGTACTTTCTACCGTATAAACCAATCCGTTGCGCTCTCTAAGTGAAAGATTCAGACGGGCATTCAGGCCTGGACCACCTAATATATTATTAAGAAGGTATAGGGCGATGCGCAAAGGGTGGTGGATGTCGTAGGCTCTGGTGCCCAGCATCACGTGGGATTGATGGGTGCCAAGCTCTTTAGTGACTAGTTGATAGTTGATAGTGGGTAGTGGATAGTTATGATTACTCTGTAAACTATCCGCTTTCTGCAGTTCATTATCCACTATAAACTGTCCACTATCCACTATTTTGCAGAGTCGCTTAAAATCCACATCTCCATACACAAAGAAAATGGCTTTCTCTGGGCGATAGTGGCGAGCGGTAAAGCGCAGAAAATCACTGGTCTTATAGGTCCTTAATTGTTCTGCCTTACCTAAGATATTATGTCCCAGGGGATGGGATTTAAAAATCAGATTTTCAAACTCGTCGTAGATCAATTCTGCAGGCGAATCATTATAACTCTCAATTTCATCACAAATCACCTCCACTTCCTTGTCGATTTCATGTTGCGGATACTGACTATGGAAGACGATATCTGTGAGCACATCTACCGCTTGAGCGAAGTGCTCTTTCGAGATAGCAGCATAAAAGGTGGTATCTTCTTTGTTGGTAAAGGCATTCAGTTCGCCACCTACGCCTTCCAGGGCATTGATAATCTGAAGGGCATTTCGCTTCTGGGTGCCCTTGAAGGTCATGTGTTCACAGAAATGGGCAATGCCTTCTTCGCCAGACTCTTCATCGCGAGTACCCGCAGCTACCTGATAACCACAGTAAACCACCTGTGATTCGGAGGGCAAATGGATGATTCGTAATCCGTTTTTGAGTGTATATGTGTTATATTTCGTCATTTCGGTTGCAAAATTACGAAATTATTTATAATTTTGCAACCAAAACTAGAGATTATGCGAAAAGTAATAGGTATAGGCGAGACGATTCTCGACATCATTTTCAGAAACGACGAACCCATCGGAGCCGTTCCTGGTGGTTCTGTGTTTAATGGTATCATTTCTTTGGGACGTTCTGGTATTCCCACCTCTTTTATCAGTGAGACGGGCAATGATCGGGTAGGTCAGCGTATCATCCGTTTCTTAGAGGAGAATCATGTGGATACCAGTCTTGTCAATGTTTATCCGGAAAGCAAGTCACCCATTTCTTTGGCCTTCCTCAACGAGCAGAACGATGCGGAGTACATCTTTTATAAAGATCATCCCCACGATCGCTTGGACTTTATAATGCCTGATATTCAACCCGATGATATCGTGATGTTTGGCTCTTATTATGCTGTCAATCCAGTCATTCGTCCACAAGTTTTTGCCTTTTTGAATTATGCTAAGAGCAAGGGTGCCATTCTTTACTACGATTTGAATTATCGGGCTTCGCATCGCAATGAGCTCATGAAGCTTACGCCCAATATCATTGAAAATCTGGAGTTTGCTGATATTGTAAGGGGTAGCAAGGAGGATTTTGAGATTATGTACAACATGAAGGATGCTGATACAGTTTATCGTGCTCAAATCTCCTTCTATTGCAAGAACTTCATCTATACCCAAGGTGCTGAGTCAGTGCAATTGCGAGGGGTAGGCGATATCAACAAGGCCTATCCTGTAAAACCCACAGAAACAGTGAGCACAATTGGTGCTGGCGATAACTTTAACGCTGGTTTCGTGTATGGCCTGATGAAATATGGCATCACCCGCGACATGCTAGAGCAGGGCCTCTCAGAAGCGCAATGGAGCGCTATCGTTGATGAGGCCCAGCAGTTTGCCGCTAATGTGTGCCAGAGCATCCACAATAGTGTGGATATTGCTTTCGGACGCTCTAAAGTAATTGGCTGATTTCTTCGATGGAATCAGCTTTTTTGATGTATTGTCGCCAATCTCCACGAATCATACCCTTGGCCTGCAAGTCGTCTAGCAGGGCGAAAAGATTATTCCAGAAACCTTTCATGTTATAGAGGATGACAGGCTTCTGGTGGTAGCCAATCGTTGCAGATGCTGCTACCGTAAAGATCTCGTCGAGGGTGCCAAGACCTCCAGGGAGGGCGATAAACACATCGCTCTGATCCATCATCAGTTGTTTGCGGTCTGTGAGATTGTCGCAAGGTATCTCCACATCTACATAATCGCTTCTGCGACCAGTATCCTCTACTTTCATGGGTACCACGCCAATCGTCATGGCTCCAGCTTCTTTTGCAGCCTTTGCCACGCACTCCATTAAACCTTGGTTTACACCACCATACACTAAACTATGGCCATTCTCAGCCATCCACTTACCCAACTCTTCTGTCATCGTAAAAAAGTCAGGGTCAATCTGCTGATTAGCAGAGCAAAATACACATATCTTCATATCTGCTGCAAAGATACAAAAAAAATTCGTAACTTTGCACCCAAGATGAAGACATTTGAAGAATTAGGTGTTCGCGAGGAGATTCGCAAAGCCATCGAAGAGTTAGGATTCGTACAGCCAATGCCTGTACAAGAAGCAGTGATTCCTTATCTTTTGGGGAATCTGAACGACGTGATTGCCCTTGCCCAGACAGGAACGGGCAAAACGGCAGCATTCGGTATTCCCTTGTTGGAACGTATCGACAATACTTGGCGAGATACTCAGGCTCTGGTGCTCTCGCCAACGAGAGAGTTGTGCCTACAGATAACAGACGATATTCGCGACTTTGCCAAGTATATGGATGGCATCCACGTAGAGGCTGTTTATGGTGGAGCTGCTATCGAGCCTCAGGTTCGTGCCTTGAAGAAAGGGGTTCAGATTATCGTGGCTACCCCAGGACGATTGGTCGATTTGATGCATCGTGGCAAGGCTGATTTAAGTCAGGTAACCAATATCGTGCTCGATGAGGCTGATGAAATGCTGAACATGGGTTTCTCTGAGAGTATCAATGAGATATTCGAGTCGTTGCCGAAGGAGCACAATACCCTGATGTTCTCTGCGACGATGAGTAAGGAAGTAGAGCGTGTGGCTAAGACGTATCTGCATGATTACAAGGAGATTGTGGTGGGTAGCCGCAATGAGGGTGCTGAAAACGTGAACCACATTTATTATATGGTGAACGCCAAGGATAAGTATCTGGCCCTGAAGCGTATCGTAGATTACTATCCCAAGATTTTCGCCATCATCTTCTGTCGCACGAAGATCGAGACACAGGAGATTGCAGATAAACTCATTAAGGATGGCTATAATGCAGAGTCGCTTCATGGCGATCTTTCCCAGCAACAGCGTGATTTGACGATGCAGAAGTTCCGCAATCATCTGACGCAATTGCTGGTGGCTACCGATGTGGCTGCACGTGGTCTGGATGTCGACGATCTGACGCATGTTATCAACTTTGGATTGCCCGATGATATCGAGAATTATACCCATCGCTCTGGTCGTACAGGTCGTGCTGGCAAGAAAGGAACATCTATCTCTATCGTTCATAGTCGGAGAAGTTTAAGATTCGCAATATCGAAAAGGAGATTGGCAAGCAGTTTGTGCAGGCTGAGATTCCTTCTGCGGAGGAAATCTGCAAGAAGCAGCTTTATAAGGTGATGGACCAGATTGTGAAGACGGATGTCGACGATGAGGAGATTGCTCCTTTCATGCAGGATATTAATCGCTACTTTGAGTATATCGATAAGGAGGAGCTTATCAAGAAGATAGTATCTTTGGAGTTTGGCAAGTTCCTGGCTTATTATGCTGATGCCCCAGAGCTCGAAAAGGTGGTTGTTGCGAAGGAAAAGAAGCCTCAGAGCGACAAACAAAAGCTTCAGAATAAAGCTGCAAAGGGTTACAAACGTCTTTTTATCAATCTTGGCAAGCGCGATGGTTTCTATCCAGGTGAGTTGATGCAGACACTGAACCGCTTTGTAGGTGGTCGCCAAGAGGTAGGTCATATCGATTTGCTCGATACCATTTCTTATTTTGAGGTACCTGAAAAGGATGCCAAAAAAGTGATGATTCAGCTTTCAGGCATTCGCTACAAGGGTCGCCAAGTACGATGCAACGATGCAGACGAAAGGCAACGAGTAGGCGAGCAAAGCTCGGGAATGGGAGCCAAATCTGGCAAATCCGAAAAGTCTCAGAAGCCCAAGCGCCAAAAGAAAGAATCTTGGCGCGACCTGATGGGCAAGGCCCCTCGTGACCTTAAAGGTCCCGAGCCTGATTTCTCCGAAGAAGGTTGGGCGATGCGAAAGCCGAAAAAGAAGAAAAAATAAAAAAAACACCTCCTGACTTCATCACTCAGGTGACGCAAGCGGATTTATTATTAATGTGTTATTATGGTATAATGAAAAGGGAGAGGTTGATATTTGTGGCAGTATCTTTGACAAGGCTATGTGTATTCAAAACCTGTATTTTTACGATGGCTCCACCACTAAAACAACACAAATGGAACCTTCCTCAAAATCTTTTGATGGAATTATCTATTGGTACAATAATTCTTGTGTGTTAAATGTTGCACACACTATTAACTATTATTGCTATACTGATGAAGGCGAGCTTAAATTTTCAGACAAATGGATTTTAGGCGGTGGCGATAATTATGCAGTGTCTTACAGCCAATACATACACATCGATTTTACAAGTCCTATATCTATCATTAAATATGATGTTCTTAATCCAGAAGTTGATGGTACTGGTGGTTTAGGAATCTGGTCCATTAAACCCCAGTTAATAGATAATTATACAGATGACGTAAAGGTTTCTTTTGACATAATAGACAGATCAACAACAATATGGACTATATCTGCCAAATTTGTATGGGAAAACGGTTCAACAAAGGCTGTAAATTTTACGTTAAATGTTGACACAGGCGAATATAAAGTCCTAGAGAATTGAGAATGACATTCACAGCTATAGGTACCGAAGTAATATTCCTCAATATTTGTAACGTATCAGAGTATTGCTTATCTTTGCAGCAGATAACAGCAGGGTTTATGAATACCGCGTCGGATTGCAGTTCCGAAGGGAAGGGTTCATAAATCCTGTACCCAAATTTTTTAGGTAAATTGTTCTCAGAATGTTTGGTAAGTTCATGAGAAGTTCGTATCTTTGCAGTCGAAAACATATTGTATAACTTTAAAACTGAATGCGTATGAGAAATCAGAATGCTAAATTTCGTGTTAAATCCCCAAGAATTCTTGGAAGTTTGGAACATATAATGTATCTTTGCCGATGAGTACAAAGCCCAAAGTGCTCAGCAGAGCAAACAGGTGGTAATTGCAGCATCTAAGCAAGTGAAAGAGCATCCGATAGCCAAGAAGATGGGTGATTTCTTCATTGATGTGGCAAAACTTGTAATTGGTGGTGTTATCCTTGCAGGATTGATGAAGCAGGATATTAATTACCTGTTCCTCTTTTGGTTAAGCATAGGAGTTGTCTTCTTGCTTGTAGCGTTTGGAATGTATTTAATAAATTTTGCAAATAAAGATAATAAATAATATGGATTTGATAGGAGCAATAGCAACAATGGGAGTCATCGTAGTAGTTCTATGGATTGGCACCGCAATTTATCTGAGAATAAAGGAAGGCTATTAGAGGGTAGAAAACTTTGCACTCACTTATCTTTCAGGTAGAATAATAGCAGGATTTATGAATACCGCGTCGGATTGCAGTTCCGAAGGGAAGGGTTCATAAATCCTGCTGCTTGCAGATGCTCATAGTACAGACCACCATATTTTGTCAAGCCCATCACAAGCATTATTATTGTACCCTATTGAATGTGATTGGGCAAGCGGATTTTTTATACCTTTGCGGCATGTTTGTACGCAAGAACAATAACCACCATCAGAGTCCGGTTGCCAGAAAATAGGGAGATACTGACCAATACACTCTTTCTTACCGAGCGTCATAAGGCTATCGAGCCCCTGTTCAGACTATCCGCCCTTGACCTCGAATGAGACAGGGTGACGCATTGACGAAGTCAGGTGACCTGATGGGCAAGGCCCCTCGCGACCTTAAAGGTCCCGAGCCTGATTTCTCCGAAGAAGGTTGGGCGATGCGAAAGCCGAGAAAGAATAAAAACACCTATAAAGGATCTATTTAGGTTTTAAATTACTAAATCTAATGACATCCGACATACAGTTGTAGTTAATGCTTTTATTTTCAACTATTTACGTTTCATTTGGTATCTTTTCGTCCGACATAAATCTGACATACATCCGACATACATCCGACATACTATTAATGGTTTACCCGTAAGCTGGCGATGTCATTCCCTCCTTCTCGTAAGCTTTCAGCCCTTAGGTTGCTGTTGAATTCTCTAGAGAATTGCGAAGCGACCCTTAGGGTCTCTTCCTTCAATGTCCTAGCGCGCTCTTCAATTCTCTAGAGAATTCAGAAACGACCATTAAAGAGAAAGCCTTCGATAGCGTATTTACAAGCGTGCTATCTCCCGTATCGCCCCTTTCTATGTCAGATTTATGTCGGGTGTATGTCAGAAGAATGTCAGATGTATGTCATATCGAAGTATGGTTAAAGCATTGATAATAAGGTGAATAACTATCATTTTATGTCGGATGTCATCAGATTTTAAGATTTCTAGAATATTTTTCTCTACAATCATGCCAAATTTTTCTGCAATTCATTACTTTTTGTCCATCATTTCGTTACGTTTTATCTTCCGAAAAGTAACGAATCGCATGCCAAAATGTTACTTTTTGATACTTTTATAGCATATTCTCTCGAAAATGCTGTACCTTTGCATCAAAATTTAGCAGATATGAAGTACAGAATAAAGAAAGAAACGAAGCCAAAGCTTCCAACCTTTGGTAAATACAAGGCCGTCGCCGTTCACAATCAAACGATTGAGAGTCGCCAACTTTTTGAAGAAGCAGCATCCAGAGGAATGACTATTAGTGGTGGTGTGCTCGAAGGTCTGATGATGACGGTGGCGGAAACAGTCCGTCGCCATCTCCAGATGGGCGACAAAGTTCGATTGAAAGGATTCGGCCTTCTGAAACTTGAAATCGAGAGCGAAAAGGTTGACAATCTCAAGGATTTCCGTGCCAAGAAGCACATTCGTGGTGTCCGTCTCCACTTCATTCCTGAAAGTGAAAAAGGCTCGCCCGAGCTCTATCAAGGCATAACCTTCGAAAAGGACAAGCCCATCAAGGATAACTAATGGTAGAAAAATAATGCGCCTAAATTTGGCGCATTTATTAAAAAATCGTATCTTTGCAGCATGAAAGTGTGTCACGACTCAAATAAATAAGGAAAAATATGGGAATTATAGGTTCAATTATCATTGGATGTTTGGCTGGCTTTTGTGCTGGCAAGTTGATAAAAGGTGGTGGCTTCGGATTTATCATGAATCTGGTGCTGGGTCTGTTTGGTGGTGTGCTTGGAGGTTGGCTGTTTGAGCAGTTGGGTATCCAGTGGGG
>CAJOGK010000070.1 GCA_905234145.1 uncultured Prevotella sp. | reverse complement strand
CATTCAGAAGGTGTTCCGCACGGAAGAGGTGGAGACCGTAGCCCTTGGGGGCGTATCGTTCGAAGTTGACAAAGGTGAGTTCGTGGCCATCATGGGGCCTTCGGGCTGTGGCAAGTCTACCTTATTGAATATACTGGGCTTGCTCGACAATCCCACCAGCGGCAAGTATTGGCTCGATGGTGAGGATGTAGGGCAACTGAAGGAGAGTCAGCGCACGAAAGTCCGTAAGGGTCAGATTGGTTTCGTGTTCCAGAGCTTCAACCTGATCGATGAATTGAATGTAGAAGAGAATGTTGAACTGCCGCTGACCTATCTCGGTGTACCCAAGAAGGAGCGCAAGACTCGAGTAGAAGAGGTGCTGCGCCGCATGGCCATCAGCCACCGTGCACACCACTTCCCCCAACAGCTCTCAGGCGGACAGCAGCAGCGTGTAGCCATTGCCCGTGCCGTGGTGATGAATCCCAAACTGATCCTTGCCGATGAGCCCACAGGTAACCTTGACTCTAAGAACGGTCTGGAGGTGATGCAGCTGCTCACCCAATTGAACCAGGAAGGCACCACTGTCGTGATGGTAACTCACTCCGAGCGTGATGCCGGATATGCCCAGCGTGTCATCAACCTCCTCGACGGTCAGGTAGTTCCAGAAGTGTAAAGGTGTATCTTTGCATCCAGCTGTCACGCCAAAAACAGGTCAAAAGTGCGGCTTCTGCGGTTGACAACCTTTCGTTGTCGGGATGAGGCGACTCGAACGCCCGACCCCTACGTCCCGAACGTAGTGCGCTACCAACTGCGCTACATCCCGATTAAGCGGGTGCAAAGATACATAGTTTTTTTCAAATTCGTGCAGAAAAAGGGATATTTTTTTAATAAATGCCCTCTAATGCTTAAGTTGGCGATAGTAATTCTTAAATGAATCGTATTCGTCACACTTTCTGATATAGTCCTCTTTAGGCTGGTCGCCAACTTGGTCGTATAGGCCTTGGAATGCACGGTATTGGGGTGAGCTGGCGTTATATTTTCTCACATAGTCGCCAACATTGTTGTCCCAAACCTCGTCACGCCAGTAGTTGTTGTCGAAATACAATTCGCGCCAACCCATTGCAAAGATGGCTTTACGCTGAAGCGCTTGGTCCGATGACATTGCGGCTTTCTGTAACATCTCTTGTGCTTTTATGCTAAAGTCGACTTCATTGACACGTATCGAATCATAAACACTCTTAGAGGAACGCAGCATCCACCAGCAATCGCCCTTGACGTTGATTTGGGCATAGCGTACAGCCAGATTGTAGTATCGCTGTTCGAGTGCTTTGCCTTTCAACAGGTTCAGCGATGATTCCATCATCTGTACCTCTTTACAGAAGTCAAGCTTCAGTTGTTTCCACCACTTGAAATCGCGATCATAGAGCTTGCTGGTATCAACCCATTGTCTCTTGATCCAAGGTTCAACCTCGACATTGCGAAGTAATGAGTAGCAAAGATATTCGTTCGACATGTTGTTGTTATAGTAGCTTACAGGCACATGTTCCAACCACATGATTGCCTTGTCCCATTGTGCCAATCGCATATACTTGGTACCAATCAGCTCCGAGATGGCTGTATCGTTTTCATGATAGCAACTCTTCAGATATTTGTCTAGCGCATTCTTGGCTGGGGTATTGGTATAGAAGAGATACTTCTCGAGTTTATCTACACGAAGGGTGTCGATATCAAACTTCTCCATACCAGCCTGCATCACCTTGGTAAGGGCAATGGCACGCTCAGGCGAGTTACGGTAGTGGTCTATGAGGGCTTGTGAAGTAAGACGATATTTTGCCCTGTTGAAAAATCCATCCTCTTCATCTTTCTCGTTGAGCCATTTTAATTCTGTGGCAAGGTAGTCATCAAAATCTGTGCTTTGCTTGGCCTCGATGGCTGTAATGTAAAGCTTCAGCACACGGGCATTATCCTTCATACGCTCCGTACCCTCCAGATTCATGGCATCGTCAATGTCTTTCATTGCCTCTTTCTTCTTGCCTGTCATATACTCCAACCAGACCTTGGCGCTCTTCCACATGATAGGTACTTCTGTTTTACCCTCGCGCACTACCAGTTCGCAGAACTGAATCATCTGCCAAGCCTCTTGGTCGCTGATATCGCGAATAAAGAGTTTGCCACCAAGATCATGATCGTGAGCCTCTTGGGTGTTATTCACGAAATCGGTTAGCAGGAAAGGCAATACCTTTGAATTGGGATTTCGCTTATAGTGCTGACTGATGGCCAGATAAGAGCGTTTTTTGTAATACTGCGTCATCAGACTCTGATAGTCGTCCATCTCAGCGAACATCTCACCAGCTTTATCTTCCTGCCCTGTCTTATAGAGTGCACCAGCATAGATGTTCTTCATCATATCTTTGTAAACAGTATCGATGAACTGACTAGCCGTCTGCTCCCAGAAGGTGATATTTTCCTGATGGCGACCCAGCATCATGTTGCAACGCATATAGAGCAGGGCATGCTGAGAGCGCAGTTTGCTCTTTGTTTTGCTCAAGGCATAACTGCGCACAGCTTGCAGGTTGCGCTTCTGGGCATCAATATCTTCTTTCGAGGGGTAATCCCATTCGTACTGCTTACGTTGTTCCACGTCTACGCAGTCGAGATACTTCTGTAGGTTCTCCACGTAGCTCACCATCAGGGCATCGCCTTTCTGACGAGCAGCCTTGGTAACCTCCTCGGCATTAAACCAAAAGTATTCTTCCGTAGAGCCCAAATAGGCCTTCCAGTTGTCATCGCAAATTTTCTGCACACGTGCTTTAAAGTCTTTGCTGACATAGGCGCTGAACAGATAATAATTGTTTGTTCCATACCAACCGCAGGCAAATATCGGTAGTGTTAAAGCCGATAAAAGGCTAATGACGATAAATTTCTTCATAGGTTTCTGGTTTGTATCTGTTGATATTGTCTTTATCTAAATGATAGGTGATAATCGCATGTTTAAGATTCTTGCGTTCTTTCTCCATCGCAGATTTCACACGCAGAATCTCTTCAGCCTCTACTGTGTGCTCTACTCTCACGCCATGAATGTCTCTCACCCATTGGAATACAGGATAGGCCGCAGCCATGGGCAAGTCATATTGATCGAGTTTTTTCAGATAGGGATATACGTCGCGATAGTCGAGGATAGGGTTGCGCTCCTCCCATTTCCTGGGATCGCCTGTGTTATAGATCATCAGCGCCCCATAGTCCACGGGTGGTACCTCCATCGCCAATTGATGCAATCTGATCGTCGTCGAGAGGATAGCATTTCTCATACCACTTCGCCACTTTCCACCGACTTCTTCCAAAAAGTCATAGTAGATCTTGCGACTTTTAGAGGTGTAATCGCAATCTATCTGTATCTCGCTTACATGCTTGATATCGTTTGTCTCATTCATCTGCCTGATGCGCTTTACTATCTTTTCTGCCAGATCTGGATGTTTCTGGTGCATGCAGTCTTCCGTGATATAGACAGTTGGGATGATTTCGATGCTATCAGGCAGGGTGTCTGAGAAGGTGATGGTGGCATTGGGCTTGGGTTCTGAATCACCGTCATTCATGACCACGTCGAAGTAGCGACAATACACCTTATTAATATGATATTGTTGTAAAAAGGCCCGCTCTGTAGAGTCGAGGCGAAGCTCTGTGCGCCAATAATACACGGCATTGCCCTCCTCAAGTGCTCTTGGGGAATCCGGCTTTGTGCAACCTATGATGGTTAGCAGCACGAGTATCATGCATAATAACCCTCTAACCTGCATCCGTGAAATCCGATTAATCCGTTGTTAAAGCAATTCTGGTAGTTGGAAGAGCTTGTTGCTATTGCTGCCCTTGATAAGGATATAGAAACCTTCTGGACAATTTTCCTTGAGGGCTAACTTGACTTCCTCTACATCGTGGAACTTGCGGAAAGGACATGCAATGTCTTTGAAGTTATCGCCTACAAGCCATACCTCATCATAACCTGATGACTCAAGACGGTCTACCAACATACGGTGCTCCTTCTCACTTTCCTCACCTAATTCGCCCATTTGCCCAAGGATGGCCATCTTCTTCTCTGCCTGGATAAGACTGAAGTTGTCGAGGGCTGCGTGCATGGAAGTGGGATTCGCATTATAAGCATCCACTATCAGATGATTCTTCTCAGTGATTGTCATCTGACTGCGATTGTTCGATGGGGTATATTCCTCAAGTGCTGCACAGATTTTCTTGCGATCCACACCAAAGTTAATACCTACGGCAATAGCAGCTAATAAGTTATCGATGTTATACGAACCAATAAGTTTGGTCTGTACCTTGTGCCATTTTGTACTCCTTCCTTCCTCTTCGAGAACCATCAGTGGCTCGCGCCAACGGAATTTCAAGAAGGGATCACAAGCGATGATTTCGCCACTGATGCACGAATACTGATTGTCAGCATCGGTAGAGTAGGGTGATAGCCACACCTCTTCGTCATCGCTAATTAGATCCATCAGGTACTCATTATCCGCATTGATGAAAATCAGGCTATCTTTCTGACTACGTAGGAAGTCATACAACTCGCCCTTGGTTTTGATAACCCCTTCAAACGATCCAAAGCCTTGCAGATGGGCACGACCTACGTTCGTAATCAAACCACAAGTAGGTTCTGCTGTTTCTACCAGTGTCTTGATGTCGCCAGGATGACTGGCGCCCATTTCTATTACTGCGATCTCGTGCTCTTTTGTCAAGCGGAAGAGTGTCTTTGGCACGCCTACGTCATTGTTGAAGTTGCCTTGTGTATAGAGCACATTATATTTTTGCGAAAGAACAGCAGCAATCAGTTCTTTGGTGGTCGTCTTGCCATTCGTTCCTGTAATGCCAATCACAGGGATATCGAATTGGCGGCGATGCTCACGGGCCAAGTCCTTAAAAGTCTGCAAACAGTTGTCTACCAAGATAAAACGGTCGTCCTGCTTGTATTCCGGCTCATCGATAATGGCGTAGCTGCAACCTTTTTCAAGGGCAGAAGCGGCAAACTTATTACCATCAAAAGATTCGCCTTTTAAGGCCAGAAAGATACTGTCTTTGGGAATTTGCGGATGCTGTTGATACAGCTTGTATAGTTCTTTAATATCCATATTTTGCTAATTTTGCTGCAAAGATACTAAAAATCTTAATTATTAATTCTTTATTCTTAATTATTTTGTATCTTTGTGGGCGATTATGGATTATACAATTAACTTGCGTGGTCAACTGATGGATCTGTCCCAGCCTCAGGTAATGGGTATTCTGAATGTTACGCCCGACTCTTTCTATGCAGGAAGTCGGACGCAGACAGAACAAGAGATAGCCCAGCGTGCCAACCAGATTGTTGAAGAAGGAGGTAGCATCATCGATGTGGGTGGATATTCCACTCGCCCTGGGGCATCCGAGGTGTCAGAGGCTGAAGAGATGGAGCGCTTGCGCTTTGCCTTGGCGATTGTTCGTAAGGCACTTCCTTCTATAGCGCTTTCTGTCGACACCTTCCGTCCTGATGTGGCAAGAATGGCCGTTGAGGAGTTTGGCGCAGATATTATCAATGATGTTAGCGAGGGCGATATTGATATGTATCGTATGGTGGCTCGCTTGCGCGTACCTTATATATTAATGTCTCAGCAAGCCACGATTCATGATATGTTGCTTTCGTTTGCCGAGAAGGTGCAGCAACTGCGTGATTTCGGAGCCAAGGATATCATTCTCGATCCTGGCTTTGGCTTTGGTAAAACATTGCAGGATAATTACAAGGTGATGAACGAACTCGAGAAATTGTCAATCATGGAACTTCCGATTCTGGTGGGCATCTCTCGCAAGTCGATGATTTATAAACTCTTTGGCTTTACGCCCAACGAGGCACTCAATGGCACTACAGTTCTAAATACAATCTCGCTGATGAAGGGTGCCAGCATCCTTCGTGTCCACGATGTGAAGCAGGCGATAGAGTGTATCCGGATTGTAAAGGCGATGAACTGAAAATTGTAAATAGTAAATTGATAAATAGTAAATCTGCACGATGTTTTTTGAATTTGGAGTAAAGGATATTATCGATATTTTCCTAGTCGCGTTGGCGTTATTCTACATCTATCGCCTGATGCGCGAATCACGTTCTTTGAATGTGTTCATCGGCATCATGGTGTTTATCATCACCTGGCTTTTTGTATCGCAGGTTCTCGAGATGAGGCTTCTGGGATCTATCCTCGATAAGTTGGTGTCCGTGGGTGTTATTGCCCTTATTGTGTTATTCCAAGACGATATCCGTAAATTCCTATTTAATCTGGGTGCGCATCAGCAAATGAAAGCCATCCGTCGCCTCTTTTCAAAAGAGATACGTGAAGCGGGTATGGATACTATGACGCTGATTATCCCGCTCGTAATGGCTGCACTAAATATGAGTAGGGGCAAGGTGGGTGCGCTGATTATCTTAGAGCGTGCGATGCCGCTCGATGATATCATCAAAACGGGTGATGACATCGATGCCAAGGTTAATCAGCAGTTGATTGAAAACATCTTCTTTAAGAATGCCCCTCTGCATGATGGTGCGATGATTATCTCCAAGAAGCGCATTAAGGCTGCAGGTTGTATTTTGCCAGTAAGCCACGACCTCAGCATTCCTAAGGAGTTGGGCTTGCGCCATCGTGCTGCAATGGGTATCTCGCAAGAGAGCGATTGCGTTGCCATTGTCGTGTCTGAAGAAACGGGTAGCATCTCTGTTGCTATGAATGGCGAGTTCCGCTTGCGATTGTCTGCAGAGGAGCTTGAAAGCATTCTTACCACCGAATTAGCCTGATTCCGTAAAGGTTTTCGCTTAAAATATTGAAAAATATAAAGGAATACTGCGCATATTCCGAATATTTTTCCTATCTTTGCAATCTCACTATGACAATATTAACATTTTAAATAAAAGCAAACTATGGATTTATTAAGTCAAATTGTAGCGCGTGCTAAGAGTAACAAGCAGCGCATCGTACTCCCAGAGGCAGAAGAAGAGCGTACACTTTGTGCAGCCGATAAGGCGCTTGGTGATGATATCGCTAATATCATTCTGATTGGTAATCCTGCAAAGGTTGAGGCTCTGGCAAAGGAGAAGGGTCTCACCAATATTGGCAAGGCTACCCTGATTGACCCTGAGAATTATGAGAAGAGTGAGGAACTGGCTGAGAAATTGGCTGAGATTCGTAAGAGCAAGGGTATGACTATTGAGGAAGCCCGCAAACTTATCAAGAATCCGCTTTATCTTGGTTGTATGATTATCAAGACCGAAGGTGCTGATGGTCAGATTTCTGGTGCTCTTTCTACTACTGGCGACACCCTGCGTCCTGCGCTTCAGATTATCAAGTGCCAGCCTGGTATCACTTGCGTAAGTGGTGGCTTGCTGCTTATCTCTAAGCAGAAGCAGTATGGCGAGGATGGCGTACTCGTGGTAGCTGATGTAGCTGTTACCCCAATGCCTGATGCTAATCAGCTGGCACAGATTGCTGTCTGCACCGCTCAGATGGCGAAGGCAGTGGCAGGTTTCCAGGATCCTCGCGTGGCTATGCTGAGCTTCTCTACCAAGGGAAGTGCCAAGCATGAGGTTTGCGACAAGGTGATTGAAGCTACCCGTCTAGCTAAGGAAATGGCACCTGATCTGAAGATTGACGGCGAACTTCAGGCTGATGCTGCACTGGTTCCGTCAGTAGGTGCCAAGAAGGCTCCTGGCTCTGATATCGCTGGTAAGGCTAATGTACTGGTATTCCCCAACCTCGAAGTTGGTAACATCGGCTATAAGATGGTTCAGCGTTTGGGTGATGCCATCGCTATTGGTCCGGTGCTCCAAGGTATCGCTCGTCCTGTAAACGACCTCTCTCGCGGTTGCTCTATCGACGATATCTATTACATGATTGCCATCACCTCTTGTCAGGCTATGGACGCCAAGAAATAATTGATAATTGACAATTGATAATTAATAATTAGCATGAAAATCCTTGTATTGAATTGTGGTTCTTCGTCTATCAAGTACGCCCTGTACAATATGGACGATAAGAGTGTGATGACCAGTGGTGGTGCTGAGCGTGTAGGCCTCGATGGCGCTTTCGTAAAGGTAAAGCTGGCCAATGGTGAGAAGAAGCAGATTATGCACGACATCCCTGAGCATACAGAGGGTGTGAAGTTCATTTTCTCTCTGCTTACCGATCCTGAGATCGGTGTTATCAAGAGCCTCGACGAAATCGATGCCGTAGGTCATCGCATGGTGCATGGTGGCGAGAAGTTCAATAAGAGCGTGATTCTTACCGACGAGGTGCTGAAAACCTTCGAGGAGTGCTCTGACCTTGCTCCTTTGCACAACCCTGCCAACCTGAAGGGTGTGAATGCCGTGAAGGAGCTCATGCCTGGTCTGCCTCAGGTAGGTGTGTTCGATACCGCCTTCCATCAGACCATGCCTCCTAAGGCTTATATGTACGCCATACCTTATGAACTTTACGAGAAGTATGGTATTCGTCGCTATGGTTTCCACGGCACCTCTCACCGTTATGTTTCAGCTCGTGCTTGCGAGTTCCTGGGCATTCCTGCAGAGGGTACCAAGATGGTAACTTGTCACGTTGGTAATGGTGGTTCTATCGCAGCTGTTGTCGATGGTAAGTGTATTGATACTTCCATGGGTCTTACCCCGCTGGAGGGTCTTGTTATGGGTACCCGTTCTGGTGACATCGATGGTGGCGCTGTAACTTTCATTGAGAAGAAGCTTGGCCTCGATGCCGATGGCATGAGCAGTCTGCTTAATAAGAAGAGTGGTGTAGCCGGTATTACTGGTGGCTCTAGCGATATGCGCGATGTTGAGAATGCTGCCAAGAATGGCGATGAGCGTGCAAAGTTGGCTCAGGATATGTATTTCTATCGCATTAAGAAGTATATCGGTGCCTATGCAGCCGCTATGGGTGGTCTCGACGTCATCGTCTTCACCGCTGGTGTTGGCGAGAATCAGCTTAGCATGCGCTCTGAAGTCTGCAAGGGCTTGGAGTTCCTGGGTGTGAAGTTCGACGAAGAGAAGAACAAGGTTCGTGGCGAAGAGGCTGTCATCTCTGCTGACGACTCTAAGGTAAAGGTGGTTGTAATACCTACCGACGAAGAGCTGATGATTGCTACAGATACCATGAATCTGCTGTAATCGCTCTCCAATATCCTACAAACGTTTAGGGAAAACCCGATACTCATTTCGGGTTTTTCCCTTTTTTTAGTCCTTAAATCGCCTTACCTTTGCAGTGTGAAATCAAAGAAATGTCGAACTTAAAGATAAGGAAAGGGTTTAGTTATGAAGAAGATGTTTACAATGCTGATGATCGCCATGATGGGCTTGGCTTTCACTTCATGCGAGAGGGATGAGGAAATTGCCTACACACTCGAAGGCACATGGAAGGGGAATATGTATATTTCATCTTATTACGATGGTCGTTCATACGATGCCACTTATTCGGAAATCACTTTCCTGAAGGATCCCCGTCAATTTTCCAGTGGTTCTGGCACATGGGTAGATTACTACAGCAATGCACCTTGGGATTATGTGGCTAACCACATCGACTGGACGGTTCGTGCTGGTAACATCTACGTTCACTTCATCGAGGATGGTGACGATATCGAAATCCGCAACTATCATCTCGATTACGATCGCTTCTGGGGTACCATCTATGATGGTGGCAACACGGTAGACTTTGAACTCTACAATACGGCTCGTGTTAGCTATGGTAGCAACTACCGCTGGGGCTACGATACCTGGTACGACTACAGAGCTTACTCTCGTGGTGCTACTGCAGATACCACCACCATCGAAAAGCCCAAGAGATTCGTAAATCCCGAGCTTAAAAAATAAATCTGTATAACCAAAGAAAGAAGGCCATCCATCGCTGGGTGGCCTTCTTAAATGCTTTATTCTATCTGATACTTTCCGCTAAGTGCATTCGAGTAGGTGATGCTAAAGCGGGCATACTCGCCATCTTCGAAAGTCTTTTTATAGACCACAATCGTATATTTCTCGTTCTTTAGAGGACCGATCTCGCAATAGAGATCGTATGGACAAATGCATTTTACCAATGCCTGCTCTTCTGTCTCTAGGATTTTGATTTCATTGCCCTCCAAAGTAGCCTGAATACTCAGCTCTCCTGGTTGACAATTAAAGTAGGTGTTGACATGATTGAGCGACAAATAACCATCGCCCATCGCATTGTATTCGATATACTCGGGGTTTGAAACGTCATCAGCACTTCTTGTGTCGTTTCCCGTCTTTTTGCAACCAGAGTTCGCAACGGTCTTTACGTGAAAAGGCGTATCATCGCTTTTCTCATTGCCATCACCATTGCAACTGCTCGTAAAACAAGCCATCATCAGCACTGCACTTACAATAAAGAATCTTTTCATATACGTTATTTTTGCTGCAAATATAGGTATTTCCTACGAATTCTGCAAGAAATCCAAAGCAAATATGATTTATTTATGTTTAAAGACCTACAACACCTAACATGATCTTTTGGGAAGCCAGTATTGGGCGAAATACCAATGCCAGCACGATGGTGACGAGGATTAATAGCCACTACGCTAATGAACTGCGGACCCTCTGCCATTTGCCACTGAGCCACAGAAAGGCCCAATGTATCTGCAAATGTCTGGGCTCGAACCCCTAGTGACATTAGCAAAAACGAAACTATTAAAAGCAGCTTTCTATCTCTTGCGATTGCGGATGGTATAAATCTTCATCCTTATCCGATGGTCTTATAAAGGGTAGAGGGGTTATGTCTGCCTTCCATCACATCGAGGATTTCGTCTTCAGAAGAGAGGTTGAAGTCGCCAGGGATGGTGTTCTTAAGGGCTGCAGCTGCGAGCGAGTAGTTAAGTTGCTTCTGCTTGTCGTCGGGGAAGAGGTTGACGGCATGCAGCCAAGCGCCCATAAAGGCATCGCCCACACCTACGGGATCGACGACATCGGGTATATCTATAATAGGTGCTTGCAGCAATTTTTCCTCCGTCCACAGCAAACAAGTAAGCGTGTGGTGCTTGGAACTTACGATATTGCGCATACCCATCATCCAGTGCTTTACACGAGGATACTGGGCATGGAGCTCATCGAACCACTCGCCATACTCCTTCATCTGCATCTCGAAATTAGAATCGGTAGCCGTAAAGGGAGGCTGGGGATGCTGAGAAAGCCAATCAAACTCGATGGCATCGCCAAACATCATATCGCAACGGGACAGCATCTGACTCAGCGTCTTACGTGGTTCTGCGCCCTCGTATTTCCATAGGTTCTTACGGTAGTTGATATCGAAACAGATGGTAATGCCCATTTCTTCTGCGATGTCAAGGGCCTCGAAAGTAGCTGCAGCTGCTTGGGGCGAGATAGCTGCGGTAATGCCCGAAACGTGGAAGTAGGCACAATCCTTCAATATCTCGCGCCAGGGAATCATGCCTGGTTTGAGGTCGTAATAGGCAGAGCCAGAACGATCGTAGATAACCTTCGCTGCTCGCATGCCTGCTGCGGGCTCAAAATAATAAGTACCAATACGCTGACCACCATAGAGCACCTTGCTGGTAT
This sequence comes from uncultured Prevotella sp., assembly GCA_905234145.1. Taxonomy (GTDB): domain Bacteria; phylum Bacteroidota; class Bacteroidia; order Bacteroidales; family Bacteroidaceae; genus Prevotella. The sequence continues at coordinate 17,350 of CAJOGK010000070.1, read as the reverse complement.
CGACACCCAACTGCGCCAGATTCATGGCACCAGCATGGCCCACTGGGGTATCTGGCAAGCGGGTGATGTAGGTTACTTCTTCGCCTTGCGATGCCAGCGAAACGGCCACATTGGCCTCGCTACCACCGTATTTACTTGTAAACATGTCGCCCTGCGTTAAGCGCAAATGATCGGGCTTGGAAAAGCGGAGCAGTAATTCTCCGAAAGTTACAATCTTCTTCATAATAGTCTAGAGTTTAGAGTTGGCTCTCGCCTTCGATATACTGAGACAGCAAAAGATGATTGCCATCGTAAACCAGATAGCTGAACTGGTTTATCCAATCGCCGAGGATCACCATGCGTGCCTTTTTGGTTAATTGCAAGTCGACCTCGATATGGCGATGACCATAAATAAAATAATCTACATTGGAATGATACTGGATATACTTCTTGGTAAAGAGCACCAGATGTTCGCGATTCTCGCCCATATAAGCTGGTTCTTCGCCATTAGGGCGCTTCAGTCGGCTGTGCTTGGCCCAATTCAAGCCAAACCACATGCCCCAGCGGGGATGGAGGCCAGAAAAAAGCCATTGACATACTGACGAGTGGAAAATGGCACGAATAAGCTTGAACTTCTTATCAGGATCGCCTAGTCCGTCGCCATGCGCCAAGAAAAACATTTTGCCATAGATTTCTGTGGTTTCAGGCTGCTTGTGCAGAATAACGCCACACTCTTTTTCCAGATAATCGTAGGCCCAGATATCGTGATTGCCTGTAAAATAATGCACCTCGACGCCCATATCGGTAAGCTCTGAAAGCTTGCCTAGAAAGCGGGTATAACCCTTGGGCACTACATATTTATATTCGTACCAGAAGTCGAACATGTCGCCCAACAGATACACCGCAGCTGCTTTTTCCTTGATGGCATCGAGGAATCGCACCAGACGTCGCTCTTGCATCCTGCCATGAGGAATGGCAAGCGACCCTAGATGGGCATCTGAGAGGAAATAGATATTTTTCATTCTTACCTTTTTTACCTTTTTACCTTTAGTCGAACCCAAGCTCGACGCGGGCTTCTTCGCTCATCATCGATTGATCCCAAGCAGGCTCGAACACCAGATTGACATTAGTGCTCTTCACACCTTCCACACTTTCAATCTTGGTGCGGACATCTTCCAAAATGAAATCTGCTGCGGGACAATTAGGGGCCGTAAAGGTCATATCAAGATCAACGGAGGCATCATCCTGCACATCGATCTTGTAAATCATTCCCAAATCATATATATTGACGGGAATTTCCGGATCGTAAACGGTTTTCAGAACATCCACAATCCGTTCTTCTATCTGAGTCTTTTCTTGTTGTGTCATAATCGCTGCAAAGATAGTGCAAATTATGGGAAAAACCAAATAAAAAGCGGAAAACTTGTTTTTGCTTATACCCGTCCAGACTCGTGGTAAGAGTAATAAAGCCCATCCGTAACGATGACGTGATCCATGAAATGGATGCGCATAAGCTGACAAGCTTGATGGATTTGATTGGTTAGATTGTCATCCTGTTTGCTAGGGGTGATGCCGCCTGAGGGGTGGTTATGACACACAGCGAGGATGGTGGCGTTGGCAAGAACGGCCTCTTTTATGATGATGCGGATATCAACTGCTGTCTCTGTGATGCCACCATGTGAGATTTTCACTTTCTTGATCAGTCGATAATGCTGATTCATGAGCAATACCCAGAACTCTTCCACATCAAGATCTTGCATGACGGGGTGCATGTGGTTATAGATGCGGGTGGCCGTGCCAAGGTCGGGGCGCTCTTCGGGCGATTCCATTTGGCGACGCTTGCCTAGTTCGCAGGCCGCAAGAATCGTAATTGCTTTAGCCTCGCCAATGCCATTATAGCGGCAAAGGTCTTGGATGGTCATTTTACCAAGGGTATTGAGATTGTTTTTGCAATCTGCCAAAATCCGCTTCATGAGTTCCACGGCGCTCTCTTTTGTAGAACCCGAGCCAATCAGTATAGCCAATAACTCCGCATTGCTCAGTGCTTCTGCACCCAGCGACATCATTTTCTCTCTTGGGCGATCTTCTTCTGCCCACTCAGATATTTTTAGTTTATAGTTCATAGTGGATAGATTATAGTTATGATTACTTATAGTATACCATTTTTCTTTTTCATAGTGACAATAGAGCTAGTTAACATCTTCCCAATTTCGACATTATCATTATAGATAGAACAGAATTCTTTTTCATTTAGATAACCACTTTCCTTAAGGCATTTTAGCCAATATTCGGTTTCTCCAGATTCTTTTAGTGCAATACTTAATTTGTTGATAAAGTCTGCAGGACTTTGTGCATTTTTGCTCTCTGCAATATTTGCTCCAATACTGGTACCACTCCGATATATCTGCTTAGATATCACTTGTTCATGTTTGACCCTAGTCAAATATTGGTAAAGCTTAATGATCCTTTTTGCAAAAGCCTCACTTTTTACTTGTAAAGGACTGTCTTGTCGTTCCATCATAGTTTTTTGTTTTAAGGTAATCATAACTATCAACTATTCACTATCCGCTATCAACTATAAAACGTTTTTTCAAAGGCTTGGAATTCGTCTTGCTTCAGTACACATCGTTTCCACCACGATTCGATGAAGCCGAGGCCATAGCCCATCAGTTGGACAAAGGTCGCAGGGATGGATAGCAGTCCTACCCTCAGGCTCCGGTTCTTGATGGTCGAGTCGATGCAGATTAGCAGACTATATAATAAAATAGGTATCCAAGGGGCGAAGCACATCCAGTAGAACTGATCGCGATCGACATAGTGCATCAGCGCACGACCTACGGCAGAAATGAGAATCAGCCCGATAACACCAACTGTAAATACGGTAGGCAACAGATGTACCAGTTTCATGGTGCCAGGATGACGTTTTTCGAGATTAATGCGTGCGATACCACTATTATATACCTGACGGAAGAACTTGCGGAAATCCGTGCGACGCTTGTGCCATACCCAAGCCTCTGGGAAAAGACGTGGCTTGTAACCTGCCTCCACGATGCGGTAAGAGAAGTCGATATCCTCGCCAAAGCGCATCTTGGAAAATCCGCTTAGCTCGAGATATACATCCCTACGAATGCCCATATTGAAGGAACGGGGATAGAACTTGTCGAGTTTTGCCTTACCACCACGAATACCACCAGTGGTAAAGAAAGAGGTCATAGAGTAGCTGATGGCCTTCTGTACTGGGGTAAAAGAGGGGTGAGAAGCATCGGGGCCACCGAAAGCGGCGATGAACTCAGAGGTGAGAGGTGAGGGGTTTGAGGTTAGAGAATTCTCTACTGCTTGCAAGTAGCCTTCGGGCAATACCACATCGGAATCAAGAATAATCAGCCATTCCCCATTGGCACGCTCTGCACCATAGTTACGGCTCTGGCCAGGCCCACTATTCTCCTTGGCGTAATAATGCAAAGCAAGGATGCTTGCGTATTTATCGCAAACATCCTTGCAAGGTTTTACCGATCCGTCTTCTACAATAATTACCTCAAAGTCCTTAACCGTTTGATGGCAAAGACTCTCAAGCAACTCCTCGACCTCGTCAGGACGATTGTAGACAGGAACGATGATCGAATATCTCATTATTCGCTGCAGATAGCTGCCATCGCGAGTGTCAACCTGAATCAGGTCGCCCTCGTTGATAAAGAGAGGAACGCGAACCTCAACACCAGTCTCCAGTGTAGCTGGCTTCAAAGTGTTGGTAGCGGTGTCGCCCTTGATACCTGGCTCTGAGTGAGTCACGCGCAGAACGGTCTTAACAGGCATTTCAGCGTAAAGAATCGTACCATCAGTTGTATCAGAAACAACCTCTACGATATCGCTCTCTTTCATATACTCATGTCCGATAACAAGCTCGTTATCGATGGGAATCTGCTCAAAAGTTTCCTGATTCATGAAGATACGTCCGCTCTGGTCCTCATAGAGGTACTGATAGGGACGACGCTCAATAACTACATCCTCCAGTTTCTCACCGATGTTGAAGCGACGCTCCAGTACGCGACCGTCTGAAACGTTCTTCACCTTAATAATCATAATTGTGTTACCCTTACCTGGCTTGCGGTGCTGGAAATCGATGCACACCCAAATACCACCATCCATGCGGATAGCAGTACCTTTTTTAATGTCTTGTGAATTAATCATATACCTAAAAATGTTTCTTTTTTATCGTTTTCGGGTGCAAAGTTAGTGTTTTTTTGGAAAAAAAGCAAAAAGTTATGCTAATTTTCGCATAAAACTTGCGTAATTCAAAAGAAATGAGTACTTTTGCAGCCCAAATCGGTAAATTATAACAAAATAAATAAGTAAGAAGCAATGAAAAGAACATTTCAGCCCCACAATCGCCGTCGCGTAAACAAGCACGGCTTCCGTGAGAGAATGGCTACAAAGAATGGCCGTCGCGTTCTGGCTGCACGTCGTGCTAAGGGTCGCAAGAAGTTAACAGTTTCTGACGAGAACCACGGAAAGTAAAAAGCCGGTTTCTTAATAGGAAAATAGGTTAAAACAGAAAGAGGTAGAGAAGAATCTTTGCTTCTTTCTGTTTTTTTTGTACCTTTGTTTTGGTTTTTTGGCTGATTTGCCTTACCTTTGCACGCAATATAGCAATTAAGCAAGGAAAAGATGAGAACAAAGGATTTCTTCGGCAAGTTTTTCAGCAAATTTCTGGTGGGCAACCTCCTGGCAATGCTGATTGTGGTGATTCTTGCTATGTTTGGCGTGAAGTATGGCCTGGAATGGTATACACATCACGGCGAAGGTATCGAAGTACCTAAATTAGAGGGTAAGAAGTTTAGCGAGGCACGTGCCATCATCGACGACCTGAAGTTGAATATCGTGGTGTCTGACTCTGGCTTTAACAAGAAATTGCCAGCAGATTGCATTCTCATGCAGAATCCAGGCTTTGGTACAAAGGTAAAGCAGGGGCATACGATTTACGTAACGGTGAATTCGCCCTCTTCGCCATCTTTTGCGATTCCTGATGTGGTAGATAATAGCAGCTACCGTGAGGCTGCGGCCAGATTGATGGCCATCGGTTTTAAATTACTGGAGCCACAGATGGTGCCTGGCGAGAAAGATTGGGTATATGGTATCATCTGCGATGGTAAAAAGGTATCAGCAGGCGAACGTATTTCGATAGACCACCCACTGACGCTGATGATAGGTAATGGTCAGTATCAGACGGATGAAGACGAGGTGGAACCAGAATATCGCATGATGGAGGAAGATAACCCCAACGAACTTGAAAAAGCTTCAGAATAATGATAGAGCAGGATGAATTCGACGATATTGAACTGATAGATGACGCCTCTGGCGAATCCGACGGGCAACTCTATGAACACTTCCGTATGGAGGTGGACAAGGGGCAAGAGCCTGTGCGTATCGATAAGTATCTGTCGGAACATCAGCCTCATTCTAGCCGTAATCGCATTCAGAAGGCTGCTGATGCTGGTTTCATCCATGTTAACGACAAACCCGTAAAAAGTAATTATAAGGTACGCCCGGGCGATGTGATCACACTGATGCTCGATCGTCCTCATTATGATACCACCATCGAACCAGAGAATATCCCGCTGGAGGTGGTGTATGAAGATGACGACCTGATGGTAATCAACAAGCCTGCAGGTATGGTGGTTCATCCCGGGTGTGGCAATTTCAGTGGCACACTTGTAAATGCCATCGCCTGGCACTTGAAAGACTTGGAGAGTTACGATCCCAATGACCCAGAGGTGGGCTTGGTTCACAGAATCGATAAAGATACCAGTGGCTTGTTGGTAGTGGCAAAAACGCCTGATGCCAAGACCTCGCTGGGCAAGCAGTTCTTCAACAAGACCACCCATCGCAGCTATAACGCTTTGGTGTGGGGAAACTTTGTAGAAGACGAGGGATGTATTGAGGGCAATATCGGGCGCGATCCGAAAGACCGTTTGCGTATGGATGTGTTCCCACCCGATTCTGAGATAGGAAAGCCTGCGGTTACCCATTATAAGGTGTTGGAGCGCTATGGCTATGTCACGTTGGTGGAATGTATCCTTGAAACAGGGCGCACTCATCAGATTCGTGCCCACATGAAGCACATTGGCCATCCGCTGTTTAGCGATGAGCGGTATGGGGGAACGGAAATCCTCAGAGGTGAGCGAACAGCTAGCTATAAGGCTTATATCCAAAACTGTTTTAAACTGTGTCCTCGTCAGGTACTCCACGCCAAGACCTTGGGCTTTGTGCATCCCACCACGGGCCAGCAGATGGATTTCTCCTCAGAATGGCCTGCAGATATGGCAGCACTGATTGACAAGTGGCGAAAGTATATGAAGAATTAAAGAAATGAAATAATGCGTATGAAAAGAACGATTGCAATTGTATGTGGCGGTGACTCATCAGAGCACGATGTCTCACTGCGTTCGGCACAAGGACTTTACTCCTTCTTCGACAAGGAGCGTTACAATGTATATATTGTAGACATCAAGAGCCTCGACTGGCATGTGGAATTACCCGATGGTACCACCGCAAAGATAGACCGTAACGATTTCTCTTTTATTGAAAACGGACAGAAAAAGCTGTTCGACTATGCCTACATTACGATTCATGGCACTCCTGGTGAGAATGGCTTGTTGCAGGGCTATTTCGAATTGATAGAAATGCCTTATAGCACGAGTGGCGTACTGGTTGAGGCACTCACATTCGATAAGTTCGTGCTGAATCAGTATCTGCGTGGTTATGGTGTGAGTGTGGCCGATTCGCTGTTGATCCGTAAGGGTTACGAGGAATTGGTATCCGACGATGAGGTAGAGGAGCGTATTGGTATGCCTTGTTTCGTAAAGCCTGCAGCCGATGGTAGTAGCTTTGGTGTCACCAAGGTAAAGAACAAAGATCAGTTGGCTCCAGCCATCCGTAAGGCCATGATGGAGAGTCCGGAGGTGATGGTAGAGAGTTATCTGGAGGGCACCGAGATTACGCAGGGTATCTATAAGACCCACGATAAGACGGTAATATTCCCTATTACGGAGGTTGTAACCAGCAATGAGTTCTTCGATTACGATGCCAAGTACAACGGACAGGTACAGGAAATCACCCCCGCCCGTATCTCCAAGGACATCGCTGATCGTGTTTCTCAGGTCACTTCTCATATTTACGACATTTTGCACTGCAACGGTATCATCCGTATCGATTACATCATCTCGAAAGAGGGTAAGATCTCGATGCTTGAGGTGAATACCACTCCGGGTATGACGGCTACCAGCTTTATTCCCCAGCAGGTACGTGCAGCAGGTTTGTCAATGGCTGATGTCTTGTCAGATATTGTAGAAAACCAATTGGGTTAGTTGATAGTTTATAGCGGATAGTTTATAGTTATGATTACCACAAAGGAGTTCGATGAGATTCGGCCTTACGAGCCGGAAGAGATGCAGCAGGCGTTTAATGACTTGTTGAACGACCGCCAGTTCTCGTTAGTAATGAAGGGCTTTGCCCCTTGGTTGCCAAAGTCAGTTCGCAATGGTCTCTTACGCCTGGCTTTCATTGGTGTGAAGACGCCCCTTGACTTCCAGAAACGGTTTATGAAGCCTGTGGTAAAGCACATTATCCGCAAACACACCGACGGTTGTAGCTTTGAGGATACTGCTTTAAAAAGTAATCATAACTATCCACTATCCACTATCCACTCTCCACTAGACGAGCGTTTTACGTTCGTATCGAACCATCGTGATATCGTGCTCGATTCCGCTTTCCTCGATGTGCTGTTGTTCGATTCAGGTTATCCCACAACGGTAGAGATCGGTATTGGCGATAATCTGCTTATTTATCCTTGGATAAAGCACTTGGTTCGTATGAACAAGGCCTTTACGGTGCGTCGTGGCTTGTCGCTTCGTGAAACGTTGGCTTCATCGCAGTTGATGAGTCGCTATATCCATTTCGCTGTCACCCAGAAAAAGGAGAATATCTGGATAGCCCAGCGCGAGGGTAGGGCCAAGGATTCTAACGACAGAACGCAGGATGCCGTACTGAAGATGCTGGCGATGGGTGGCGATTTGAAGGAACTCAACATCGTGCCGCTTACTATCAGCTATGAGTACGACCCTTGCGATTATCTCAAGGCCCAGGAGTTCCAGCAGAAGCGCGATAACCCTGCCTTTAAGAAGAGCCGTCAGGACGATCTCGACAATATGAAAACAGGTATCTTTGGCTATAAGGGTAGGGTAATATATCGCCCAGCAGCACCCATCAATACTTGGATCGACGAGCTCAAAGACCTGCCAAAGGCAGAATACTTTAAGGCCATTGCTGAGCGTATGGATCACGAGATACATCGTGGCTACGAGCTCTACCCCTGTAACTATATCGCTTTGGATGAGTTGAATGGCCGTGCAGAGCATACTGCCCATTATACAGAGGCAGACAAACAGCACTTCGAGGCTTATCTGGAGGCTCAGCTGGCAAAGATTACGCTTCCTAACAAGGATGAGGCCTTTCTGCGTGAGCGCATGCTGACGATGTATGCCAATCCTGCGATAAATAAGTTAAGAGTTGATAGTTTATAGTTAATAGTTATGATTTGTAGGTTAAACATATTTATACTCTTTTCACTATTATCTATAGTTTCTTCCTGCACGCAAGATGCTTACGACAAAGGTGAGGGCAAGTATTCGCTGATGCGTGGCGACTTTGTAGAGGCACAGATAGATGCCAGTAAGCAAATCGTATCCATCACCACCGACGACGATGAGATGCTCCCCCTCGTAAATCCTTATTCTGCAAACTGGATTACCAAGGGCGATACCCTTTACCGTTGCATGCTATATTATAATAAGGTGGAAACGGCTAAGGGCAAGTATGCTGCTGAGGTACTTTCGGTAGGACAGGTGCCCTGCCCCTCATTGAAACACTGGGCAGATTTCAAAGAGAAATACCGTACCGATCCTGTAAAGTTTGAGAGCCTCTGGCTCAGCAAGTCGGGCAAGTATTTAAATCTATACATGCTGTTAAAGACAGGTGTTACAGAGGATACCACCGCTGTTCATCGCTTAGCATTCATTTCCGATACCATCATGGTCAATAACGATGAGACGCGCTCCCACCATATCGTTTTGCATCACGATCAGAACAAAGTGCCTGAGTATTATTCCACGAAGGTTTATGTCAGCATCCCCGTTTCTGCCATCGCTGCCGATTCTGTAAGCATCTGGATGAATACCTACGATGGCCCCGTCTCAAGAACCCTTCCGCTTCATAAATAAAATAACACAGAGGGTGAGCCAGGCACACCCTCTTATATGAAGCAAACACCAAGTGATTTTTTCTTTAACAATATTCTACTCTTATGTGCTTGATCGCATGAGAAAATGGTAAAGGCCTTGACGTTCTTTAGGAGTTAGGTCTTTCTTGAAATACTTGTCGATTATCGCTTCAATTGGCATATCTTTATTTGTTAAGTCTTCCCGCCATAGGGGTAGAAGTCCTTAATCCTTTCGACTAAGGCTACCTGGGCCGGGTCGTCGGGGTTAATTACTGGGTTGTCGTCGCTGTCCGACGAACACGATGTGAATACACTTGCGCCGCAAACGAGGGTGGCGGCGAGCATCCATGTTAATTCATGTAACTTTCTCATCGTCGTTGTGTTTGATGAAACATTACTAATTTTAATTACCAGTCAGCACTTCAGTGATTCGCGGCACAATCTGCTTGCGTGAGAGTTCCTCGGATGTATAGCAGACACCCTCACGCAATGACGGACCGAAGACGCCCTCGGCCACCTGCTTGGCACCTTCACCATAATATATAAAATAGGTGCCATTCTCCACGTAAGGCCGTTCGGCACGGTCGTCGCCCGTGTTCTCCACCATGTTGTCAATCTTGGCAACGAGCATCTGCCGCCCACGCTGCCCCATCACTTCGGGCATGACTGCCAGCATGCGGTCGATGAAGGCTTCCATCTGGCTCTGCTTGCAGACGAGGCTGCCGAAGCCAAGCAGATGGCCGCCAATCTCGTATTCCTTGTAGTCGGAGAGGAAAATCTCGGCATCGGTCATGCCGGTATAGTCGGTGGCTGCATCCTCCATGCCACGGTTCAGACGAGCCACGGAGTCGGGGCTGATGGCCAACTGTGCGGTCAGAGCTTGCAATGCCGTGGAGTCGATGGCCTGCGTGGTGGTTTTCGACAGGTTGCGCGTGTCGCTGATGATGCCTGCCAGCATGATGCGGGCGGTCTCGTCGTCGATGGTGATGCCCTGTTCCTTATACATCTCGTAGATGATGGTGTTGGTGGAGCCAACCATCTCGCGGCGCACAAAGGGGATGCCGCTGTCTGCAATGTCGCCCTCCACATGGTGGTCTATCTTCTGCAGGACAACGGCTTCGCGGGCACCCTCCACGCACTGCGCATAGTCGGTGTGGTCGGTCAGGATGAGCCGTGTCTGCGGCACCACGCTCGACTTCAGTTCGGGCAGCGCGAAGCCGAACACGTGGGCGATATAGGCCGTCTCGCGGTTCATCCCGCTCGACACCTTGGCCTTGCAGTTGTAGCCCATCAGCCGCATCAGCCTGGCATACGACAAGGCCGAGGTGACGGCATCCACGTCGGGTGTCTTGTGACCATAGACGAAGCATGTGTCCGTGCCCCAGTCCAGTGTCTTCAGCAGTGCGCCGAACTCCGTTTCATGGCCGGGCTGCGGAATCACCGCATTGTCATCGTTCGAACAGGATGTCCATACAAAGAGGCTGCTTGTCAGGGTGGCAGCCACCATCCATTGCATGATTTTTCTCATCATCTTTCTTACTTTTAAATTATTTACTTCTTGAATAACTGCTCACTTGCTCCTTCTAAGGAGTATGTCTTTCTCTCTCCCTCGACATTGAATGTCAGGACAGACTTCTCGGGGCTGACCTCAAACACACATGGAGCACCGACCATCATAGGAATGCAACTGTTGCCCCCCACGGGGAAGCCGCAGCATACGGGAATGTCATATTCTGCCAGATGGGCTGTCAGCATTTGCTCCACGCTGTCTGACTGGAGGTCAAACCTGATGGAATTGAACGAGCCGAGGATTATACCCCTTACGTGCTCAAAGTCAAGTTGCAGGAGCAACCTGTAGAACAATCGGTCGATATTGTGCAGCGGTTCCTCTGTCTCCTCGATGAAAAGAATCACATCATGCTTTGGGGGGAGTTGGAAACTGGTTCCCGTGATGGCGGAATAAGAGGAGAGATTGCCGCCCACGAGAATGCCCTCGGCCCGACCGCAATGGTCATAGGGGCTGTGGCGGACTTCATATTGTGGCAGCGTGCCAAACAGGATGTCGCGAGTGATGCCCGTTGCCAGTCCATGCTCTCCAGCCATCTGGAATGCCATAGGCCCGTGAATGCCGATGACCCTGTTACATACTGAAGCATGAAGCAATATCGTAATGTCCCCATGGCCAATCAGCCATTTCGGATGTTCGAGGAAACACGTCTGGGGAAGGTGGCTTAGCAGGTGCATGGAGCCGTAGCCGCCACGAGAGCAGATGATGGCCCGGATGCTGTCGTCCTGAAGTGCCCACAGCAGGTCGGCCGTGCGTTCTTCGACCGTTCCCGCGTAGGCTTCCATATTTAGTATGTTGGTGTGTGGTCCGATAACTGGTTGCAGGCCCCATCCTCTGATGGTGTCTGCTGCCTCCTTGATGGCCTCCTGAGGAACCCAGTAGGCGGGGGAAATCAGGGCCACTTTGTCCCCCTCCTTCAAATACGCAGGTCTTACATTTTTTTTACTTTTAAACATGAATCGTTACTTTTTAATCGGGTAAATGATCGCCAATGGCCGAAAATGTATATCGTTTCGTCCAACTGGTCAGGCTGCAGTCCATGCGATGGCGGAAAGCCGTGGTGAAACGCAGATAATTGCGGTAGCCACACTGCCGGGCCAAAGAGAACACTGTGAATGGATGGCCGTCGCGGACAGCCTCGCCGTAGAGACGGACGAAGTGGTTGATGCGCAGGCGGTGAATGTAGCCGTTGAAGTTGCGGTCGCCGTGCTCGATGAACCACTCGCTGAGGGCTCCGCGACTGATGCCGACGGCAGCGGAAAGGTCGGCCAGCGTGAAACCGTGGCGCAAGTAAAGTTCTGGTTCCTCGCAGCGTTCACGCAGGAGATGGGCAACGCCCGTTCCGTCAGCGACGTGCAGAGGCTGGGGCGAGGGCATGCTGAGGTCGTGCAGCGTCTCCACCCTCCACAAAAGGATGATGAAAATCAGAATGCTGACCACCTGCGCCATATACTCGCGGTATAGTTCACCAGCATTGGTGGAATAGATGCTATAGGTGACAAAGATGGCGACGATGATGACGAGGCTCTGCCACACCTCCTTGTGCTCCAGGTCGGCAAAGCCCGCGAGCAACCAGTGGCTGTACTGCCGCACGGCAATGATATAGTAGGCCACAAACACGACAACAACGACCAACTGGTATGCCGTCATCACCCAGGGCATGGCATCGTAGTGGTAAATAATGCCTGCGAGGGCCAATGCCGCAACGGGAATCTCAGCCACTATCCACGGCCAGACGGGGCGTTGGCGGTCCTGCAACATGCGCAGCAGCGTGGCAATCATGAGGGGTATCAGCGTCAGGTAGTCGAGAGCGACAGCGGTCGTGTCGCGCATCGGCTTGTCGCCGGTCATCCACACGGTGCTTAAAAGGAGCCACCAGACGTGGCTTAACGCTGCGGCAGCAAAGAAGGCGGCTGCCCAGCGTCGCAATATCACGGGAGACTCTGCTTCGTCGCTGGTAAAGGCATTGCCGCGCCGCCATAGCAGATAGACTGCCGTCCCTAAGGCAAGCATCATTGTCAAGCCATAGAGCAGCATGAAATAGGGGTCCTGAATACTATTGTTTCCGTACATCGTTATTCTTCTCTGGTTCTGTGATTTCCTGCTGTTCCTTCGGTTCTCCGCCCTGCGGCTGTACTGACTGGATGGCAGTTGCATCATCCTGTTTTAACTGCTGTGCCCTGTACTCAGCCGGGGGCATGCCGAAGCGTGCCTTGAAGTCGTGGTAGAACGTAGTGGTGCGCTGATAGCCTGAAGCCTCGCCCACCTCGGTAAACGACAACTCAGGCTGCTCCACCATCAGGCGGCAGGCGTAGTCCAGACGGCAGTTGCGCACAAACTCGGGCAGGCCCATGCCGCCGCCCCGCATAAAGGCACCGCCGATGCGCGCAGCCGAGAGAGAGAACCGCTCCTTCACGGCTGCGCGGTTGAAATCGGGCCAGCGGAACAGTTCTTCGTCACGGATGACTCGACTGATATGTTCAAAAAGTTCCTTGTCGTCCATCTCCGACAAGTCCACGTTGGCAGTCTTTTCTTCCTTGCTCACAGCTGTCAGTCCCTGGGCATCAGCGGCAGCACTACCACCGCCAGGAATGTTTTTGATGGCATGGAAGGCGTCCATCTTCATTTCCATTTCCGTGAGGCGAAGCGTTAGCCGGTTCACCTCGTCCTGCACGGCATCTTTCTGCCGCCGTAGGGCCAGATAAACGATGACAGCCGTCACTAAAACTGCCACGATAACGACGTTGATGATAATCATTTGCTCCATATCGCATGTATCTTTATAGGTGCAAAGTTACTGTAAATCCCCTGCGTACACAATAGCAGAAACGAATGAGCAAGTCCGTTGAAATAAATAAGCAAAAAAATAAAATTGGTTTTATCCCACCATAACAAATCAGCAATCGCACAAGCAAAACAAAAGCTCCGCCGAAAGGCAGGGCAAGAGGAGGTATCAGGGCTATCAGAAATGAGGTTCTGCCGCCGTACGGAAAGTTATCTCCGGCGATACTCGGAAGGGGTAAGGTTGTAACGAGCCTTGAAGTCGTGGTTGAAAGTGGTGGCGCGGCTGAAACCGGAGGCACTGGCCGCGTCGGCCACCTTCATGTCTGTAGTTGTGAGAAGGTGACAGGCATACTCCAAGCGGCAGTCGCGCACGAAATCAGCTACAGAATCATAGTCGCTGCCCTGTGCAAAGGCATTGCCCACCTGTACGGCAGTAAGACCATAGCGGCTGCAGACCGCTTGCCGGTCGAACTTCGGGTCGAGGTAAAGCCGCTTCTCCCGGATGTCATCATAGAGGTACTGGAATAGAGCATCCGCAGAAAAGCTTTTCAAATCAACAGGATGCGGCACCGTCTCTCCTTCACTTTCCACGTGTGCCAGCATGGACTGGTGCATCTGCTCGTAGCGTTCCTTATATCTGATGGCTTCGTCAATCAATTTAACCAAGCCACGGTTCTTCATGTTGATAATCCTGTTCTTGGCGAATACATACGCGGCAAACAGCAATGCAAAGAGCAGTAAGCAGACAACAGCAATGGCGACTATCGTCATCTGACGGCTGTGTGCCTCGGACTCTTGTCGTTTTAACTGCTGCTCAAGGGCATCGTAGCGGGCGCGGTGCTCGCGCGTCTCGGCATCGCGCACGATGTTCTCCAACCGCTCGAAAGTGACGTACATGTCGTCAGACTGTCCCAATGCGGCGTAGGCAGTAGCAATGAAGTTCTCGCCCTGTGAGCGGTAGAAACGGATATATTCCTCGCGCCTCGCTGCTGGTGGTTCGCGGTAGGTGCCGTCATGGTACTTGTCGGGGTGATGCTCGTAATCGTTGAGCAAGGTGACGATGCGCCGGGCCAGTGGCAACACCTCTGCCGCCTGCCCCTTAGAAATCATTACCCCGGCTTTGCGCTTCAGGGCAATGACGAGGGCATCGAGTTCGTTGAACTTCAGCTCCCCATCGGAGAGTGCACCGATTGCCCTATCCATCATCGCCATGCCCTCGCTCTCCTGTCCCATATAGCACAGCGCGGCTCCAATCTCCGCTTCGCCTCGAAGGGCCTCGGTCTCGGCACCCTGCCTGCGGCATACTTCCACCAGCTGGCGTGAACGCCGAAGCCAGAGTGTAGTGTCCTTCTGACAACGCGCCACGTAAGCCAATATCTCCAGTACATCTTGCTGTCTTTCGAGACTATTCTTTATGGAGTCGTGCCTGATGAGCTGTTCGCCAATAATACGTGCGGTGTCGAGCCGTGCATCGGGTGTCCAATGCATCAGTGAGTCGAGCCTTTCGCCCGCTCGTGTCAGGCTGTAGATACGCGCACGGTTCTTGTCGGCTCGCCAAGAGCTCATGTTTCCGACTATAACCGCCGAATCGACAATCTGTAATGCCCGCACGGGATCGTAGCCGTAAACCGCAATCGCTTTCTGCTCGGTATAGAGTGTATCATGAGGCAGCCGTGACTGTACCATGCCCTGTTTCCCATCTGTACATCCAGTTATGGATAGCACAATGGCCGCTACTATTATTATATATGTATAGAGTCTCTTTGCCATAATTCGTGTGCAAAGGTACTCAATTTCCGCCGAAAAACCTAACACTTTGCGCTTTTTAACCCGATTGCAGCGTCATTTTGCCTCTTATACAGCGCCTCAGAACTCTTTCGACATCAGATTCACGATAGAGTATGTTACCTTTAATGCGGATATAGGGCAGGATTCCTTCGTTGCGGTAATCGCGTAAGGCTCTTGGGCTGACGCGGAGAGCCGTCGCCAATTCACCATCAGTCATCAGCCGTTCGCCATGAAGGACTGGCTTATACGATTCCATCAAGGCATTCGCTTTTCTGTTGGCTTTTCGCAATGACTCCAATGTCTCTGCAATCACATTGTCATTAACGGTAAGTATTCTTTCTTCCATTCCGCTACACATTATTATATATGATGGTACTTGCCTGATTGCTTGACAACCAGTTCCACCTCTTCAGGCCGATAGTAGAACTTACGCCCCAACTGAGCATAACAGATTTTATGCTTGCTACGCATGGTCTGCAATGACCGCTGACTGATTTCCAGAATCTCACAGACATCCTCACCCGTGAGCCATTTCTGAAATCGTTTGTCCTGACACTTACAGGAAAGCATTTCCACCCGTTGAGTCAGTTGCCGGACTTCTGACAGCAACTGCTCAAATGCACTCTTTTCCAATACTACTATATCCATACTTTTCAATACTTTGATTCTAAACGGCTGCAAAGGTAGCCGGATTGCAGCAGAATCGCCATTTGCATCCATCAACTGGCACCGAAAGACACTTGAAATCGGCGTCTTTGGCACAAAATAAAAAAAAGTTATTGACAACTTGTTAACAACTTGCCAATCGAAGTTTTTCCATTGCCGTACTTTTGCACCCGAAATCAACAAAAAGTGAAATTGAAGATGGAAATAATCACCATTGAAAGCGGCATCTGGCAACAGTTGATAAGCCGCATCGGAAAAATAGAGAGGTTTGTTGTGGAAGCCACGCAGCCCTTCACCATCAAGGACGAAGACCTTTGGAAGTTGGGATTCTAACAGTACAAAAATCACTATTCCTAAAAATTGTGCTATCTGTTTTTTTAATCCACATAATCAACCCCTTGCTTTTGACTCTGCAGAAAAATGTCTGTATTCTCTTCTTAAGAAGGATGGAATTTTTACGACAGAAGTTCCTATGTCATTGTATTTGCCTGAAGTCGAAATGGTTAATTATTCAATTGGATCTGGTAATAAGCCAGGATGGATGGGAAATCATAAACTTGGGCTTTATGAAGTTACTTCATTAAATGGTGAAAAACAACTAAATGAGGTTAAAACAAATGGTAATTTCAAAGATAATATAGAGAATATAATCAATGCTCTAAACAATTATAACAAAGGGGATGAATACATCCTTGTTGTTGCATGTAGAAGTAATTGATCTGATTTAATAAATTAAATGAAATCATCTATGGATTTTGCTTCAATCCCTATGACTAACTAAAATAAAGTCGTCCGAGAGTCCTTCTAAAAAGACCCGCGGACGGCTTCTTCCTGTTCCACGATTTCCTTCATTCAAGCAGCCACTTTCAGGCAGGAATTACCTCAATTTGCTTACCGTTGTCTAACGTAACCGTACCCTCTTCGTCGTAAGTGACAATCACCACGCTCTCCAACGAAAGAAAAGCATCTAACTATTAATGCCTTCGTCTCACGTTCGAAAGTTTCTTGTATGCCCTCACCATAGATGGAATAAGAGGTTTGTAATCCATATGGATTATCTGAAAACTTGTCATCGGTTTTCTTGCGGGTATTAACCTAATCTAACTGAATGAAATCTCATTGAAATACAGATAAATAAAAGTTACGCATGGCTGGGAAATAGTACTATTTTTTCTTGGCAGTATGGATGATTTCCCCTACCTTTGCGCTGTCGAAGGTGCGAAACGTGACGTAAGTTAGCAAGAGGTTTTTTCGTGATACGAAAAACTCTTGAACACTTGGCGACAAGTGTT
>CAJOGK010000069.1:34254-39116 GCA_905234145.1 uncultured Prevotella sp. | reverse complement strand
GGGATCTGCTGTGTATTTCGTCTGGAAAAGGGGCAGATTAGCGCTGGTCTCACCTTTTACTGCTGCTTGCAGAATCAGCGAGTCGAGCAGCGATTCCAAGGCATGGCGACGCTCAGGCCATGAAAGATAATCGTCAGCCTTCAAGGTATACATTTTCTTGTCGCATTTGGGTTCACAGGTGGTGATGCAGAAAGGTGGCAGTTTCTTGGTAGCAATAAGCTTATCAGCCATTACGTCAGCACCACCGATCTTAAACCAACTCTCCATCGTGTCGTTTTTACCAGGAATCAGTTGAATGACGAATTGTGCCTTGCCCTCAGCAGGGTGATAGCAAGCTTTATTGTTATTCAGGTCGTAGCTTACGATACCATGTGCCATCTTGCCCATGTTGATATAGTTGTAAGTCATCGAAGGATGCGCACAGATGCTGGGTTTGAAGCCCTTCAGGGGTGCAAGATACATATTTTGAGGGTCAGCTACGGGCGTACCGTCTACTATATAATAATAGGTGAAAGCCTCGTAGAGATGCTCGTTGACGGTAGCTGACCAAACGCCATCACTATCGCGCTGCATGGTGAGGGGCTTGCTGAAAATCTCCCCAGCGAGTTTTACTTCCTTCGCCTCTGGTGCCTTCATGCGGAAGATGACACGATCGCTCAGATAGTCTGGTGAGATGATGGGCTTTGGGAAAAGGCGTGCCATTACACCAGGGGTGAACTGAGCCTCTTTGCCCGTCGCTGCGAGGGTAGGTTTGGCATCCTTCATGGCCTTTGTTGCTGCTTCTGGATTAAAGAGCAAAGGCAGGGTCTTGCTCAGGAAATACTTGGCGTTCATCCAGGTATGACCAAATTTATCGTTGGTGTACTCCTTCACACAGCGAATGCCGTGCTTATCCAGAAACTCCGAATAGTCTCTGGCATTGCCATACAGGAAATCGTCGGTGCCTACACCCAGCCAGAAGAGCTTGATCTTGCTGTTGGTATCCTTGGCATTGTCGTACACCCCGGGGATATCTGTCGATGTAAACGAGCTGTAGCTGCACAGATAGGCAAACTTATCGAGATTGCGCAAACCATTCGAGAGTGCCTGATTTCCTCCACGCGAAAAACCACCGATCGCTCTGTGGTCAGCATCGTTGATGGTGCGATAATGCTGCTCTACATAAGGCATCAGATCGTTAATCAGGTCGAGACTGAACACATCCTTCCCAAAGTTCGTCATTGGTATCTTCGAGAGGTCAGGCATCGTAGGCAATAGCTTATAGGGATTGCCATAGGGTAATACTACGATCATCTCCTCAGCTTTACCCTCAGCGATGAGGTTGTCGAGGATATAGTTCACACGACCTACCTTATAATATACTTCTTCAGTATCGGTGGTGCCACTGATCAGGTAGAACACGGGATAGTGCTTCTCCTTATCCTCTTTGTAGCGAGGGGGCAGATAGACTACCGCCTGATTCGTAGCGCCCAGACTATTGGAATAGTAGTGGATATACTCTATCTTTCCGTGGGGAACGGGACGGATGTCGTGCGCTAGATTGCCATTGAAATTTGGAATCTCCAGTAAGCTGTTTTTAAATCCCTCGTTGGGAAAATATTGATCGTTCGTGGGATCCATCACACTCACCCCGTCTACGATGAAGCAGTAGGGGTACATATCGGGCGCAGCTGGTCCGAGGGTTACCTCCCATACGCCCTCTGCATTTTTCTGCATGGGGTTTCGCCCTGCAAACTGCACGTCAACCAATACTTCTTTGGCATTGGGATTGTCGTACTTAAATGTTACTTTGCCATCTTGATGACATTCGTAAGCTGGTTGTGCAAAAGTTAAGGTAGCGCAACCCAGAAATAGTTGTAATAAGCAAGTTAATTTTTTCATTGATGATTAAGTTTGTATATTTATGCGGGCAAAATTAGCAAAAATTTAGCAAATCGCCAAAAAATGAATTGTTTTTTGGCTTTTCTTTTGTCTATTTGCAAGAAAAGTTGTACTTTTGCCGACGCAAGTACTAAAAAATGTATATAAACTATGACAGAATGAAACAAATAACTTGCAAATTTCGAACATTGGCAGTCTTACTGGCAGTGTTCAGTAGTGTTGCTGCGATGGGGCAACAAAAAGAAGTGAATTGGTTGGATGATCTTAAAAGCCGCATTACGCTGAGTGGTTATGCGCAGGGTGGTTGGTCGTATCAGGATCCCAATGGTAAGGGCACCAATGCCTACAATCTTAAGCGTACCCTGCTTTGGGCAAAGGCGCGTATCACCGATCGCTGGTCGTTCCTCTTTATGCACGATTTCTCCAGTGTCGTCCAAGAGTTCTACACCGATTATCGTATTACCAATGGTAATGAACTCACCGTTCGTTTGGGTCAGTTTAAGCATTCCTACACGATGGAGAATCCGCTTTCGCCTACACAACTCGAGCTTATCGATGTGTATTCTCAGGCTGTGCTCTATCTTGCCGGTGAGGGCCCCGATCCTCTGAATGGTGTGAACTATGGTCGCGATATGGGTCTTGAGGTTTATGGCGATTTGGCCAACGGCTTCCTGCACTATAACCTCGCCCTGATGAGTGGACAAGGTATTAATCGTAAGGACCAGAACAATCAGAAGGATTTTATTGCCAAACTCGAGTTGCGCCCGATGTCAGGCTTACGCATCGTGGCTTCTGGCTATTTGGGTACGGGCTGTGCAGTAGGTACAGCTGCTTGGAATCCAGACATCCAGGTGGGCGACAATTACAAGCGTAATCGCTATAGCGTGGGTGCTGAGTATAAGACCCATCCCTATACTGGTAGCAAGTATAAGGAGGCGCGCCCTGCCAGTATCCGTGCAGAGTGGTTGGGTGGTCAGGATGGCGAGGTAGGCTCCCGTGGTGGTTATGCGACGCTGAGCATTCCTGTGGTCGATGCCCTCGATGTGGTGGCAAGTGGCGAGACTTTCGATCGCAATACAAAGGTTGAAGGTTGGGATCAGACAAACCTGACCGTTGGTCTGCAGTATTGGTTCTATAAGAAGTGTCGTGTGCAGTTCCAGTACACCCGTTGCCTTTGTGGCGAAAACATCAGTTCAAAAGATTATAACTGGCTTCAAGCCCAAGTTCAAGTAGCTTTCTAGGATTATGATTATCAAAATAACGCTCACTATCATCTTTCTGGCCGTGATGATTGGCGTGGGTCTTTATACCCGTAAGCAGGCCAGCAGTGTTGAAGGTTTCGTATTAGGTGGTCGTGCCGTAGGTCCTTGGCTTACAGCTTTCGCCTTCGGAACAAGTTATTTCTCAGCCGTTGTGTTCGTAGGCTATGCAGGTCAGTTCGGATGGAAATACGGACTATCTTCTGCGTGGATTGGTGTTGGCAATGCTGTGATTGGTTCTCTTTTGGCTTGGGTGCTCTTAGGTCGTCGCACCAAGCTGATGACCCAGCATATCGAGTCTCGCACGATGCCTGATTTCTTCGGCACTCGTTTTGCCGATCAGGGTCTGCGCGTGGTGGCCTCTGTCATCGCCTTCGTCTTCTTGATTCCTTATACCGCAGGTGTGTATAAAGGTATCTCAACCCTTTTCGAGATGGGCTTTGGCATCCCCTACGAATATTGCGTGATCATTATGGCAGCTTTGACCGCTGTTTATGTCATTCTGGGTGGTTACAAGGCCACAGCGATGAACGATTTCATTCAGGGTATCATCATGCTTTTTGGTATCATCGCTGTCATCGTGGCTGTGCTCAATGTGCAGGGTGGTCTTGTGGCTGCTGTCGACAAGCTCGCTGCTTTGCCTTCCGATACCGATCCTAATGTAAATGGTGGTTTCGCTACCTGGTTTGGCCCTGATCCTTGGGGCTTGCTGGGCGTTGTAGTGCTTACTTCTCTGGGTACGATGGGTTTGCCTCAGATGGTAGGTAAGTTCTATTCGATTACCGATGAGAGTGCCATCAAGCGTGGTACTATTATCTCTACCGTGTTTGCTTTCATCGTGGCTGGAGGTTGCTACTTCCTCGGTGGTTTTGGCCGATTGTTTGGCATGCCTCCCGTCTTGCTGAATGGTAAGTTGGCTTTCGATAGTATCATCCCTTCTATGTTGGTTACCTTGCCCGATGTACTCATAGCTTTGGTGGTATTGCTGGTGCTCTCAGCCTCTATGTCTACTCTGGCCTCTTTGGTGCTCACCTCTAGTTCTACGATGACGCTCGACTTGATTTATCGTGATAAGAAGTCATTGCCAGGCGAGGTAGAAGAGGGTACCATCGATGATATCGTATCTGAGAAGATTGAGCTTCGCAAGGTGGTTGTGATGCGTGTGCTTATCATGTTCTTCATCGCCATCTCGTTGCTGATTGCCCTGAATCCGCCTACGTTTATCGCTCAGCTTATGGGAATCTCTTGGGGCGCCCTTGCCGGTGCTTTCCTTGCGCCCTTCATGCTGGGTCTCTATTGGCGTGGCATTACGACCGCTTCCGTATGGGCTTGCTTCATTTGGGGCGTGGGTCTGACGGTTATCAACATGATGATAGGCAACCCCATCAATCCCATCAACTGCGGTGCGATTGCGATGGTGGGTGGCTTCCCCGTTTGTTGGCTTGTCAGCCTCTTTACCAAGAAGTTGCCAAAGAGTATTGTTGATAGTATCTTTGAATGCTATAAGTAAGCAAAAATACCCCTAATAGTCAGAAAAAAGAGTCACGGTTATTAAAGAAAGAGGTAAAACGTGCCCAGAAGAGTGAACAACTGAAATCAGCATTTATCGATAATGCGAGCCGAACGATGCGCACGCCCCTGAACGCCATTTTAGGTTACAGCAACATGATTCTTGAAGAACAGGATGAAACCATGCAGCCAGAACAAGTGAAAGAGATGGCA